>DASVNU010000277.1:0-2554 GCA_036383655.1 Sphingomonas sp. | reverse complement strand
CGCGCCATCGCCGGCCCGCTCACGCCGCAGGAACGGTTCGAACGGCGTCAGGCCCGGCGCCAATATTGGATGCAGCGTCGCGCGATGCGATTGCGCTCGGGCCAGCCGCAACCCGGAAACGGACCGGACGAAGGGCCCGGCACGTCCCACCGTTGAATACTAAGACGGGGCTGTTTCCCCTCCAATTTCGGCAGTCCCGTCGCCCGCTTCCCGGGTTCAGGCGTCGCCTGGCGGGCGTAGCGTCACGGCGATCTCGGACAGCGGCACGCCGGTCTCGGCGTCGACCACCAGCGGCGTGATCGTCCGCCCGCTGCTCGTCTCGACCAGTTCGCTCATCGCGCCTTCGCCGAAATGCTTGCGTGCCCAGCCGCCCAGCGCCTGCAGCACCGGCAGGTAATCGCGCCCCGCTTCGGTCAGGACATATTCGTCGCGTGGCGGGCGCTCGCTGTAGCGGCGGCGCTCGAGCATCCCCCCCTCGACCAACGCCGCCAGCCGGCGCGTCAGGATATTGGGCGCGATCCCCAGGCTTTTCTGGAATTCGTCGAACCGCGTTCGGCCAAGCCCCGCGTCGCGCAGGATCAACATGCTCCAGGCATCGCCCGCGCGCGCCAGCCCGCGACCGACCGGGCAGATGCCACAGGATAATTTCTCGGTGTCCATTGCAAAATGATAGTCACGTTCCTATCAAAATGCAAGTCGCTCGACTCGGTGCCGGGCGCGAAGGAGATTTTCGATGACTCAAGCTCTCAATCAGACCGCGCTGATTACCGGCGCCTCGACCGGCATCGGCGCGATCTACGCCGACCGCCTCGCGCATCGCGGCTACGATCTGATCCTCGTCGCCCGCGACCAGGGACGGATGGAGGCGCTCTCCGAACGGCTGCGCGGCGAAACCGGCCGCACGATCGAGGTGGTGCGCGCCGATCTGACCGACCCCGCCGACCTTTCGCGCGTTTCCGCGCGGTTCGCCGGCGATCCGGCGATCGGCCTGCTCGTCAACAATGCCGGCCTGTCGATGAACGGCGACGTGATCTCGGTAGAGCCGGCCGAAGCCGAACGGCTGATCGCGCTCAATATCACCGCGCCGACCGTGCTGGCCGGGGCCGCGGGCAAGGCGTTCGTCGCACGTGGCGAAGGCGCGATCATCAATATCGCGTCGGTGCTGGCGCTGCTCCCCGAGATGTTCGACGGCGTCTATTCGGGATCGAAGGCCTATCTGCTCAACCTCAGCCAGAGCCTGTCCGCGCAATATGGGCCGAAAGGTCTCTACGTACAGGCGGTGCTGCCGGGCGCGACGCGGACCGAAATCTGGGAACGGTCGGGCAAGGATATCGACAGCTTCCCGGCGGATTGGGTGATGGATGCCGGCGATCTGGTCGATGCCGCGCTGACCGGGTTCGACCGGCGTGAGACGGTGACGATCCCGCCGCTGGCCGATGCCGATCTGCCGCATTGGCAGGGCTTGCAGGCCGCACGTGCCGCGCTCGACGGCAAGCTCAGCCGCCGCGACGTCGCCGACCGCTATCGCGAGCCGGCACTCGCCTGAGGCGGATCGCCGCCTGGATCGTGCCGCCGGGCCCGCGCGGGGTTCCCGGCGGCGCGCCAGGCGCTACAGGGCGCATCATCGACTGGACGGAGAGATGATGGTGCGGTTCGCGACTTCGGCAATTCTGGCTCTGGCCCTGGCGAGCGTCGCGGGCGCATCGGCTGCCCAGGCGCCCAAACCCGCCGTGGCAGCCGAACTCCCGGTCGTCCGAGTTCGTCTCACCACCTCGGCCGGCGTGATCACGCTGGCGATCGACGTCCGCCACGCCCCCAGGACCGGGGCGAATTTCCTCGCTTATGTCGATGACGGTCGGCTCGACGGCACGCGTTTCTATCGCGCGGCGCGTCGCAAGGGCGCGCCCAGTCTCGGCTTCGTCCAGGGCGGCATCGACACCGATGCGCGCCGCCGGCTCGAACCGGTGCCGCTCGAGCCGACCAGCAAGACCGGGCTGCGCCATGTCGACGGCGCGATCTCGATGGCGCGGTACGACAGTCCCAATTCGGGGACGGCGAATTTCTCGCTGATGGTTGGCGCCAGCCCCAATATGGACGCGCGGCCCGGCTCGCCGGGTTATGCGGTGTTCGGGCGGATCGTCGGCGGCATGGACGTGGTCAAGCGCATCCTGGCGATGCCGACCAGCCCGGGCGGCGAAGGCGCGATGAAGGGGCAGATGCTGGTGAAGCCGGTGACGATCGTCCGCGCGCAGCGGCTCGACGGCACGCCCAAGCCGACTGGGCGGCCGCAGGTGTGGAAGCTGTTCGAGGGGCAGTAGGGCATTCCCCTCCCGCTCGCGGGAGGGGAGTGGAAGGACCGCCCTACGTCCGGTGGATCAGGCCGCTTCGCGCGCTGGCGGTCGCGCGGCCCGCTTCGCCTTACGCCGCTTGCTTCGCCCGGCTGGCGCGCTTGCGCTCATGCGGATCGAGATAGCGCTTCCGCAACCGGATCGACTTGGGCGTCACTTCGACCATCTCGTCGTCGTCGATATAGGCGATCGCCTGTTCCAGCGTC
>DASVNU010000276.1:0-1936 GCA_036383655.1 Sphingomonas sp. | reverse complement strand
GGCGAAGGCCGGGGCCCAGCTTCGGCGATCTAAGTTGGCGTGGATTGTTCTCGCCAACAAAACACAGTGGAACTGGGCCCCGGCCTTCGCCGGGGAGGCGTCTGGGTTTGGGCGAGGGCGCCACTGATGCTCTCGCGCACGGCATCCTCGCTTTACTGGCTCGGTCGCTACGTCGAACGAGCCGACTTCATCGCGCGGCTGGTCGAAGCGACGGTCCGCCTCGACGTCCTCTCCCCCCGCCCAGCCGGCGAAGTCGCCTGGGCCAGCGCGCTCGCGGTGATCGACGCGCAGGAAGCGTTCGAAGCCTCGGGCGCGACGATCGGGCAGCAGGCGGTGGCGCGCTTCCTGACGCTCGACACCAGCCATCCCGGGTCGATCGTGCGGTGCCTCGACAAGGCGCGGACCAATGCGCGCGCGGTGCGGACCGCGCTGACGCGCGACGCCTGGACCGGGATCAATCGCGCCTGGCTGTTGTTCGACAGCCGCTCGTCGCCCGGCGGGGCCACCGCGACGCTCAACCTGGCCGAGGCGGTCAAGGCCGAGACGCGCGGGTTCGAAGGCGCGATCCACCGTATGCTGCGCAACCAGACGACCTGGTTCATCCGACTGGGCCAGGCGATCGAGCGTGCCGATAACACCGCGCGCCTGCTCGACGTCAAATACCATATCCTGCTGCCCGAGGATGAGACGGTCGGAGGCGTGGTCGATCGCGATCAATGGACGACGATCCTGCAGACGGTGTCGGCGGTGACCGCCTATCGCTGGCTCTACTCCGATGGCCTGTCGCCGGCCAACGTCATCGACTTGCTGATCGCGCGCCACGAATTGCCGCGCAGTCTCGCGGCATCGGTGGAGGAGACGGTCGAATTGCTGTCGCTGCTCGCCAAGCGCACCGGGCATCATGGCGAGGCCGACCGCATGGCGCGCGGTCGCCATGCCAGGATGATGAAGACGCGGTCGGCCGACGTGATCCTTGGTGGACTGCACCAGTATCTCGAGACCTTCCTCGCGGAGAATGCCGATCTGCACTTCGCAATCGGCCGCCAGTTCAAGTTCGCCTGATGCGGATCGCGATCGATCATACCATCATTGTCGACTTCCCCGTTTCGTTACCCCGCGTGACCCTGGCGTTGCGCGTCACGCCGGAGGACAATCACGATCAGACGGTCACCGGGTGGCGGATCGGACCCGATCGCGACGCGCGCCTCAACATCGGACGCGACGGCTACGGCAACGTCCTGACGATGCTCTACGCCGACGGCCCGCTCGACCGGATCGAGATCCATATCGGCGGCGAGGTGTTCACCGGTCCGTCGAGCGGGATCCTCAGCGCGGCGCATCCCGAACCGCTGCCGCCGGCGCTGTTCCTTCGTCAATCGCCCGACTCTGCGGATGCGCCCGACCTGGCGGCGCTGGCGATCGACGCGACCAACGGCGGGGCGGAGGGCGATATCGATCGTCTGCATCTGCTCAACGGGGCGCTTCACCGGCGCGCGGAGGATGCCGGTGCGGACAAGCTTGCGGCGATGTTCGTCGCGGCCGCCCGTCGCCTGAACTATCCGGCGCGCTGCGTGTCGGGCTATCTGGCGCGCGATGCCGGCGCGGTCCCGCATTTCTGGGGCGAGGCCTATGTCGCCGACGTTGGCTGGGTCGGCTTCGATCCGGCGATTGGATTGTCAGCGGGCGAAGATCACGCCCGTGTCGCGAGCGCGATCGACCTGAGCGGCGTGGCGACGGTGGTCGGGGGACGAATTAGCTCGACAAACTGAGCCAGGGATAGGTCCAATCGGCTCGTCTCTTATCGTCATCCCGGCGAAAGCGGGGACCCATCACCCGCGTTATCAGCAAGCGATGCCGTCAAGCTGGCGGTAAGTCCTGGAGATGGGTTCCCGCTTTCGCGGGAATGACGGTTGAGGGGACGATCCCTATCCCGAAC
>DASVNU010000275.1:0-2772 GCA_036383655.1 Sphingomonas sp. | reverse complement strand
CACTTCCTCCCACGGATCCTCGAGCACCTTGCCCTCGGAACTGGTGTGGAGAAGGTTGGCATCGGTCGAGAACGGCGCTTCGCCGCGCTTGTCCTTGGCGACCGGAATCTGGTGCTGTTCGGCGAACTCGATCAGCCGGGTACGGCTGGTCAGATCCCATTCGCGCCACGGCGCGATCACCTTGATGTCGGGCGCGAGCGCGTAATAGCCGAGCTCGAAGCGGACCTGGTCGTTGCCCTTGCCGGTGGCGCCGTGGCTGACCGCGTCGGCATTGACCAGCTTGGCGATCTCGATCTGGCGCTTGGCGATCAGCGGCCGCGCGATCGAGGTGCCGAGCAGGTAGAGCCCCTCGTAGAGCGCGTTGGCGCGCATCACCGGGAACACATAGTCCTTGACGAATTCCTCGCGCAGATCGTCGATGAAGATGTGCTCGGGCTTGACCCCTGCCATCTCGGCCTTCTTGCGCGCCGGCTCGAGCTCCTCGCCCTGGCCGAGATCGGCGGTGAAGGTCACCACCTCGCACTGATAGGTCTGCTGGAGCCATTTGAGGATGACGCTGGTGTCGAGACCGCCCGAATAAGCGAGGACGACACGATTGATCTGTTCCGACATGGCGGCTCCGAACAAGAAAGAAGGGGGAATCGGGGGTGGCGTCTAGGTCCCGGGGGACGGTTCCGCAAGCGGCGGCGGCGTTCCGACTTCCTTGAGCAGCCCCGGCCACCACAAAGCGAGTGCGCCGGCGCGATAGACGTAACTCAAGGTCAGCGCGATCCAGACGCCGAATGCGCCCCAGGGACGCATCGCGAGATCGGTCACGACGTAGAGCGCGGTCGACAGGATCGCGGCGTTTCTCAACGCCTTGCCGCGCGTCGCACCGATGAAGATTCCGTCGAGCAGCCAGGCCGGCGCGCCGATCAGCGGCTGCAGCGCGGCGAACGGCGCGAGTGCCAGCGCGCGCTCCTGCACTTGCGGATTGCTGGTCATCAGTTCGATCAGGAAGCGCCCGCCGAACGCTATCGCCGCGACGAACACCAGCCCGCTGGCGAACGAGAATTCGCCGGTCAGCCGGATCGCGCGGAGGAAATCGCTCCGCGACTTCGCGCCGATCGCCTGGCCGACGCGCGATTCGGCGGTGAACGCGAAGCCGTCCAGGACATAGGCGGCGAGGCCGACGAATTGCGACAGGACATGGTTGGCGCCGAGCTGGACCGGCCCCAGCCGCGCGCCGGCATTGGCGAACCAGCCGAACAGGATCAGCAACGCAACGGTACGGACCATGATGTCGGCATTGACCCCGAACAGCCGCTTGAGCGCCGTGGGGTCGAACGCGCGCACTATCTCGCGGCGGATCGCCGCGCGGCCGTCGCGCCCGAGCACGACGGCGGCGATGCCGAGCCCGGTGGCAAGCGCGATCCACTCCGCGCTCGACGTGCCGAACCCGACACCGCGCGCGCCCCAGCCGAAATGCCAGACGAAGATCAGGTCGAGCGCGATATTGGCGGCGTTCATCACCACCTGGAGCAGCAAGGCCGCGCGCGTCCGCCCCAGTCCGAGCAGCCAGCCGTTGATCGCGAAGCCGGCGAGCGCGGCGGGCGCGCCGAACAGGCGAGCGGCGACGAACCCTTCCGCCACCGCATCGAGTTCGACCGAGCCCGCGAAAATGCGGAAAGCGAGCGGGATGAGCACAATTTGCAGCGCAAGCAACGCCGCGCCGAGTCCGACCCCCAACGTGATGCCGCGGATCAGGAGCGCGCGAACCTCGACCGAGTCCTTCGCGCCCTCGGCCTGCGCGGTCAGCCCGGTCATCCCCATCCGCAGGAAGCCGAAGGTCCAGAACAGGAAAGTGACGACGAAACTGCCGAGCGCGACCGCCGCCAGCGCCACCGCATCGCCGGTCCGGCCGATGATGGCGGTGTCGACCAGCCCGACCAGCGGCACAGTGATTTGCCCGATCATGATCGGCCAGGCCTGTGCTGCGATCGAGCGGCGGGTGATCGCGGAGGCGGTCATGGCTGGCCGCTTAAGCGATGCCCCGGCGGCGTGCTAGGCTGTGCGCACCGACTCGCAGGGGAAGCGATCGATGGCGGAGAACAAGACCAAGGCGACGGCGGCGGACGCACAGAGCTTTCTTGCGGGCATCGCCAATCCGCAGCGCCGGGTGGATGGCGAAACATTGTGCGCGGCGATGGCGCTAATCTCGGGTGAGCCCGCGACGATGTGGGGTCCGTCGATCGTCGGATTTGGCGCGCGCCATTATAAATATGACAGCGGGCGCGAAGGGTCGATCTGCGCGATCGGCTTTTCGCCCCGCGCAGCGGCGCTGGCGCTCTATGGCATGGGCATCGACCGCAACGGCGCGATCCTGAACCGACTTGGCAAATATTCGACCGGCAAGGGCTGTCTCTATATCAGGACGCTGGCCGACGTGGATGCGCGCGTGCTCGACGAACTCATCACCGCCGCCTGGGCGGTGCGATAGCCGGACGATGGGGCAGATCGACATTCAAACCAATCCTCCCCCGCCAGGGGGAGGTGGCGCCGAAGGCGGCGGAGGGGAGGATAGCGACCCACTCACCGTCGTGCTTCCGCCCCCTCCGACAGGCTGCGCCTGCCACCTCCCCCTGGCGGGGGAGGATTGTAAGGCAGCCGTCACGCTCAGGCCTGAATGTCGATCCGTCCTAAGGTTTCGCCCCGATCTCGCTCACCGATCCGGCGAACTCCTCGAAATCCTTCGCCTCGGTGAAGTCCTTATAGACGCTGGCGAAACGGATA
>DASVNU010000274.1:0-2751 GCA_036383655.1 Sphingomonas sp. | reverse complement strand
CCGAGACCGATCGCTACGCGCGCCGGTCGAGCGCGTCGCCAGCGTCCCGTCGGCGCGCTGGCGCGGGCCGGCCTTGGCTTTGGGAGGGCGCTTGCCGGCCACCGGCCGCTGCACGTCGTCGGGAGACGAACTCCGCGCGCTTCGTCCCTTGAACGGCAGCCGATCCGCTAGGTCGCGTGCGTGCTCCGAACGATGCGGCTTGTCTTGCTGCGGTCGCTGGTGCGCCGCCGAAGAGGCAGGGCGAGCGGCGGCGCGGGGCGCGGCAGTCTGCCAGCGTCGCTGCTCAGGTTCGGTGCGAGCACGACTATTGCCCTCCGATCTTGGCCGAGCGGGGCGTGGCCCGGCTGAAGACGATGAAGGCGGGGGGCTTGAATGTTCGCTGGTCTGTTTGCGCGCCGGTTGCGGCAAATCGATCCGTGTCGGATCCTTGCGAAAGGAGTCTATGTCATGCGCGCGAACTTCGCCGATCGCCCCCATCGGCAGATCGCCGAGCACGAACGGGCCGTAGCGCGTGCGGATCAACCGGCTGACTTCGAGGCCGAGATATTCGAGCACCCGCCGCACTTCGCGGTTCTTGCCCTCGGTCAGCTTGAGTTCGATCCAGAAGTTGGCGCCCGTGCGTCGCTCCATATTGGCGTCGATCGATCCGTAGCGGACGCCCTCTATCTCGACGCCGTGGATCAGATCCTCGAGCTGTGACTGCGCGACGGTGCCATAGGCCCGCGCGCGATAAACACGTTCGACGCCCGTCGCGGGCAGTTCGAGCTGGCGTTTGAGCCCACCATCGGTGGTCATCAACAGAAGGCCTTCGGTCGCGAGGTCGAGCCGGCCGACCGGCACCAGCCGCGGTAGCCCCTTGGGCAAGCGATCGTAAATCGTCGGCCGCCCGCCCGGATCGCGTTCGGTGACCAACAGGCCCTTGGGCTTATGATAGAGGAACAGCCGCGCGGCTTCCGCTTCGCGCACCGGGTTGCCGTCGACGGTGACCCCGGCGAGCGAGGTCAGCAGCGTCGCTGGGGTGTCGATCACAATGCCGTCGATCGCGACGCGACCCTCGGCGATCATGCGTTCGACTTCACGCCGTGACGCGATTCCGGCGCGGGCCAGCATTTTTGCGATTCGTTGGTCGTCGGGAGTCTTGGAGGAGGGCATCGTCGCGCCAATATACCGATTGGCCGGGGAGCGGGGGAAAATTTACACCCGGTCCGTTGCCGGGGGTTAAGCGACGCGCACGTAACGACGCGCAGACGACACGATCTGCGCGCGACTGGGTTGAACAGTTTATGGTGTTCGGGAACAAAAAAAGGGTCATCACGCGGCTCCTCGTTTGCGAGGACGAGCCGCTGATCGCGTTCGAGAATGAGCATTCGCTGATCGAGGAAGGGTTCGAGGTCGTGGCCACGGTCGACCGCGTCGCCGATGCCCTCACGGTGCTGGCGTCCAACGCCGATGTCCATCTCGTTCTGGTCGACATCAGTCTGGCCGATGGCAGCGGGATCGACGTCGCGCGCGCGGCGCACGGCCAGGGAGTCGCGGTGGTTTTCGTCACTGGCGAATGCCCCGAAGGCGGCCGCGCTTTTGCCCGCGGCTGCCTCGCCAAGCCCTATCGCCCGGTCGACCTGATCGCCGCGATCGCCGCGATCGACGGACAGATCCAGGGGCGCGCGCGCCCGCGCCGCCTGCCGCGCGGTTTCTCGCTGTTCGATCAGGAAGCCGCCGCCTGACAACCCGTCGCCCCAGCGAAAGCTGGGGCCTCGGGCAGAATTGCGCTTTCGCCCCAATAGCCGTCACCCCAGCGAAAGCTGGGGTCTTTTGCGATTTTGCGAACCGCTTGAGATCCCAGCTTTCGCTGGGATGACGATGGGGCTTTCGCCGGGATGACGGTGTTGGGCTTGATGCACTACGATCCTAACGTCTATCTGCGCCGACATGACCGAACCGCTCAGCACTGCCGCTCCTTCGACCTACCGCATCCGTGGCGCCACCGGCGACTGGGAAGTGATCATCGGGCTTGAGGTGCACGCGCAGGTGACCTCTCAGGCCAAATTGTTCTCGGGCGCGGCGACCGAGTTCGGCGCCGAACCCAATACGCAAGTGTCGCTGGTCGATGCGGCGATGCCCGGCATGCTGCCCGTGCCCAACCGCGAATGCATCCGCCAGGCGGTGCGCACCGGCATGGCGATCGACGCCAAGATCAACAAATGGTCGCGGTTCGACCGCAAGAATTATTTCTACGCCGATCTGCCGCAGGGCTATCAGATCAGCCAGCTCTATCACCCGCTGGTCGGCGCGGGGTCGGTCGAGATCGAACTAGAAGGCGAGGCCGAGCCGACCAAGCAGATCGGCGTCGAGCGCATCCATGTCGAGCAGGACGCCGGCAAGCTGATGCACGACCAGCACCCGACGCGCTCCTATGTCGACCTCAACCGCTCGGGCGTCGCGTTGATGGAGATCGTTAGCAAGCCCGACATGCGTTCGCCGGCCGAGGCCGGGGCCTATCTGACCAAGCTGCGGTCGATCCTGCGTTATGTCGGCTCGTGCGACGGCAATATGGACCAGGGCTCGATGCGCGCCGACGTCAACGTGTCGGTGCGCAAGCCCGGCGACGATTTCGGCACGCGTACCGAGACCAAGAACGTCAATTCGATCCGCTTCGTCATGCAGGCGATCGAGCATGAGGCGGCGCGCCAGGTCGAAATGCTCGAATCGGGTGGCAAGATCGTCCAGGAAACGCGGCTGTTCAATCCCGAC
>DASVNU010000273.1:0-3170 GCA_036383655.1 Sphingomonas sp. | reverse complement strand
GCGCGCTTCCCGCGGATCGCCGCGATCGCGCGGCCGACCGGAACCGGGGGTTTGCCGCTGAGGATGCGGGCCATGTCCATCACGCTCGATCGTCCGGCATAGAACCGTCCTATAAGGCCCGGACCCAGCCGGTAAAAGCGTTCGAGTATGCGGTATCGCTCTTCGGGTTCGGCGGCGCGGAACAGCATCGCGTCGAGCGTACGGTAAAAGGCGCGATCGGCCCAGGCGCCGCTCGCCATGCCATAGGTCAGATCGTACAGCGCTGGAGTCGACAGGTCGCTGGCGTCGGAGATCCGCGCGGCCAGCCGGATCGCGTCGGGCAGCGAATAGCCGGTGGTCGGGTGGAACAGCCCGGCGCGCAGCCCGGCCTTGGGCACTTTCGCGCCGCCCGCGCGCCAGAACGCCTCGAAATCGCCGCCGATCGCGACCGGCAAAGCGCCGGTTTCCTCGCGCGACACCGCCTCGGTCACCCAGCCCCGGCCGAGCGCATAGTCCTGGATGCGGTCGACCAGCGCGTCGCGGTCGATCGCCGGCGTGTCGCTGTAATAAGTGTCCTCGACGAACATCCGCGTCGCGGTGAACGGCAATGAATAGACGAAGCGATAGCCGTCGATCTGCTCGACCGTGGCATCCATGATCGTCGGGCGCGTCACGTCGTGCGGTTCGCTCAACAGCAATTCGCGTCCGACGAATTTCTGCCAGCCGAGCTCGAGCGAGGACATGTCGCCCGGGCCGCGCGCGTCGATGATCCCCTTGGCCTCGATGCGGTCGCCGCTCGCCAGCACCGCCGCGGTGGTGCCCACGCCCAGCGCCTTTTCCGCGATCAGCTGGCCCGGCGCCAGGCTGGCGCGGACGACACGATCGAAGCGTTCGGACTCGATCGAATAATAGCTGGTCAGCAGCGATCGGGCGTGCGCGGGAAAGGCGACGTCATAGCCGCGCCAGCCATAGGAAACGAGCGGCGCGGCCAGCCAGCGATCGGCGGTGGCGACGTCGCGGTCGAAGAACGACCAGACATGGTCGCCGCCGATCTGCGGACTCGCCTCGATTAGCCTGAGGTCGAGGTCGGGGCGCTTCCGGCGCAGCGCGAGCGCGATCAGGCCGCCCGCCAACCCGCCGCCGACGATCGCTAGGTCACAGTCAACTTGGCCTGCCATCGGGTTGCGCTACCCGTTTTGATCGAGAGCGCAACCCTTAGGGCGGGGTCTGGCGAATAGCCTGTGGAAAGATGCCGGATCGGGCCGATCAGGCCGCCTGGCGCAGCGGCATCTCGGTCGCCATCGCCGCGGCGACCGACGGCCGCGCGCGCATCGTGGCGCGCCATGCCTTGAGCACCGGCCAGCCATCGAGGCTCAACCCGGCATATTCGGTCCAGTTGAGCACCGCGAGCAGATAGGCATCGGCGACCGAAAAGCCGTCGAGCAGATAATGGCGCCCGGCCAGATGCGCCTCCAGCAACCCGAACCTCTTGTCGACCAGCTGCCGTGACCAGTCGCGCGCGCCGTCGGTCGAGCTCCGCGACATCAGCGGCGCGAACACGCCCTTGTGGATTTCGGTCGAGATGAAATTGAGCCATTTGGTCAGCTCGTAGCGCTCGCGCGTATAAGGCGCCGGCGCCAGCACGCCCTCGGCCGCCAGATCGGCGATATAGGTCAGCACCGCCGGTCCCTCGGTCAGCGTCACGCTGCCCGCTTCCATCGCCGGCACATATCCCATCGGGCTGATGTCCGAAAAGGTGCGTCCGTCGGGCAGCGCGCCGCCCGGCACGACCTGGATGAAATCGGCATCGAGCTCGGCTTCGTTGATCGCGATTCTGGTCGCCAGGCTGCACGCGAACGGGATGAAATAGAGTTTCATGACAATTCCTCCTGGGGGCTTGTTTATTTTTGTACCAATCCGCATAAATATTATTCGCGTCAAGGATTCTTTGCGAGTTGGTACAAAAATCACATGAGACGCCGCGGCGTCGTGGTCGCCCGCGCGGGTTCGATTCGGCGGAGGTGCTGGGCGCCGCCGCCGAGCGCTTCCGCACGCGCGGCTATGCCGGGACCTCGCTCGACGATCTGGTCGACGCCACCGGGTTGCAGCGCCCCAGCCTCTACGCCGCGTTCGGCGACAAGCGCGCGCTCTATCTGGCGACGCTCGACCGCACGATCGAGCGCGCCGGGCAGGCCATCGATCAGTTGATCGCGGCCGACCTGCCGCTCAGGCAAAGCCTGAAGGTGATGTTCCGCGCGGTCATCGACGGATTCCTGACTGGCGAGACCGGACCGTCGGGCTGCATCATGGTGTCGACCTCGGCGACCAGTGCGGTCGACGATGCCGAGATCCGCGCGCGGCTGGCGGCGTTCGTCAAGATGGAGGACGATAAGATCGAGGAATTGCTGGTCGCGCGCGGCGATCCGCTCGCCGCGGCGCATGCGCGCGTGGCGACCTCGGTGATCCATTCGCTCAGTGTCCGTGCCCGCGCCGGCGCCTCGCGCGATGAACTCGAGGCGCTGGCCGCCGATTGCGTGACGATGATCGCCGGATGACGGGGCTCTCCCCTCCCGCAAGCGGGAGGGGAATTGCCCGCCGCTTTGCGCTACACCGGACGCGTGACCGCAGCGCTCGCCATCATTCTGTCCGCGCTCGCGATGACGCTGATCGTCGGCATCCGCTACCTCATCACCAGCGGGGCCTTCGCGCTGGCGACGCGCGCGGTGCGGCCAGGCCTTTATGCCGGGCTCGACACGCAGATCCGGCGCGAGATCGCGTGGAGCCTGGCGTCGGCGGCGATCTATGGCATTCCCGCCGGCGTGGTCGCCTGGGGGTGGTGGAATCGGGGCTGGACGCGGATGTACACCGATCCCCACGCCTTCCCGCTCTGGTACCTGCCGCTATCGGTGCTGCTGTATCTCCTGGCGCACGACAGCTGGTTCTACTGGACGCACCGCTGGATGCACCGCCCGGCCCCGTTCCGGCTCGCGCATGCCGTCCACCATGCCAGCCGGCCGCCGACCGCCTGGGCGGCGATGGCGTTTCACCCGATCGAGGCGCTGACCGGGGCGATCGTCATCCCCGCGTTGGTCTTCGTGATCCCGATCCATATCGGCGCTCTGGCCTGCGTGCTTGGAATCATGACGCTGATGGGGGTGACCAATCACATGGGCTGGGAAATCTTCCCGCGC
>DASVNU010000272.1:0-5159 GCA_036383655.1 Sphingomonas sp. | reverse complement strand
AAATGGGCCGAACTCGGCGCGCCGGTCGACGAGACGCGGTTCGAGGCCGCCTATCGCGCGATCGAGCAGCGGCTGTCGGTCGGTCCGATCGACGCGCGCGCCGGACGCAACAACGGCCCGCACCTGCAACGCGGCTGGGCGGCGCACGCGGCGGCGACCGGCCTGCCGTGCGACCAGGCCTCGCCTACGCCGTGGTTCAGCAAGAATTACGGCCCCGACTCCATCGGTGCGGCGTGCGCCTATTGCGGCTATTGCAACACCGGCTGTCCCTATGGCCGCAAGCAGGGCATGGCGCAGTCCTTCCTGCTCGACGCACGCAAGAGTGGTGCGCACATCCTGGCCGACACCGCCGTCACCGCGATCCGCTGGGAAACCCCGCTCGACTGGGACAAGCGCCGCGCGACCGGGGTCGAGGTCGTGCTGGCCGACGGCCGCAAGCATTTCATTCGCGCGCGCGAAGGCGTGGTGGTCGCCGCCGGCACGATGGCGTCGAGCCGTATCCTCGCGGCGAGCGGGATCGATGGCACCGGCACCGGCATCTCGCTCAACATCGCCTGTCCGGTCGTGGCATTGATGCCCGGCGAGCAATCGATGCGCAGCTGGGACGAGGACCAGATGGCGACCTATGTCGACCACGGCGACTTCCTGCTCGAATCGCATTTCCAGCCGCCGATGAGCATGTCGACCTTGATGCCCGGCTGGTTCGGCGACCATGCCCAGCGGATGCGCAATTACGGCCGGCTGGCGTCGGCCGGCATCCTGATCCCCGCCGATCGCTGCGGGCAGCTGATCGATTCGGGCCTGAGCTTCAAGCTGCGCGACGATGTCGAAATCCCGCTGCTCAAGCGCGCGCTGTCGGCGCTGACCAAGGTCCATTTCGCGGCCGGCGCGGAGGAGGTCTATCCGGCGCTCGCGCGCGGCCAGACGCTCAAGCCTGGCGACGATATCGACGCCTTTTTCGAGAACGCGATCAGCGAGGCCGACGACGTCACCTTGTCGAGCTCGCATCCGCAGGGCGGCAATGCCCGCGGCAAGGATCGCGAGCACGGCGTGGTCGATCTCGACTGCCGCGTCCATGGCACCGCCAACGTGCTGGTCACCGACGCCAGCACTTTCGCCAGCTGCATCCGCGTCAACGCCCAGCTGACGACGATGGCGATGGCGCATTACGCGACCGCAATCGCGCCGTTCTGAGCGGGGCAATAGTCCTTAGCCGTCATCCCCGCGAAAGCGGGGACCCGTCTCGGGCACAGGCAACGAGTTGCGACGGTCGTGATAGTGGATATGTCGGGAGATGGGTCCCTGCTTTCGCGGGGATGACGATTGAATACGTGAGCCAGCCTAACCGACCAGCGCGTCGTCCAGCAGGCGCAAGTCCCGCCCCCTCGTCTCGCGCCCGAACCAGGCACACAGGCCAAGCGCGAGCGCGGTCGGCACGATGATCAGCCCCGCCGTCACGCCCATCGCCGGGACCAGAGCGGTGATGCTGAGCGCCTGCGCGGCGACGCCGCCGCCCTTGGTGCAGGCCGCGACCCAGCCGGTTGCGCGGCCGCGGACGCGCAACGGAAAACTCTCGGCGGTATAGGGCAACAGGATCGCGATGATCCCGTTCGATCCGACGATCAGCAACGCCACCGGCAAGACCGGGCTGCCGATCCCGGCAAGCTCGAGGCGCAGCACGCCGACCAGCCCCAGCAAGGTGACGCCGACCATCGTGACGAGCGACCATTTGGTGCTCCAGCGGCTATACATCAGCGCCGCGACGAACACCGTCGGAAAGGCGATCAGCGCGGATTCGGCGAGCAGCTTGCTCGACACCGCGACCGAATATCCCTTGGCAACGAGATCGGCGGGCAACCACAGCAGCAACCCGAAATTGATCAGACCCCAGGCGATGGCGGCGATCGACAAAGCAGCGAGCTTGCCGACCAGCTTGGCGCCGGTCAGCGCGTGGCTCACCGTCCCCGCGGGCAACGGCGGCAGCGGGGTCAGACGCTTCGCCGTCGAGCCGAACCGCGCCATCACCGCTCGCGCCTCGCTCTCACGACCGCGCGCCAGCAGGAACTTGGCGGATTCGGGAATGAGGCCACCGAGCAACACCAGCAGCAGTCCGCTGGGCAAGTTGAGCAGCCACAGGATCCGCCAGCCGAAGATCGGCTGCAGCAATGCGGAGAAACCGCTCGCCGCGAAATAGCCGCCGACCGCGCCGAGGCCGCCGACCAACACCAGGCTCCAGCCGCGATGCTTGTTGGGCATCATCTCGGCGAGCAGGGCATAAGTCACCGGCAGCATCCCGCCCGCCGCCGCGCCCATCATGAAGCACATGCCGATATTCCAGGCGAGGCTGGGCATCGCGCCGCAGATCGAGGTGCCGACGAACATCACCGCCGACAACAGGATCGACGCCTTGCGGCCATAGATGTCGGCGATCACGCCCCACAGCACCGATCCGGTCACGGTGCCGATCAGCGCGAAGAACGGCACCAGGCTGACCGTCGCCTTGGGCACGCCATATTCGCTGACCATGCCGGGCACGGTGAACCCCAATGACGCGGGCTTCATCACGTCGATGATCAGCGCGACGACCAGCACGAGCATCAGCCGCCAATGCGCCCCGCTCAACGGCGCGTCCTCGGGCGCGGAAATTTCGATCGCGCCGCTTTCGGCGCGCTGCCTGGCGATGTCGCGCGGCAACAGGCCGTAAGCCGCGACCCCGACGCCGGCGATGATCAGCCCCATGCCGAGCACCATGTCCCAGCCCATCGCCATGCCGACGAGCCGGTAGTGCATCGTCCGGCCCATCAGGAACATCGGCACGTGCATCAGCACGCCCGCGGTCACCGCGATGCAGCCGAGCACGAACGCCCAGAGCGCCTGGCGATCGCTGAGCGTGCTACTGAGCCCCCGGTTCATCGTCAGCCGTCGCCGACGCGTTCGATATCGGCGCCGACCGCCGACAATTTCTCCTCGAGCCGCTCATAGCCGCGGTCGAGGTGATAGACGCGGCTGACTTCGGTCTGGCCATCGGCGACCAGCCCGGCGATGATCAGGCTCATCGACGCGCGCAGATCGGTCGCCATCACCGGCGCGCCGATCAGATGGTCGACCCCGCGCACCACCGCGGTGCGGCCGCGCACCTGGATATCGGCGCCCATCCGCGCCAATTCGGGCACGTGCATGTAGCGATTCTCGAAGATCGTCTCGGTCAGCACGCTGGCGCCGTCCGCCTTGCACAGCATCGCCATGAATTGCGCCTGCATATCGGTCGCGAAGCCGGGGAACGGCGCGGTCGATAGCGTCAGCGGCTTGAGCTTCCCGTCCGACGAGACGAATAGCGAGCTGCCTTTTTCCTCGACGCCGACGCCGGCGTCGATCAACGCGGCAATCGTCGCGCGCATGTCGTCGGCTTTGACCCCGACCAGCTCGACCGATCCGCCGGTGATCGCGGCGGCGCAGGCATAGCTGCCCGCCTCGATCCGGTCGGGCATCACGCGATAGGTAGCGCCGTGCAGGCGATCGACGCCCTCGATCTCCAGCCGCTCGCTACCCACGCCCGAAATCGACGCGCCCATCGCCAGCAGCAGATTGCACAGATCGACGATCTCGGGCTCGCGCGCCGCATTCTCGATCACCGTGCCGCCCTTGGCGAGCACCGCGGCCATCACCGCATTCTCGGTCGCGCCGACCGAGACGATCGGAAAAGTCACGCGCCCGCCCGGCAACCGCCCACCGGGCGCGGTCGCCTTCACATAGCCCGCGGCCAGCTCGATCTCCGCGCCCATCGCCTCGAGCGCCTTGAGATGCAGGTCGATCGGACGGTTGCCGATCGAGCAGCCGCCGGGCAACGACACCGTCGCCTCGCCAGCGCGCGCGACCAGCGGCCCGAGCACCAGGATCGACGCGCGCATCTTGCGCACGATGTCGTACGGCGCCTCGGTCGAGGTCAGCCGTCCGGCGCGCATCGTCATGACGCGGCCGAAATCGCTCGGCCGCGCACCCTCGATCTCGGTCGAGACGCCGAGCTGGTTGAGCAGATGCCCGAAGCTGTCGACATCGGCGAGCCGCGGCAGGTTGCGCAGCGTCACCGGTTCCTCGGTCAAGAGTGCACAGGGCATCAGCGTCAGCGCCGAATTCTTGGCGCCCGAAATCGGCAGCTTGCCCGTCAGGCGATTGCCGCCGCGAATGAGGATACGGTCCATCCAAAGGCTTCTATCGCCCGCCGCGCCGCACGCAAGCGCAACAGCCGTGTCATCCCCATTGATCGACTTTAATGCACAGGTCCGCGCGCACTGCTCTGTACGTCCCAAGTTCGGGGGAGTGTTCTTCGCGTGTCAGGCAGTTGTTTCGCCGAAAGATTGGGCGATCTGGTTACTCTTACCCCGGCGGAACACGCGGCGCTCGAACGGCTCGAGGAGCGCGAGCGGCCGGTCAGGCGGGGTGCGACGATCCAGCGGGAGAACGATCGCGCCGGCGAGATGTTCGTGGTCCGCAAGGGCATGCTGATGTCGTCGATGCTGCTCGACGACGGCAGCCGCCAGATTCTGCGGTTCCTGTTCCCGGGCGACGTGATCGCCTTGTCGAGCCTGGTTTATCGCGAGACGCCCGAGACGCTCACCGCGCTCAGCGACGGTATCGTCGCGCCGTTCGAGCGCACCGCGCTGAGTGAGATCTTTGCCGCCCACCCGCGGCTCGCTGCGCTGCTGCTGGTTTACAGCCAGATCGAGCGCGCCGCGCTGACCGACCGGCTCGCCGCGCTCGGCCGCACCTCGGCCAAGGCACGCGTCGCCGCGGTGCTGATCGACATGCGCAATCGGTTGCGCACCGGCGACAAGGCGATCAGCGACACGTTCACGCTTGGCCTGACCCAGGAAGAAATCGGCGACGCCACCGGGCTGACCGCCGTCCACGTCAACCGCATGCTGCGCCAGATCGAGGAAGAAGGGCTGATCGCGCGCGAGAACGGGCGGGTGACCTTCACCAACGAACGCGGGCTGCTCCGCGCGGCCAATTATGTCGACCGCTATGAAGGGCTCGACCTGAGCTGGCTGCCGGCGCCGCGTTAGAGCTCGGAGGGGGCGTCGGGGGAACGGGAAACCGTCCCCCCGACGTTAATTTCGCACTCGGCGTCCTAACCCCAAACGTCACCCCGGCCTTGTGCC
>DASVNU010000271.1:0-5691 GCA_036383655.1 Sphingomonas sp. | reverse complement strand
CATCAACCCGCCCCGCCGCTTCCGCTGGTACAAGGAAATCCGTGACCTGGCGGGCCTCCTCCTTCTCGTCGCGGCCGTTCAGAGCCTCGTCGCCAAGCCCTTCTATATTCCGTCGGAATCCATGATGCCGACGCTGCTGGTTGGAGATCGGCTGGTGGTCAGCAAATGGCCATATGGCTGGTCCTACACATCGCCGATCCTGCACCTGCTCCCGTTCATGCCAGGGCGCCTTTTCGGCCGATTGCCCGATCGTGGCGACATCGTCATCGTGACGCCGCCGGACGCCAGCCGGCGCGGGGAAGATCTGATCAAGCGGGTGATCGGCCTGCCTGGCGACGTCGTCCGGATAACCGGTGGCCGCCTTTGGCTCAACGGACGTCCGGTCCCCGTACAGGATGGAGGCTATCGTCTGATGCCGATCGACGGGAACTTTCACTGCGACGCGCACGATCCGGATCCCGAGCGATCATTCCCCGGCTTCGCGGCCGCGAGGATCACTGGTGCCGATGGCCGGGCCTATTGCCGACTCCACATCATTCGGGAGACGCTCCCCAACGGCCGTTCCTATGATACGATCGATTTCGGGCCCAGCGCAGAGGACGATTTCCCGGCCTGTATCGTGCCGGCGGGGCACGTCTTTCTGATGGGCGACAACCGCGACATGAGCGCGGACAGCCGAGTCCCGACGGGACTGAACGGTCTGGGTGGCGCCGTGCCGATCGAGAACATCGCGGGAAGAGCGGAGTTCGTCACCTACTCGTTCGACGGGAGTGCGACGTGGAACCCCCTCACCTGGTTCTCGATGTTCCGTGGCGGCCGGAGCGGCACGTCGCTGCGTTGACAGGCTCAACACCAATCCCGCCATCCTTACCGGGAGGCCGCCGCCTTCCCGCCCCGCGCGACATCCCCGACAATCGCCCCGACAGCGCGATCAGCCCGCGCACGATCGCTCTCATTCTCCGTGGGAAGGACGGGAATGTCGGGCGCGATGCCGGCTTCCTCGTTCGAGCCGTCGGCGCGTAGCCGCATGCAATTGGGCATGCGAAAGCGCAGGCGCGAATGCGTCAGCACGAGCGGCGGACTGTCGGTCATGAAACCGCATCCGTCCTTGCCGGTGCGGGCACCGACGATCCTGGCGATCTTGTTGTCCTGCATCACCGCCGCGAACATCTCGGCGGCTGAATAGGATCGTTGATCGGTGACGACATAGGTCGGCCCTGTCCATGCCGCGGACCATTCCTCGATCATCGACGCCGACGACAAATTGCCGGCGAGATCCTCGTCGCCAAAGGCGCCCTTGGCGAGACCGGGGCTGAATCCCCCGGCATAGCCGGCGGCAAGCAGGCGATTGCATCCGGCCGGCGACCAGAGGCGCTGTTCGCGCCACGACCAGGAGAGGTCGCACGACTGCCGTCCGATCCGCTGCTTCTGCTGGGTGAAGAAGGACAAGGCTTCCGACAGCGCCTTTTTCCCCTCTGCCGACCCCTTGCCCGCCAGCGCCTTGCCGAGATTATCGATCTGCTCGTCGAAATAGCCCGCGGACACCGGCGCATCGACCATCAGCAACCGCGCGGATCGGACCGGGCGATCGGTGAACACCCGCGCGGTCCAGTCGCCGCTGTCGTCGCCGCCGCTATTGTTGCCGATATCGACGACCATGGCGGTGACGCCCGCCCGTCGCAGCGCGCCGATCGCATCGACCAGATCGATATACCAGTGATTGACCGCCGCATTCTCCATCGCGTCGGCGGTGATCGGCTTGCCCGCCCGTCGCAACGCGGCCCAGGCGTGAAGGCAGGCGACCGGGAAAGCGCGGGCGCGGAAGGCCTGGATGCGGATGAAGCCCAGCATCGTGCCGGATTTCGAGATCGTCCCGGTCCGGAAGGTCGAGCCGAGACCATCGGACACCAGCCGGAACCCCGGCAATTGCTCGACCGGCAGCGAGAAGACCACCGGCCCGGTCGAGGCGAAACCAAGCGCGGCACAGCCGTCGGCCGGATCGTCGGGTGCGAGCGTCGGTTTGGCCGGCTCGGGCGCCGGCCCCGTCGCGACTGCGCGATACGGCAACTCGGAAAAATGCCCGTCATGGAAGCCGTCGACAAAGGCGCGGATGGCATCCACTGCCTGGGCGTCGCTCGTCGCGCGCGCCAGCGCCTCGGCCGTCGCGCGATCGAGCGCCGGAAGATCGACCCCGTCGGCGCCCGACGCCTTCCAGGCGAGATTGGCGTAATTTTCCTCGAGCGCCTTTTTGAGCTGCGCATAATCCTGTTGCCATGCGGCCCGGTCGAACGGGGCAGCCAGCGCCGGCACCGGAAGCGCGACGGCAAGCGACGCGGCGGCGATCATCAGGGGAAAGCGCATTTTTACCAGCCATCCGTGGTGGGAACCGCGGTGGTGCTACGATGCGGATATCCGCCTGTCTTGGACGCGAGCCGCGATTGGGACGTTATGCGCGGCGGCGATAGTCGGACGGCGTACAGCCAAGGACGTGACGGAACGACCGGGCGAGATGCGACTGGTCGCAAAAACCGCAGGTCGCCGCCACTTCGGCCAGCGGCATCGCCGTATCCCGGAGCAAGCGTCCGGCGCGTTCGACCCGCAGGCGTCGCTGATACTCGCCCGGCGTGCAGCCGTAATCGCGGCGAAACGCGCGGGTCAGCGTCGCCGGATGACAATTGGTCTCGCGGCACAGAATCGCCAGGGGGATCGGCTCGTCGCCCATCGCCTCGATCATCCGCCGCGCGCGGCGCGCGATCGACGATGCCGGCGTCGACGCACCGGCGATGCTTCGCCCGAGCAAGGCCGCGACCTGCCACAGTGCGCCTTCCATCGCGGCATCGGAAAAGGCGTCGGCAAGCGATCGTTCCGCGCCGATCTGACGCGCGAGCCTGCCGATCGTCGCCGAACGAGCCGACGGTGCCGCGGTGAAGGGCGTTGCCGTCCTCAGATAGTCGAGCAGCATTGGCCCCGGCGTCACGATGATCTTGCGCGCGCCGCGCGCGCCGAACCGCTGGGCATGCGCCATACCGTCGGGACAGATCAGCGCACTACCCTCACCCTGCGGCGCGGATCGGCCGGCGATCCGCTCTTCATAAGCGCCGCCGAGCACGAGCGTCAGGCTGGGCGAGGCATGGACATGCGGTGCGATATCGCTGTGCGCCGCATAGCTCCGGTAGCTGAACAGCGACGCGGCCGGATGAGACGGATCGAGCATGCACGCGATCCTATGCCCAATGGTGCGCCGCCGCCAGACGATCGCGCCTTTTTCCGCCGGAACCTTCGATCGGCTTCGTTGACAGGGGCAGCGCCATCACCGATAATCCTGCCCCAGAGCGCATCTGGAGCGCCACCTGTCCGCGGCAAGGGAGCTTCTCCCATCCAGCTGAGAACGATACTTACGAACCCTTCTTCCGGCCTTTCGTAAGCGGACGTCTGGCATTTGGAAGGAAGGTTTCCGATGCGTCGTACGCTCACGCCCAAAACCAATCTCGATACCCTGCGCAAGGATGCCAAGCGCTGGCTGAAAGCTATTCGTGCGGGCGATGCCGACGCGATCGCTCGGCTCCACGACTCCGGGGCTAAACCATCCGCGGAGCCGGGGCTGCGCGATGTCCAGCACGCCCTCGCGCTCGACTATGGCTGCGAAAACTGGATCGCGCTCAAGGCGGCGATCGCCGATCTGGCGCTCGATCGCCAGAGTCACGCCGAGCGCCTCGATCAATTGCTGGGACAATGGTGGAGCGGCGATCCCGCCCCGGCGCGGCGCATCCTGGCCCGCTATCCCACCATCGCGCACGACAGCCTGTTCACCGCCGCCGCCTGTGGCGATGTCGCAGAGGTCGAGCGGCGCCTGGCGCGCGACCCGGCGTCGGCTGTCGCGACGGGCGGACCGATGGACTGGCCGGCGCTCGCCTATGTCGCCTACGGCCGGCTCGACGCCGCCAACGCGGTGACGATCGCACGCCTGCTGCTCGCGGCCGGGGCCGATCCGAATTTTTCGCACAATGACGGCTGGGACAATTCGTTCACGCCGGTGACCGGTGCGATCGGCTTGGGCGAAGGCGTGAAGCCGGGCCATCCACAGGCGACGGAGCTGGTCGAAACCCTGGTCGCCGCTGGAGCCAGTCCGTTCGACACCCAGGCGCTCTACAACATCTCGATCGTCGGATCGGGCCTCTATTGGTACGATCAGCTGTGGCGCCTGTGCGAGGCGCATGGGGTCACCGATCATTGGCACGATGGGGTCAGCTATCGCATCGGCGGCACGCAACCGCTCAACCCGCTCGATTACCTGCTGGGCAACGCCGTCGGCCAGAACCATCTGGTGCGCGCCGAATGGCTGCTGGCGCGCGGCGCCAACCCCGATACGCCGCACGCTTATACCGGCCAGCCGGTCCATGCGCTGGCGCAGCTTTCCGGGTTCGTCGACATGGCGGCGTTGCTCGAACGGCATGGCGCCGCACCGGTGAGGCTGAGCGGCGCGGAGGCCTTCCGGGCCGCGTGCCTGCGCGGCGACGAGGCAGGCGCACGCGCACTGCTCGCGGCAGACCCGCAACTGGTGGGCAACCCGGCTCCGCTGCTGGCCGCGGCCGAGTTCGGCAATGCGCCCGCGGTCGCGTTGCTGCTGTCGCTCGGCGCGAAGGTCGGCGGGCTCGACCATGAAGGCATCAGCCCGCTGCACCGCGCGGTTCAGTCGGGATCGCTGGAGGCGGCGAACCTGCTGATCGCGGCCGGCGCCGAGATCGACTGTCGCGAGCGGAAGTGGAACGGGACACCGCTCAGCTGGGCAGTGGTGCTCGGGCAACCCCAGATGGTCGAACGGCTCGCGCCGCTCAGCCGTGACCCGTGGCCGCTCGTCCATCTCGGCCTGGGCGAGCGGCTCGAAGCCGTGCTTCGAGCCGAGCCCGCACTGGCCAATCATTCCCGCGCGAAGGACGACGCCCCCACGCCGCTCTTCTATTTGCCCGATGACGACGACAAAGCGGTCGAGGTCGCCCGCATCCTGCTGAGCCACGGCGCCGATCCGCGGACGCGCAACAAAAGCGGCCGGACCGCGATCGACGCGGCGCGGCGGCGCGATCTCGACGACGCCGCGGACCTGATGGAAAATTGGCGCCATGAAGGTTGAACGATCGGACCTGCCGCTGCGCATCGTGATCGACCAGCCGATCCCGGACGTCACGCTCGCGTTGCAACGCGGCGGCGGTACCAGGTTCGACCTGATCGGCGCGGTCCAATCCTCCATCCAGGCGCTCGTGTTCGATCTCGACATTACGCTGGACGGCAGCACCGCCGCCGGCGGACCACGATTGCTCGGGCCGTTCGTCCAGGGACCGCCGGCCGCGCGGTTCGTCTATATCAACGTCGGCGCGAGTGCCGGCCAGATCGGGTCGCCATGGCAACGCCGCGTGAAGGTTCCGCTCGGCGGGATTAGCTGGGAAGTCATCGAGGCGCTGTTGCCGGGCGAGCGCCTCACCGCGCATATCGCCAGCAGAGGCCGCGATGGCACCCCCGCTTGCGCCACTGTCCCGATCCTGCCGCCCGGCTGGCGAAGAGATCCGGCGGCCTAAAGTTTGATCCGACAGGGTTGAAACAATCCCACCCCGGCGAAGGCCGGGGCCCAGTGTCGATGACGTAAAGATGATTCCGCCACCGTGAGCGCATTGAAACTGGGCCCCGGCCTTCGCCGGG
>DASVNU010000270.1:0-8707 GCA_036383655.1 Sphingomonas sp. | reverse complement strand
ATCCGGCATTTGCGCAGGCCGCCGCGGCGGCAGCGCCCGCGCCTGCTGCTACACCCGTTATCGCCACGCCGTCGCTCGCCCACATGGACAAGGGCGACAATACCTGGATGCTGGTGTCCACCTTGCTGGTGCTGATGATGTAGGTGCCGGGGCTGGCCTTGTTCTATGGCGGCCTGGTCCGCACCAAGAACATGCTGTCGGTGCTGACCCAGGTGCTGATGATCGTCTGCATGATCGGCCTGATCTGGGTGTGCTGGGGCTATTCGGAGACCTTCACGACGTACAGCCCGTTCGTCGGCAACCCCTTCACCAAGCTGTTCCTGAAGGGGGTCGATGCCAGTTCCCCTGCAGCGACCTTCTCCAACGGCGTCTATATTCCGGAACTGACCTACGTCCTGTTCCAGATGACGTTCGCGATGATCACCCCGGCGTTGTTCGTCGGATCGGTGGCGGAACGGATCAAATTCTCGCCGCTGATGCTGTTCGTCGCTTTGTGGGCGACCTTCATCTATTTCCCGATCGCGCACATGGTGTGGTATTGGGACGGGCCTGACGCCTTCGCCGCCGCCGCGCTCAAGGGCAAGGCAGCGCTCGACGCCGTCACCGGTGAATCGGGATACCTTTACAACAAGGGTGCGCTCGACTTCGCGGGCGGTACCGTCGTCCACATCAACGCCGGCATCACCGGGCTGGTGATGTGCCTGCTGCTCGGCAAGCGTCTCGGCTATCCGAACGAGCCGATGCCGCCGCACTCGCTGACCATGACCATGATCGGCGCCTCGCTGCTGTGGGTGGGCTGGTTCGGCTTCAACGCCGGTTCCAACCTCGAAGCGACGTCGGTCGCCTCGGTCGCCTTCATGAACACGATGATCGCCACCGCCGCTGCCGGGATGAGCTGGCTGCTGACCGAACAGATCGTGCGCGGCAAGCCGTCGCTGCTCGGTGCCGCTTCGGGTGTGGTCGCCGGTCTGGTCGCCGTCACTCCCGCGTCGGGTTTCGCCGGGACGATGGGCTCGGTGGTTCTGGGCCTGATGGTCTCGCCGATCTGCTTCTTCTTCGTCAGCTATGTGAAGTCGAAGTTCAAATATGACGACTCGCTCGACGTGTTCGGCGTGCACTGCATCGGCGGTATCACCGGTGCGCTGATGACCGGCATCCTCGCCAATCCGGCGCTGGGCGGTCAGGGCATCGCCGACTACACGACCAAACCGGGCACGATGATCGTGGGCACTTATGACTGGGTTGGCCAGTTGTGGATCCAGTTCCAGGCGGTCGGC
The DNA here is from genome assembly GCA_036383655.1 of Sphingomonas sp. GTDB lineage: Bacteria > Pseudomonadota > Alphaproteobacteria > Sphingomonadales > Sphingomonadaceae > Sphingomonas. The sequence continues at coordinate 7,430 of DASVNU010000270.1, read as the reverse complement.
ATCACGCTCGTCTGGTCGGGCGTCGGCGCCGCCATCCTCTACGTCATCATCGACAAGCTCTGGGGCTTCCGGGTGTCGGAAGAAGTGGAGCGCGAAGGCCTCGACATCGCCGAGCATGGCGAGCGGGCCTACCACTACTGACAAGATCGGGGCGCCGGCCGGGCAAGATGCCGGCGCCCCCAACCACGTTCCTCCTGCGGACGACCTGGGCCGGTGGCGAAAGTCACCGGCCTTTTTTTATGCGCCGGATGCTTGCGGCATTCGAAGCACAGCCTCGTACTTTTGGAGATTATTCCGCGTTCTTAAGCCCGCTCCCCCGGCGAAGGCCGGGGCCCAGTCGCGGCGTACCTTCGGCGGCAGGATGCCGTCTCGAAGTGCGCGAAACTAGGCCCCGGCCTTCGCCGGGGAAGCGTTTGAGGTAGAAACCCAGCCCGCCAACCCTCCGCTCGATCCGCTCTTCCACGGAAACAGGCTCACCCCTGATTGATCTCGCGGATCAGTTCGCGGTGCGAGGGCAGGTCCTGGACCGCCTGGTCGCCGAAATGGCGGATGCGGGCGAAGGCGCTCGCGGCCTCGCGCGCGGTCGCCACCGCGCCGGCGGGCGGCGCGGTGCGGAATTCCATGCCGTAGAGAATGTACTGATAGTTGAAATAGGCGAAGGTCTCGACGTCGAGCGTGAAGTCGAAGCGGCTCGGCGGGCGGAAGCGCCAGCGGTCGAGCAGGTCCTTCAGCGCATCGGGGATCGTCGCCGGGTCGTTATTGTCGCGCCAGAAGCGTTCGTCGCGGCGGCTGAGACAATAATGCAGCTTCAGGAAGGTGACGATGCGATCGTAGCGCGCGATCATCAGCGCGTTGAAGCGATCGGCCGAGGCGTCGACCGGACCGGCCGGCGGGAACAGCTCGGCGATCATCGCCGCCGCGGCTTCGATCAGCACGATGCCGGCCGATTCGAGCGGCTCGACGAACCCCGCCGCCATTCCCACCGCGACGCAATTGCCGACCCATTGCCGCCGCCGATAGCCGGGATCGAAGGCGATCAACCGCGCCGCCGCGCTCGCCCCGCCGCGATCGAGATAGGCGGCGAGAATATCCTCCGCTTCTGCCGCGTCGGCATGGTCGCTCGAATAGACCGCACCGACGCCGCGCCCGTCGCGCAAGCCGATGTCCCAGATCCACCCCGCCTGGTGCGCCGCGGCGATCGTATAGCTGGGGAGTGGCGCGTCGGGCCGCGAGCCGGGAATGCGGCACGCGAGCGCGCGGTCGGTGAACAGATATTTCTTCACCGACACGAACGGCTCAGCGAGCGCGCCGCCGATCAGTTCCGCGCGCAATCCGGTGCAATCGACGAACAGGTCGGCGGTCAGCGCGCCCGAACGCTCGAACTCGAGATGGTCGATCGCGCCGTCTGCCGTCCGCGTCGCGCCGAGCAGGCGATCCGCGACATGCACCACGCCCAGCGCCCGCGCGCGATCGGCGAGCAGGCGCGCGAGGCCCGCCGCGTCGAAATGATAAGCGTAATTGAGCGGCGCCGCGAAACCCTCCTCGCCGATCGCCTTGGGCGCGCGCGCGTCGCCGGCGACGCGATGCTGGATCGTCACCGCCTCGGCGAAGGGCGGCCGGGTCGCCGGATCCTGCGCCAGCCAGAGCGACACCAGGCTGGCGTCATGCGCGTAGAGCGGCGCTTCGAACGGGTGGAAATAATGATGGTGCTCGCCCGGCGCCGGCGTGCGCAGCCAGTCCTCGAACCGCACGCCCTGCTTGAACGTCGCCCCCGTCGCGCGGAGGAAATCGCGTTCGTCGACGCCGAGGAACTGCAGCGTGGTGCGGATGGTCGGGAACGCCCCCTCGCCCACCCCGATGATGCCGATATCGGGCGATTCGACCAGCGTGATCGTCAGGTCGCGGCGGTTGGCGAGATCGAGGAAGCGCGCGAGATAGGCCGCGGTCAGCCACCCCGCGGTGCCGCCGCCGACGATCAGGATGCTGCGCGTCCCCTCCATGGCCATATCGGTAGCCTTCTCAGCTGCGGACGAACAGGTTCTTGATCCACACCGGCGCCGCGCGCGTGGCCTGGCGCCAGTCGCCATCCCCGGTGGCGGCGACATGGGTGGTGGGATCGAACAGTTTGACCTTGCCCGCCTTGAACGCGCGCGGGCGCAGCGTGGCGAGCGTCAGCCCGTGTTCGAGCGCGGTGGCGGCGATCAGGCCGTCGCGCGCATCGGCGTACCCGAGCTGTGCGGCGCGGCGGACGATCGCGGCATCGACCGGCAGGATGCGGCCATCGAACGCGCGCGTCACCTGGTCGTCGATCCACGCGCGCCATTGCGCACCCGACGCGCGATCGCGGCGCATCGCCTGCGCCGCCGCCCCCTCCAGCTCGTGGAGGACGATCGCCGAGACGAACAGGCTCTGCGGGGCAACGCCGGTCGCCCAGGCAGCGAGCGCCGGATCGCTGCCGCCGCCGCGTGCCGCGCGCAACGCCGTGACGACGGGGGTGTCGAGCAGATGCATCAGCCGTCGCGCCGCCGCCAGGGATCGGTGGCGTCGGCAAGCGGGTCGGGTGCGGGCGCCGCTAGCGCTGCTGGCGCCGCGAGCAGGTCGACGATCGTCTCGGCCGGGCCCGACAGCCGGCGATAGGCGTCGATGCTCATCAGCACGTGCGTCGCGCGCCCGCGATCGGTGACGAACACCGGTTCGAGTCGCGCCAGACGCTTTGCCTGGCTGACGTCCTGATTGAATTCGCGGCTGCTGACGACCTTCATTTGCGGCTTCCGGACGATCATCGGACAGGGATAATATGTAGGTACGTTACTACCTTGTGGCTCGCCCGCAACACAATTCACGGTCGCGCCGGAAAAATGCCGGATCGGCCCGTCCGGGCGATGATTTGGCTATTGCTAGCGCTAACAATTGGCGTTCCCTTGCCCGCGACATGGCCCGATCAGGGTCGGAAACGGGGATGGGGAAGGCACATGCCGCAACAAGGTGTGATCGACAGTCTGGTATCGACGGTGACGGGAATCCTGGCACCGCATGGCCCGGCGGTGCAGGCGATCGCCAAGAGCTACACGCCGGGCGATTTCAGCGTTCATTTCTTCATGCAGCTGGCGGTGATCCTGCTCGCCTGCCGCGTCGTCGGCTGGGCCGGACAGAAATTGCTCGGCCAGCCGCAAGTGGTCGGCGAGATGATCGCCGGCGTCATTCTGGGGCCGTCGCTGCTCGGTCTGCTATTCCCCGATTTCCAGCTCGCTCTGTTCCCCAAGGAAACGCGCAACGTGCTCTATGCCGGCGCGCAGCTCGGCGTCGGGCTGTACATGTTCATGGTCGGGCTGACGCTCAACCTCGATCACTTCAAGGCGAAGGCGAAGAGCGCGGCCGGGGTGTCGGCCGCGGGCATCGTCGTGCCGTTCCTGCTCGCCGCCCTAATCACGCCGATGCTGCTGACCGTGCCGGGGCTGTTCGCGCCGGGGATCAGCAACGCCAATGCGACCCTGTTCATGGGCGCGTGCATCGCGCTGACCGCCTTCCCGATGCTCGCGCGCATCATCAACGAGCGTGGCCTCGCCAATTCGTCGCTCGGCACCTTGTCGCTGACCGCGGGCGCGTTCGACGACGCCACCTCCTGGTGCGTGCTGGCGGTGGTGCTGGCGACGTTCGGCGCGGGTCCCGGGGTGGCGGTGCTCGCGATCGGCGGCGCAATGCTCTACACCGCGTTCATGCTGCTCTACGGTCGGCGCCTACTCGCGCCGCTGGGCCGCGCGGTCGAGGCGCGGGGCGAGATGAGCACGACCGTGCTCGCGATTACGATGATGCTGTTCTGCACCTCGGCCTTCGTGATGGACGCGATCGGCATCCACGCGATCTTCGGCGGATTCCTGCTCGGCGTGTGCATGCCGCGCGGGCTGTTCGTCGCGGAGTTGAAGCGCAAGGTCGAGCCGCTCGCGGTCGTCCTGCTGCTGCCGATGTTCTTCACTTATTCGGGGCTCAACACCCGGATGGACATGGTCAATTCGGCCGAATTGGTACTGATCGCGCTCGGCGTGCTGGCGGTGTCGGTGCTGGCCAAGTTCGGCGCCTGCTGGGCGGCGGCGCGGCTGTCGGGCGAGGACAATCGTACCGCGCTCGGCATCGGCGCGCTGATGAATTCGCGTGGGTTGATGGAGTTGATCATCATCAATATCGGCCTGCAGAAGGGCATTATCGGCCCGACCCTGTTCTCGATGCTGGTGCTGATGGCGATCGTCACGACGATGATGGCCGGGCCGCTGTTCGAGATCGTCTATGGTCGCAAGGCGCGCGCCGACGGTGAGCTCGGCGCGCTGAACACACCCGAGCGCGGCGCCCTCGCGATCGACGCGGCGGAGTAACTCGCATGCATCTTCGGACTCTGCGAGCCGTGGCGCTCGCCACGGCGGGGCTTACCGCGTCGATGGCGCATGCCCAGGATATCGCACTCAAGCCGCTGGTCGATGCACGGCTGCGGTACGAGCATGTCGACCAGGACGGCATCGCCGATGACGCCGACGCGGTGACCCTGCGCATCCGTAGCGGCGTCCAGGCGAGCACCGGCCCATTCAGCGCGCTGGTTGAGGCCGAGGGGACCATCCCCTTCACGACCAGCTACAATGACGGGTTCAACGGGCGCGCGCTGCCCGTCGTCCCGGACCCCGGCAATATCGAGCTCAATCGCGCCCAGCTGAGCTATGCTACCAAAGGCCTGAAGCTGACCGCCGGGCGCCAGGTGCTGGATTTCGCCGACCAGCGTTTCGTCGGGCCGGCGGCGTGGCGGCAGAACGAGCAGACGTTCGATGCGATGCGCGTGCAATGGTCCGGCGTGAAGAATTTGACCATCGATGCGGCCTATTCCTGGTCGGTGCGCACGGTGAACGGCATCCAGGGGACGCCGGCGCGGCCGCAGGCGATCGGTGGGGACAATTGGTTCGGCATCGTCGGTTATACCACGCCAGTCGGGACGCTGTCGGGCTTTGGCTATCTGGTCGATCAGGAGTCGATGGGAATTGCGGGCTTCAGGCTGTCGAGCCAGACCTATGGCGTGCGCTTCGCCGGTAGCCGGCCGCTCGCGAAGACACTGAAGCTCGGCTACATCGCCAGCTATGCGCGGCAGAGCGATTATGCGCACAATCCCAATCGCTACGCCGCCAGTTACTGGCTGGGCGAAGCAAGCCTCACGGCCAAGGTGCTCAGCGCGACGGCGGGCTATGAAGTACTCGGCGCGGACAAGGGCGTAGCGCTGACCAGCGTGCAGACACCGCTCGCCTCGTTCTTCAAGTTCCAGGGCTGGGACAGCAAGTTCACCACCACGCCGCCTAACGGGTTGCGCGACGCCTATGCGACCTTGGGGGCCAATTGGAAAAGCAAGGGCTGGGTGTCGGGCTATGGCCTCGGCGCGACTTTCCATCGCTTCGACAGCGACCGACTGTCGCTCCATTATGGCGACGAGCTGGACCTCATCGCTTCGGCCAAGATCAAGCGCTACACACTCGCCGCCCGCTTCGCGCATTACCGCGCCGATCGGTTCGCGACGGATACTGACAAGGTGTTTCTGACGGTCGATTGGGTTTATTGAGCCGAGATTTCCCCTCCCTGAAAGGGAGGGGATTAAGGGGTGGGTGTAGCGTCGGGCGGGGCTCGATGCCTCGCCCGGCGCTGTTTTGGCGATGAGTTGAATGAGTCTTTTGGGCGCGCAGACGCGCGCACCCACCCCCAACCCCTCCCTGCAAGCAGGGAGGGGAGTCTTCCTCAGCCCGCCAGATCAGCCCTCACGAAATCCGCACACCGCTCGCCGATCATGATCGACGGCGCGTTGGTGTTGCCGCTGATCAGCTTGGGCATGATCGAGGCGTCGGCGACGTACAGCCCCTCAACCCCGCGCACGCGCAGCTTCGGATCGCACACCGCGTCGGCATCGGTCCCCATCCGCGCGGTGCCGACGGGGTGATAGACGGTATCCGCACGCGCGCGGATCAGGCGCTCCAACGCGTCGTCGTCGCCGAAATCGATCGGATAGCGGTCCTTGCCGCGATGCCGGCTCAGCGGCGGAGCGTTGAGGATGCGGTACATCGTCCGCACCCCCGCCTTCATCACCGCCATGTCGCGCGGATCGGTCAAAAACGCGGGATCGATCAACGGCGCGTCGCGCGAATCGGACGAAGCGAGCCGGACCGTGCCGTGGCTTTCCGGCCGGAGCACGCAGACGTGGCACGAAAAGCCATGCGCCTTGACCTTGGTCCGGCCGTGATCCTCGAGCACCACCGGCACGAAATGCAGCTGGACGTCGGGTGCCGGCGCGTCGGGCATCACGGTCAGGAAGCCGCCGGCCTCGGCGAACGGCGTGGTCATCACCCCCGACCGGTTGCGCAACCAGCGGATCACCCCGCCGGCCATGCTGAGCGTGCCGGCGAGCGAACTGCCAAGGAAGAAGCGGCCGGGCACTTCATAAGCCGCGACATAATCGACATGGTCCTGCAGATTGGCGCCGACATCGGACCGGTCGACCGCGACCGTCAGGCCATGCGCCGCAAGGTGCGCGGCGGGGCCGATCCCCGACAACATCAGCAATTGCGGCGTGCCGAACACCCCGCCCGCCAGCAGCACCGCCTTGCGCGCGCGGATGACATGGCGCTCGTTGCCGCGGGCATAAGCGACGCCCCAGGCCTTGCCGTCCTCGAACAGCACGCGTTCGGCCAGCGCTTCGGTCACGACATGGAAATTGGGCCGCGACAAGACCGGCTCGACATAAGCGCGGCTCGAGGTCCAGCGCTCGCCGTTCTTCTGCGTCACCTGATAGATACCGACGCCGTCCTGGCGCGCGCCGTTGAAATCATCGTTGCGTGCGACCTGCAGCATCGCCGCCGCCTCGACGAATTCGAGGCTGCCGGGATGCGGCCAATGCTGGTCCGACACGCTGAGCGGCCCGTCGCCGCCATGGAAATCGCTCGCGCCGCGCTCGTTGCCCTCGCTGCGCTTGAACGCCGGCAGCACGTCATCGTACGCCCAGCCGTCGCAGCCCATCGCCGCCCAATTGTCGTAATCCCAGGCATTACCGCGCAGATAGAGCATCGCGTTGATCGCGCTCGATCCGCCCAGCCCCTTGCCGCGCGGCTGATAGCCGCGGCGGCCGTTCAATCCCGGTTGCGGCACGGTTTCGAGCCGCCAGTTGGTCTTGTCGTTCTGGAACGCCATGAAGCCCGGAACGCGCGTCCGCAGCCCGGTGTTGCGCCCGCCCGCCTCGAGCAATGCTACGGTGTTACGGCCGTCCTCGCTGAGCCGTCCGGCCGCGGCGGCGCCGCCCGATCCACCCCCGACGACGACGATATCGGCTTCGTCCACTCGGCTTTCTCCCGCTCGCGCTGTTCCCAGAGCGCCTTGATGGTTTCAGACGTCTCGCGACTGCCGTCGTGGCTCCAGCC
>DASVNU010000269.1:0-4059 GCA_036383655.1 Sphingomonas sp. | reverse complement strand
GCTTATTTACCGGGAGCGATCGCCTGGCGGCGAAGGTCGCGGGCGCGGGTAAGGATCACGTCCTCGAGCTTCTGCACGGTCGCCGCCTGGACCGGGGCCGCGACCCACTGGCCATTGGTGCTGACTTCGCGCAGCGCCGCGACGCGGATCGCATCCGCGCGCAGATCCTGGTCGAGGATCGACACCGTGACCTTCATCCGTTCGCCGGGCGAGCGCGGGTTGACGTACCAGTCGGTGACGATGACGCCGCCATTGGAATCGGTCTGCAGCAGCGGCATGAAGCTCAGCGTGTCGAGCGTCGCGCGCCACAGATAGGCATTGACGCCGATCGTCGTCACCTTCGACGCGGCGATGTCGGCCTTGGCGGGCCCCTTATTGTGGTGCGCGCACGCCATCAGCGAGAGCGGAAGGGCCAGATACGCGGCACGGCGCAGAAGGGTCATCGGTCGTTCCCTGATACGAAAGGGGGAGATTATCGCGCATCTATAGACACAGGGCCGGCCGCCGCAAGCGCCGAGAGGCCAGAACGAGTCTGTGGGCGTGATGCAACACTCGGCGGAAAAACAAGATCAACGGTGGCGAGTCTGGATCGATCCGTGATAGGGCGGATTTGACTATTGGAGTCGCAGGGAACCAATCGTGGTCGCGAAGCGGGCAATTTTCGGAACCGTCGTGGGGGCGCTAGCCGTCACCGCTGCGTTTGCCGTGCCTGCGATTGGCGCGCCCGATACCGCCAAGCGACTGATTTCGCGCCCTGTCGCCTCCTTCTTCACCCCGGCTTCGGCCGATCCCAAGCTTGCCGCGCTGATCGCGCGCAACGGGCTCGACTCGACTCCGTTCCGCTTCACCCCGGCCGAGTCGCGTGGCACGCAACGCCGCGTGTCGCCGCCGCCGGCGATCAAGACCGGTGTCGTGACGCTGCGCGGCGCGCCGACGGTCGATACTCAATCGGTCGGCCTGGCACCGATCGCCTATGATCTGGGCCGTAACGCGCCGGTCAAGCGGGTGGTGACGCCGAGCGATCTCAAGATCGATCTGGCCGCGAGCCCGGTCGGCCGCAAGCCGATCGATCTCGGTACCAGTTTCTCGGACCGCCGCAGCACCAAGCTGAAGGCGACCAGCGAGCGCACCACGATCGGCGACACGCGCCTGGCGGGCTATATGCCCAAGGATTCGATCGACGTCGGCGGTTCCTACTCGCTCAGCCGCAACCTCGATGTGACGGCGGGTGTCCGCTACAAGTCGCAGGATCGCGATCGCCTCGCCCCGCTGCCCGATGCGCAGCGTGACAGCCAGGCGGTATATGTCGGGACCGCGTTCAGGTTCTGAGTTCTTGCCGCGACTTGGCTGCAGCTAAATAGCGAAAAAGCAAGAACTCCGGCCGGCCTCGCGCAAACGAGGACCGACTGCGCGAATTCACTTCGCGCCGCTACCCCGAGCGCCCCAAGCGTCGATCGCCGCCCAGCCGTCAAATCCGGTGAGCTTCCGGAATCGCCGCGCGTCCATCCCGCCCAGCGCAATCACCCCCACCGGCAGGCCTTGAGCGATTCGACGCGCCTTGCGCGGCCCCAGCGCCTCAGCTCCGGGATGCGATCGCGTCGTGAACACCGGCGACACGAACAGCACCTCCGCTCCACGCCGCGCCGCAGTCACCGCTTCCCGCCGATCATGCGCCGGCGCCGTCCGCAGCCCCCGGCCACGTGCGCGCCCATGCACGCCATCCGCGCAGACTCCAGCCCGCTCCCCAGCGAGCACCACCATTAGTCCGCGCGCCCGCGCCAGCCGCACCACCCGACGAAACACCACCCGGCGCTCCTTCGCCGGCGTCGCATAATGCCGAAACACTACCCCGCTGCCGCGCGGCAGGCGCCGCAGCGCCGCCCACAGCCCGTCGCCGAGCCGCTCGTCGGTCATTAGCCACAAAACTGGGATCGGGGACTGGCGATGCGGCACGACCCTGCCTATAGCGCGCGGCATGACGACCGACGACCCCGCCGCGCGGCTCGCCGGCGTCCGCAATGCGATTGCCCGGGCGGCGAAGCTCGCCGGGCGCAGCGACGCCATCGAGCTGATCGCCATCTCCAAGACGCATCCCGCCGAGGCGATCGAACCGCTGATCGCCGCCGGCCAGCGCGTGTTCGGCGAAAATCGCGTGCAGGAAGCGCAGGGCAAATGGCCGGCGCTGCGCGAACGCCATGCCGACCTCCGGCTCGCGCTGGTCGGCCAGTTGCAGTCGAACAAGGCGGCCGATGCGGTGGCCCTGTTCGATCAGATCCATTCGGTCGATCGCGCCTCGCTGATCGCGGCCCTTGCCAAAGCAATGGACAGCGGCCGCCGCCCCGATTGCTTCGTCCAGGTCAATATCGGCGACGAGCCGCAGAAAGGCGGCTGCGCGATCACCGAGCTGCCGGCACTGCTCGAGCAAGCGCGCGTCGCCGAGCTGCCGATCGTCGGGCTGATGGCGGTACCGCCGCTCGATGTCGAACCGGCCCCCTATTTCGCGCTGCTGGCCAAGCTGGCGCGCGATAACGACGTGACGGGCCTCAGCATGGGCATGTCGAGCGATTATCCGACCGCGGTGACCCTGGGCGCCACGCACGTCCGCGTCGGATCGGCGCTGTTCGGAGCGCGCCCGTGAAGGCCGACGTGGCGCCGACCATCGCGGTGCGTTTCGCGGCGATCCTGTTCGATTTCGACGGCGTGCTGATCGAGAGCGAATTCATCGGCAACAAGCATATCGCCGATTACCTGACCTCGATCGGCCACCCGACCACGCCCGAGCAATCGATGGCCAATTTCATGGGCTATGCCGGCAAGGATTTCCTCGATCGCGTCGAGGCGTGGATCGGCCGCACGCTGCCCGAGGATTTTTTCGCGGCGCGTGAGGTCGAGGATGCGCGGGTGATGGCGCAAGGAATCGATGAGGTCGCCGGCGCGGTCGCCTTCGTCCGCTCGCTGCCCGCCGACTTGCCCAAGGCGGTGGTGTCGTCGAGCTCGACGCGCTGGATCCGCCGGCATCTCGAGCATATCGGCCTGTCCGGCGCGTTCGGTGATCATGTCTATTCGGGTCGCGAGCATGTGACGCGCGGCAAGCCGGCGCCGGACCTCTATCTCTACGCGGCCGACAAGCTGGGCGTGGCGATCGAGGAGTGCGCGATCATCGAGGATTCGCCGGTCGGCGCGACCGGCGCGGTCGCCTCGGGCGGGCACGTCATCGGGCTATGCGCGGGCAACCATTGCGCGCCCGACCATGCCGACCGCCTGCGCGCGATCGGGGTGGCGGCGGTGGCGTCGAGCTTCGACGAGGTGACGGGCCTCCTCGCCTGACACCCCCACGGTCTTCCCCGCGAACGCGGGGATGACGGGGGTGGCTTAAAGCTGATGCCCCGTGCGGTCGCGCTTGGTCGCCAGGTACTTCGCGTTGAACGGATTGGCCGGCAGCGCGATCGGCACGCGTTCGGCGACCTTGATCCCCGCCGCTTCGAGCACGCGGACCTTCTCGGGATTGTTGGTCAGCAGCCGGATATTGGTCTGGCCGAGCAGATCGAGCATCCGCGCCGCCACCCGGAAATCGCGCGCATCGACCGCGAAGCCCAGCCGGGTATTGGCGTCGACCGTGTCATACCCCTGATCCTGCAGCGCATAAGCGCGGAGCTTGTTGACCAGCCCGATCCCGCGCCCTTCCTGACGCAGATAGAGCAGGATTCCCCAGCCGGTATCCTCCATCGCATGGATCGCAGCATGGAGTTGCGGTCCGCAATCGCATTTGAGGCTGCCGAGCACGTCGCCGGTCAGGCATTCGCTGTGCAGGCGCACCAACGGCGGGCGGCCATCGGGCTGGCCGATGATCAAGGCGACATGCTCGCCGGGCGAATCGGGCGATCGGAACGCGACGATTTCCGAATTTTCCGAACCCGCGACCGGCAATTTGGCGCGCGCCGCGATGGCGAGCGTGATCGGATCTTCGAACGCCTCGATATCGGCGATAGTGATGACCTCGTCGGGCGCTTGGCCGACGAAGAAGGCGGGAAGCACGCCCGCGGTGCGCGCGAGCGACAA
>DASVNU010000268.1:0-8544 GCA_036383655.1 Sphingomonas sp. | reverse complement strand
GACGTGGTTCGGCCATCCCAAGCCGCTGTTCTGGCTGTTCGGCACCGAAATGTGGGAGCGGTTCGGCTATTACGGCATGCGAGCGCTGCTCACGCTCTATCTCACCAAGCATTTCATCCTCGGCGACCGCGCCTCGACCGGGCTTTATGGTGGCTATACCGCGTTGGTCTATCTGACGCCGTTGGTCGGCGGGCTGCTTGCCGACCAATATCTCGGCTCGAAACGCGCGGTGCGATTCGGCGCGCTGATGATGGCGATCGGCTATTTCACGCTCGCGTTCGGCGGCACGCCGGCCAAGCCCTATCAGGTGATCGACGGCCAGCGCTACGAAGTCGTCGTCACCAATTTCCGCGATGCGCCGACCAGCGACGCCAAGGAAGCGCGCTACATCGTCGACAAGGGCCAGAAGCTGACGATGCGCGGCAATGACGACGGCACGCTGTCGTTGCTCGCGCCCGACGGACACGAAGTGCGCAAGGTCGCCAAGGGCAGCTATGCCGAAGAGGCCGAACGCAGCCCGGTCCTGACCATGATCCTGCTGATGGCGCTGTCGCTGATCTCGGTCGGCAACGGCTTCTTCAAACCCAATATCTCGACCATGGTCGGCGAGCTTTACGAGCAGGGCGACCGCCGCCGCGACGCCGGCTTCACGATCTTCTACATGGGGATCAACACCGGCTCGATTCTCGGTCAGTTTCTCTGCGCGATCTTCGCCGACAGTTTCGGCTGGCCGCTCGGGCTCGGGCTCGCCGGCGTGGCGATGGTGATCTCGTTCTTCATGATCAGCTATCATGGCGGCCGGCTCGACGCTTACGGCAACCCGCCGCGACGCGAAGGGCCCGACCGCGCGATGCTGATCTATGTGCTCGCATTGGTCGCGGTACCGGTGGTCTATTTCCTGTTCGTCAATCTGATGCAGTCGGAAAAGCCCGCCGAGGGATCGGGCTTCATCGGCTATCTGGTGTCGCTGCCGCTGATGGGCAAATTGCTGTTCGGCACCTTCATCGTCTCGGTTCCCGGCATCCTGATCTGGTCGTTCGTCAAGGGCAGCCGCAAGGAAGGCGAGATGATGGTCGCGGCGATGGTGCTGATCATCTTCAACGTCGTGTTCTGGACGCTGTTCGAACAGGCCGGGTCGAGCCTGACCTTGTTCGCCGACCGCAATACCGACCGCAGCGTGTTCGGCTGGTTCTCGCTGTCGGCGCCGCAGACGCAGAATTTCAACCCGATCGCGATCGTGCTGCTCGCGCCGCTGATGAGCGCCTTGTGGGGATGGCTCGCGCGGCGCGGGTGGGAGCCGTCGATCCCGATCAAATTCTCGGTCGCGCTGATGGGCGTCGGCGTGGGCTTCCTGTTCCTGGTCTGGGGATCGACCTTTGCCGACGGCAGCTTCAAGGTCGGTCTTTGGTGGCTCGCCGGGCTCTACGTGATCCACTCGATCGCCGAGCTCTGCATCTCGCCGGTCGGCCTCTCGATGATCACCAAATTGTCGATCGCGCGGGTCGTCGGGTTGATGATGGGGGTGTGGTTCCTGTCGATTTCGGTCGCGCAATATGTCGCCGGCGTCGTCGCGCAATTCGCCAGCGTCGATACGGTGGGTGGTCAGGTCACCAATCTGAAGGTCAGCCTCGACACCTATACGCACACCTTCACGATGATCGCGCTGATCGCGATCGGGCTGGGCGTGTTGCTGCTGCTGCTGTCCTGGCCGCTCAAGAAGTGGATGCACGGCGTGCAGTGAGGGACTAACCTCTCCCTCGAAACGGTTCGAGGGAGAGAGTCCATGAGTCCGTTGTGCTGGGAAATCGCCGCCGCGGTCGCGTTCGTCGGATCGCATTTCCTGCTGTCGCATCCGTTGCGCGCGCCGATCGTGCGCGCGATCGGCGAACTGCCGTTCCAGGGCCTCTATTCGCTGGTCGCACTGGCGACGTTCGGCTGGCTCGCGCTGGCGTTCCGCGCGGTGCCGGCGGAAGCGCCGTTCTGGGCAGTCGGCGATGGACTGTGGATCACCGCTACCGTCATCATGTTCTTCGCCAGCGTGATGTTCGTCGGCTCGCTGCTCGGCAATCCGGCGTTGCCGGGACCGCGCGCGGCGAGCACGCCGCCCGAACCGCGTGGCGTGTTCAGCGTCACGCGGCATCCGATGATGTGGAGCTTCACCCTGTGGGGCGTGGCGCACATCCTGGTCGCGCCGACGCCCGCCAATATCGTGCTGGCCAAGGCGATCATCCTCCTCGCTTTGGTCGGCGCCGCGCTGCAGGACAAGAAAAAGGAAAAGCTCCAGCCCGACATTTGGCGATCGTGGGAAGCGCATACCAGTTACTGGCCGCTCGGCGCGATCCTGGGCGGGCGCGTCAAGTTCACGCCGGCGGGGATCATGCCGGCGTTGGGCGGCATCGCCTTGTGGCTCGCCGCGACCTGGGCGCATCTGCCGCTCGCGGGCATGCCGGCGGGGATCTGGCGCTGGATCGGGTGAATCCCTCTCCCCTTGTGGGAGAGGGAGGGAGGCGCGCAGCGCCGGAAGGGTGAGGGGGAGTCACGAGCGATATCGCCTGTGAGTCCCCCTCACCCTTCCCACGCCTTCGGCGCGGGCCCCTTCCCTCTCCCACAAGGGGAGAGGGAGACGCCGACAAAATCAGCCTATAATTTGACCATGCGCATCCCGCGCTCGCCATAGCGCGGGCCGGCGGTACCGCCATTGGGCGCGGCGGCGTCGATCGCGGTGAGATCGTCGGGGGTCAGCGTGACGTCGACCGACCCGGCCGAATCGCGCATCGTCTCGCGCCGCTTGACGCCCGGGATCGGCACCACGTCGTCGCCTTGCGCGAGCAGCCAGGCGAGTGCGACCTGCGCGTTGGACGCCTGGTGACGCTGCGCCACCGTGCCGATCGCGTCGACGATCTTGAGGTTCTGCGGCAGCGTGTCGGGCTGGTAGCGCGGGTCGTTGCGGCGCCAGTCGTCGGCCGGCAATTCGTCCAGGCTGCGGATCGTCCCCGCCAGGAAGCCGCGGCCGAGCGGGCTGTACGGCACGAAGCCGATGCCCAGCTCGCGGCAGGTCGGCAGGATCTCGTCCTCGACGTCGCGCTCCCACACCGAATATTCGGTCTGCAGCGCGGTGATCGGGTGGACCGCGGCGGCGCGGCGCAGCGTGTCCGGCCCCGCCTCGGACAGCGCGATGTGGCGGATCTTCCCCTCCTTGATCAGCTCGGCCATCCCGCCGACCGTCTCCTCGATCGGTACGTTGGGGTCGACGCGGTGCTGGTAGAACAGGTCGATCGTGTCGATGCCCAGCCGCTTGAGCGACCCTTCGACCGCGCGGCGGGCATTGGCGGGACTGCCGTCGAGCCCGGCGATCTCGTTGCCGTTCCAGCGCATCGCGAACATGGTCGCGATCACCAGCCCGTCGCGCTTGCCCTTGATCGCCTGGCCGACCAGTTCCTCATTGGCGAACGGGCCGTACATCTCGGCGGTGTCGAAGAAGGTGATGCCCAGCTCGATCGCCTCGTGGATCGTACGGATCGATTCCTGGTCATCGGCGTGGCCGTAATTGATATTGCCGTCGCGGATCATCGGCATGCAGCCGATGCCGATCGCGGAGACTTTCAGGCCGCCGTCATGGCTGCCGATCGTGCGGTATTTCATGCCGGAATCTCCTCGATCATGCGGTCGGTTTCGCCGTCGGGTGCGACACCGCTGCGCGCGGCAATGATGCCGGTCACCGCGACATCCATCGTTACGTTGCCGAGCGTGCGGAACAAGTCCGGCACCGTCTCGACCGCGACGAGCAGGCCCAAAGCTTCGATCGGCACCCCCATCGCCGCCGCAACCGGCGCAACGGACGCGAAGAAGCTCACCGTCCCGGGCAGGCTGACCGATCCCATCGTGGTGATCGCCGCGGTGGCCACGCCGGCGGCAAGTTGGCCCGGGCCGATGTGCGTGCCGGTGAGGTGCGCGACATAGAGCGCGACCGCCAGGTTCATTGCCGGGCTGGTTGCACGAAAAACCGCAACTGCGATCGGCAATACGACGCCCGAAACGCTGGCTGGCGCGCCGATCGCCTCGCTCGATCGCAGCATTGCCGGTAAACTGGCGAGCGATGATGATGTGCTGATCGCGACGACCTGGCTGGGAAGAACCGCACGCGCGAAGCGCCCTATCCCGATGCGTGCGCCGAGCGCAGCGAGCGGGTAGGCCGACAGCATGACCAGGATGCCGAGCGTCGATACGATCGCGACATAATGCGCAAGCGCGCCGAACGCCGCTGCGCCGGCCTGCATGCCGACGCCAAGCGACAGGCAGAACACGCCGATCGGTGCGAGCTTGAGCACCCAACCGATCACCACCACCGTGGCGTCGGCGATCGCCTGAAAGAAATCGACCAATAGTTTGCGGCGCTCCGCCTCGAGCCGCGTGATCGCGAAGGCGAACACCATCGCGAACAGGGTCAGCGGCAGGAACGCGTCGGTGGCGGCGGCATCGACGATATTGGTCGGCACCAGTTTTTCGAAGAATTCGAGCAGGGTCGGGATATGCGCGTTGGGATCGGCCGGCGGTAGTGAGGCGCGGAGCGCGGCGGCCCAGTCGGCGCGCAACGGGAACAGTCGAAGCAGGAGCGGCGTGAGAAAGGCCGACAGCAATGTGTTGATCCACAGGATGGCCATGAAGGACAGCAGGGCGGTCAGCGCGATTCGTCCGGCACGGGCCGCCTCGGCGGATGCGGCGATCCCAACGACCAGAAGGGCTACGACCAGCGGCACGATCACCATTTGCAGGCCGTGCACCCACAAACCGCCAACCAACTTGGTATAGGGAAGCACGTGCCCGCCCACATCCGGCGCCCAATTGGCGAGCGCGATTCCCAGCGCCAGCCCGGCCACCAGCGAGATCAGGATCCTCAATGCTTGCGACATGCTCGCCCTTCTCCGATTGCCGCGCTATCACGCCCGGCCAAGAGCGCGGGATAGCGGACGGAAACGGTCACAATGGCAAGAAAATATTTCGGTACGGACGGTATTCGCGGTCTCACCAACGTGCAGCCGATGACCGCGGTGATGGCGATGAAGGTCGGCATGGCGGCCGGCGCGCATTTCGTCCGCGGCGATCACAAGCATCGCGTGGTGATCGGCAAGGACACGCGGCTGTCGGGCTATATGCTCGAAAACGCGCTGGTTGCCGGCTTCACCAGCGTCGGCATGGACGTGACCTTGTTCGGACCGCTGCCGACCCCGGCGATCGGCATGCTGACCAAATCGATGCGCGCCGACCTCGGCGTGATGATCTCGGCCAGCCACAACCCGTTCGCCGATAACGGGATCAAGCTGTTCGGCCCGGACGGCTATAAATTGTCCGACGCCGACGAACTGGCGATCGAGGCGCTGATCGACGGCGACGTCGCGCTCGCCGCCGCGCCCGATATCGGCCGCGCGCGCCGGGTCGAGGATGCGCGCGGGCGCTACATCCACTTCGCCAAGGCGACCTTTCCCGACGATCTGACGCTCGACGGGCTCAAGATCGTGGTCGATTGCGCCAATGGCGCCGCCTACCAGGTCGCGCCCTCGGCTCTGTGGGAATTGGGCGCCGATGTCATCGCGATCGGGGTCACCCCCAATGGCAAGAACATCAATGACCAGGTCGGCTCGACCGCGCCGCAGACCTTGTGCGAGACGGTGGTCGCGAGCGGCGCGCATATCGGCATCGCGCTCGATGGCGATGCCGACCGGCTGATCGTGGTCGATGAGAATGGCCAGGTGATCGACGGCGACCAGTTGATGGCGGTGATCGCGACCGGCTGGGCACGCGCGGGAAACTTGCGGAACGGCGGACTGGTCGCGACGGTGATGTCGAACCTTGGGCTCGAACGCCATCTCGCGGCGCACGGCATCGACCTGATCCGCACCGCGGTGGGCGACCGCTACGTGCTCGAGGCGATGCGCGGCCAGGGATACAATGTCGGCGGCGAGCAATCGGGGCACATCATCCTGTCGGATTATGCCACCACCGGCGACGGGCTGGTCGCGGCGCTGCAGATCCTGGCCGAGCTGGTGCGGTCGGGCATCCCGGCGAGCGAATTGCTCCACCGCTTCGACCCGCTTCCGCAATTGCTCAAGAACGTGCGCTTCAAGGGCGGCAAGCCGCTCGACGATGCCGGCGTCAAGGCCGTGATCGCCGATGCCGAGGGTGAACTGGAGGGCAAGGGGCGCTTGGTGATCCGCCCCTCGGGCACCGAACCGGTGATCCGCGTGATGGCCGAGGGCGAGGATGCCGCGCAGGTCGAGGCAGTGGTCGACCGCATCTGCGACGCGGTGAAGGTGGCGGCGGGGTAATCCTAACCGTCATCCCCGCGAAAGCGGGGACCCATCTCCCATAGAATCAACAAATTACGACAATAGTGAGACGGGAAAGCGCACGAGACGGGTTCCCGCTTTCGCGGGAATGACGGGCTATTTGTTGCGAAGGGAGCCCTACCCCTCCTCCACCCACGCGGTCAGCAAGGTATGCGCGATCGCATAGTGCGGCGGCGACAGGAACGGCGCGGACGGGTCGCCCGCCAGCGATTTCCTGACATCCTCGCGGCTGACCCACATCGCGTCCTGCAATTCGTGCGGGTCGATCGTGATGACGTCGTCCTCGGCCTCGCCGATGCACGCCATCATGAGGGATGAGGGGAACGGCCAGGGCTGGCTGGCGATGTAGCGGACGTTGCGGACGCGCACGCCGGCTTCCTCGAAGATTTCGCGCGCGACGGCTTCCTCGATCGATTCGCCCGGCTCCATGAACCCGGCCAGCGCCGAATAGCGTCCGGCCGGCCATTGCGGCCCGCGCCCGACCAGGGCGCGGCCCGAATGTTCGGCGATCATGATCACGACCGGGTCGGTGCGCGGGAAATGCTCGGCGCCGCACTTGGGGCAAGACCGCCCCCAACCGGCGCGGAACATCGCGGTCTGCGTCCCGCAATTGGCGCAGAATTGATGCCGGCTGTGCCAGTCGAGCACGCTGCGCGCCGCGGCGTAGGTTTCCGCCTCGTCCGGGCGCATCACGTCGAGCGCACGGAACAGGCTGGGCGAGCGTCCCGCCGGCGCGCGCATGCCCGGCACATAGGCCGCGAAATGCGGCTTGCCCTGGATCAGCCCGAGCAGCACCAGTTCGGCATCGTCGGGCGCGTCGGCCAGGCTGGTCCAGCCGAGCGTGCCGTCCTCCGCCACCTCGGGCTCGAAATTGTCGAGCTTGAGCAGCCGCGCGCGCCAGTCGCCCATCGCCGCCGCCAGTTTTTCGGCGTCGTGGCGCAGCGGATCGGCCCGGTCGAGCGGGCTGCCAGTGAAGCCGGGGCGGATCACTTGGTCTTGAAACGCTGCATATCGCTGATCAGCGACTTCACCGTCTCGTCGCGGATCGGCCATTTGTCGGCGGGGAAGTAATTGACCATGATCGTACCGCGGATCTTCTTGATCGGGTTGACCCAGGCCGCGGTGCCGGCGGCGCCGCCCCAGCCATAGGTGCCGGCACCCATCGAATTGGTCTTGTCCTCCAGCACCACCGATCCGCCGGCGCCGAAGCCCATTTTCGGCCCAGAGGTTCCGCCGGTCGCACCGCCCACGCCGCCGAACTCGACGCCCGCGGGCAGCAGGTTGGACATGGCGAGCCTGGCGGTCTCCGGCTTCATGATCCGCGCGCCGTCGAGCTCGCCCTCATTCTGCAGCATGTGCAGGAAGGTGTCGTAATCGCGCGCCGACATCACCAGTCCGGCGCCGCCATAAGGAAAGCTCGGCGGGTTGAGATAGACCGAGGTCGCGGCGGGATCGAACGCGAACATCTTGTCACCGGGCAGGAACACGTAATTGGTCGACAATCGTCCGACCTCGCTCGCCGGGACCGACCAATAGCTCGACGTCATCTTGAGCGGATCGAAGATGCGCGCCTGGACGAAGGCGTCGAACCGCATCCCGCTGGCTTTCTCGATCACCGCGCCCATCACGTCGAGCCCGATCGAATAGCTCCACTTGGTCCCCGGATCGGCGATCAGCGGCACGGTCGCGACCTTGTTGGCGAATTCCTGCAGCGTTGCGGGGCGCGTCTTGCGCTGGTTGGCCTCGTCCGCGGCGTTGATCTGGCCCGGGGTGAGTCCCTTGTCGATGTACAGCTGGAGCAACGGCCCCTTGGTGACGATGGTATAGCCCAGGCCGGCGGTGTGCGTCAGCAGGTTGCGGATCGTGATCGGGCGCGCCGCCGGGCGGCTGTCGATGGTATTCTCGTTGAGCTGGACGCGCATATTCTTGAACGCGGGCAGGAAGTCGCTGACCGGCTCGTCGAGCTTCATCTTGCCGTCCTCGATCAGGATCATCGCCGCCATCGCGGTGATCGGCTTGGTCATCGAATAGACCCGCCACAGGCTGTCGGGTCCGGCCGGCGCGGCATTGGCCTCGGTCGCGATCTTGCCCGCCGCGACGAACATCGTCGGGAAGTCGCCCGCGCTGAACGCGCCGACGATGCCGGGCATCTTGTTCTGGGTGACATAGGAATCATACAGCGCCTGGGTCGCCGGCATCA
>DASVNU010000267.1:0-10375 GCA_036383655.1 Sphingomonas sp. | reverse complement strand
TCCCTCTCCCGCAGGCGGGAGAGGGGCTCTCGCTTGCGACATCGTTCAGGACAAGCAGCGCGCGAGCTCGATGAACTCCTCGACCGATACCGTTTCGGCCCGCCGTGCGGGGTCGATGCCGACTTTCTCGAGCGCTTCGAGCGCACCGGGCACACCCTTCAGGCTCTGCCGCAACATCTTGCGACGCTGGCCGAAGGCCGCAGCGGTCAGGCGTTCGAGCTTGGCGAAGGCGACGCCCGCGGGCTGGGCGCCGGGCACGATATGCACCACCGCCGACATCACCTTGGGCGGCGGCGTGAAGGCCGATCGGTGCACGTTCATCGCGATCTTCGCCGACGACCGCCATTGGGCGAGCACCGCGAGCCGGCCATAAGCGTCGCTGTCGGTCGTGGCGACGATACGCTCGGCGACTTCGCGCTGGAACATCAAGGTCAGGCTTTGCCACCAGGGCTGCCAATCGGCCGACAGCCAGCGGACGAGCAACGCGGTGCCGACGTTATAGGGCAGGTTCGCGACGATGTGCGGCCGGCCATCGAACAGCGCGGGCGCATCGACCTCGAGCGCGTCGCCCTCGATCACCCTGAGCTTGCCCGGATAGGCGCCTTCGAGTTCGGCCAGCGCGGGCAGGCAGCGCCGGTCGCGCTCGATCGCCGCCACGCGGGCGCCGGCGGCGAGCAAGGCGCGGGTAAGGCCGCCGGGGCCGGGACCGACTTCAAGTACCTCGGCATCCGCCAGGTCGCCGGGTATCGCCGCGATCCGTGAGAGCAACTGACCATCGAACAGGAAATTCTGGCCGAGCGCTTTGGACGCCGTCAGCCCATGGCGCGCGATGACCTCGCGCAGCGGCGGCAGATCGGGAGTCACGCCGCGACGAGCGCGTCGGCGCGGCGCTGGGCAGCTTCGGCGGCGAGGCGGAGCGCGGCGATCATTGCCCCAGGCTCGGCACGGTTCTGGCCGGCAATGCCGAACGCGGTGCCGTGATCGGGCGAGGTGCGGACGATCGGCAGCCCTAGCGTGATGTTGACGCCTTCGTCGAAATGCAGCGTCTTCAGCGGCACCAATGCCTGGTCGTGATAGCAGCAGATCGCGGCATCATAAGTGGCCCGGGCGCGCGCGTGGAACATCGTGTCGGCAGCCATCGGGCCGGTCGCGTCGATCCCTTGCGCGACCAGCGCCTCGACCGCGGGAATGATCATGTCGATCTCCTCGCGCCCGATAGCGCCCTGTTCGCCGGCATGCGGATTGAGCCCGGCAAAGGCCAAGCGGGGCGAGGAAATGCCGAAGTCGCGCACCAGCGCGCGCGCGGTGACCAGCGCCTTCGCCACGAGCAAGCCAGTCGTGATCAACCCCGGTACCTTGGCGAGCGCGACATGGGTCGTCACGGGCACCACGCGCAATGTCGGGCCGGCCAGCATCATGACGGTGGTGCTGGCTGCGACCCCGACGCGCTCCGCGACGAATTCGGTCTGGCCGGGATGGGTGAAACCGATCTGATAGAGCTGCGCCTTCGACACCGGCCCGGTGACGAGGGCACCGGCTGCGCCCGATCGAGTCAGGCCGGTCGCAAGTTCGAGCGAATGCAGCGCACAGCGAGCGCCCTCCAGATCGGGGCGGCCAGGAACGATCTCTCCGGCGTCTTCTACCGTCAGCACGGGCAAGGCGTCGTCAAAGGCGGCAAGCGCGCCGCTCGGCGAATCGATATGCGCGATCGGTCCGTCCCAGACTCGCGCGATCGCGCGAGCGTCGCCGACCGCGAAGAACGGCAGCAGCCGCTCCTCGCGCCGGCGCGCCCAGGCCTTGGCGATGATTTCCGGACCGACCCCAGCCGGGTCGCCCATCGCGACTGCCAGCGGGGGGAGGAGGCTCACGTCAGCGGTCCCCTCAACGATACTCGACGATGGCATCGCGCCTCAGGTCGCGCAGGATTTTCTGCGCGCGCTTGTTCACGCGCTCCTGCTCCATCTGATATTGCAGATCGGCGGCGTTGGGCAGGTTGGGAGCCTTGGCATCGTCGCGGCCACACAGCACCAGAACGCTGACGCCCTCGGACGGCGACCCGAACGGCGGCGTCGCTTGTCCGATCTGCATGCTCAGGACCATCTGCTGCAATGCCTGCGGCAGATCGCGGACGGTCAGCGAATCGTTGTCGACGATTTCCGCGCCGATCGCCGATGCCGCCTGGTTGGCGGCGCCGCAGCCGTTGATCGCCTGGGTTGCCTTGGCGAATTCGGCGGCGCGGCTCTGCGCCTGCTCCTGGGTCGTGCCCGCCGGGAAGGTGATCTTGATCTGCTTCAGGCTGAGCTTGGCCGCGAGCGGATCGAGCCCGAGCACCTGGCGCTTTTCGGCTAGAAACAGGATGTCGTAACCGCCCGGGAGTTCGATCGGCCCGGCCAGCTGCCCCGGCTGCATCTGCCCCACCGCGGTCGCGATTTCGCTCGGCAGCATCGCGGCGCGGACCCAGCCGTCGTCGCCGCCGCTCGGACCGGTCGTCGCCTCCGACTGCGTCTGGGCGAAGTATTTGAACGTCTGCTTGCCGTCCTTCATCTGCTGCATCATGTCCTGCATGCCGGCGACGACGGCTTGCGGGTTGGTCCCCGAGCTCTTGTAGATCTCGTAGAGATGATATTCCTCGGTACCCTTGTCCTTGGTCATGCGGTCGAGGATCGCCTGCACTTCCTCTTCGCTGACGTTCACGCGCGGTTCGACCGTGCGACGAAGGTAGCGCTGCCAAGCGAGCTCGCCTTCGATCTGCTTGCGCACCGAGCGGTCCGATGACCCGATCGAGCGCAGATAGGCGCTAAACTTCTCCGGCGGCTGGTTGAAATTCTTGGCAACGCGACCCAACGCCTGATCGATCTCCGCTGAGGTGACCGTGATGTCGTTGGTCTTCGCTTCCTGAATCTGCAGTACTTCGTCGATCAGGCCGCGCAGCACCATCAGCCGCAGCTGGTCGCGCTCCTGGTCGTTGAGCTGATACTGATTGGCCGCGATGATCAGCGCCATCCGCTGGTCGACGTCGGTGCCGGTGATCACCACGCCGTTGACGATCGCGGTCGGCTTGCGAACGTTAGGGTCGAGCTTGCCGAAGATCTGGAGGTTTTCGGGGATATCGAGGCCGGTCTGTGGCACGCCGCTATCGGGCACGGTCTGGGCGATCGCGGCGCCGTTGGCCGCCATCATCGCGCCGGCACCAAGCGCAAGCGCGATGCGCGCCGAAGTCGAGAAAATTTTCACCTGAAAGAAACCCCATGAACAACCGGGCGCACCCGACAAACCGTGTACGCCTGCCCGATTTCGCATGAACCCATGCTTAGCGACCCAAATTCTTGAACGCCAGCGTCAACAGGAAGCTGTTGCCGGCCCGGGCATCGCCGGTGTCCTGATAGTCGCGCTTCCAGGTCAGGCCGAGCCGCAGGCAGTCGTCCTCATATTGCACGCCCAGCCGATGTCGGACCGGGGAGAAGCCGTTCGACAGCGACGTCGGATCCTCGTTCTTGTCGGTCAGGTCGATCGTCGTCGATCCGAAGATCGACCAGAAGCGGGCGAAGCCGACGCGTCCGCCGAGGCGTAATTCCTCGCTATCGCGCAAATCCTCGAGCGTCGGGGCGATATTACGGTTGAGGCGGAGATAGCCGATCAGGAAATAGGTCCGCTTGTTGCCGATGGTCGCATCGATTTCGTTGCGACGGACCGCGAAATTGTCCTTGTCGAGCCGGTAGCGGTGGATGACCGAAATGAAATCCCGCACGCGCACTTCGGTCCGCCCGACGATATCCGACCAGCGATCGGTCAGCCCGGTGCCGTTGGGGAAGATCGTCGGCTGGCTCGACAGGCGATAGCTTTGCCCGATCGTCGCGTTGATCGAGATACCGGGCAAATCGAGCGCATAGTCGATGCCATAAGTGAACCGCGTCGAATCCTCCCAGCGGTCATATCCGGGGAAACGGTTGAGCGCGAACAGGTTCGAATCCTCGAGGTCGACGGCGCGCGCATCCTCGTTGGGGACCTTGAGATTGGCGGTCGGCGGCGACGCCACGATCTGGAAGCGCGGGGTGACGCGCTGCGTGCCGCCCATGAATTCGCCGATCAGCGGCCATTTGACGTCGAGCGCCAGCGCCGCGATGCCGCGCGCGTGAAACCCGTTCTCACCGCGATAGCTGACGACCGTCGTCGCCGCCGTGTCGCTGGCATTGTAGAGATCGCCCCGCAAATAGCCGGTCAGCGTCACTTCCTGACCCCAGGGCGTGATGCGGCGCAAATCCCATTGCGCGCTGACGAACGCGCGCTGGGTATCCTGCCCGGCCGTGCGCGCGATGCTGAGCGTATTGGCCTGAAGGTTGAGGCGCCCGCCCAGGATGCCGTCGATCCGTCGGCGATAGTCGAATTCGGGCAGCGCGATCGGCTGCAGTCCCTGGTGATCGCCGAGCCGCAAAGTCTGCACCAGCCAGCCGTTGATTGCGAAATAGCTGTTCGCGTCGATCCGTTCGACGCTGAAAGTCGAGCGCAGGCGATCGTCGTTGGAGATTTCGTAGCGTCGCAGGAACGTGCGGTCGGTGGTGAGCCGGAGCGAGCCCGACACCGACCAATTGGGGTCGAGCTGATATCTCGCGATACCGTCGAGATAGCCGCGGAACGCGCTCTGGGTCGTCTCCGGCGTGGGCGTCGCGAGCAGGTCGCTGCGCGGCGATACCGTGGCATAGCCGGTGACCCTGAACGCGCCCTTGGTCGACAGTTGCTCGTATTCGCCCTGAAGCATCGGCGCGACAGCAGTGAACAGCCGCGGGGTGATCGTCAGGCCTTTATTGTCACCCAGCCGGAAATAATAAGGGACGCCGACCTCGAACCCGTTAGTGCGGCTGTACCGGATGTCGGGGCTGAGGATGCCGCTCTGCGCGCCGTTGCCGACCGGGGTCGACAGCTTGGGGAGCGGAATGGTGGCGAAGCCGAACAGGTTGAACCGCGCGCCGGTGAAGTAGATGCGTTCGCGATCGGGGCGATAGACCACTTTGACCGCGGTCACTTTCCAGGACGGTTCCTTGGGACATCCGTCGGAATCGGTCACCGAGCACGGCGTATAGGCCGCCTGGCGCAAGGTCACGACGCCGCTCTCGCTGCGCTCGCCCTTGACCGCGGCCAGCCGCCCGCCCTGTTCGAGCACGACGAGCATGTTGTCGACCATGCCGTCCTTGAGCGAATCGGTCAGATCGATCTTGTCGCCATAGGCCGTGTCGCCCTGGGGGTTGGTAACCGCGATGTTGCCGATCGCCGTCACCTTGCCCGTCTTGCGATCCCACACCACCTTGTCGGCGCGCAATTTGTCGCCCTGGCGATACATGCGGACGTCGCCGGTCGCCGTCACGATTTCGGTATCGGTGTCGTATTGCAGCGTGGTGGCGGAGAATTGCACCCGGTCCGGATCGGCCGGCGTCGTTGCGTCGGACGGCGGGGGCAGTTCGACGGGGCGGTCCTGAAGATCCTGAGCACAAGCCGGATTAACGGCCGCAAGCGCGAGGAGAATCGCCGAGCCGGCCAGAAATGCGGAACGCGTGACGATCACCAAACACCCTTTTTCCGGCGACGGACCCTGACGTGCCGGGCCGCCGGTATCGCATCCATGCCGCCGATCCGCAATCGCGGGCGCCCGCCTTTGCAGCCAGCGCAATAGCGGCCTAGAGAGGCGCGTCCAGCACGCATTTCGTGTTTTTGATTGAGGTTGCATTCCATGAAGATCGAGTTCGCCGTCACGCTGCCTGTCACCGACGCGCTGGTTATCCCGGTGCAAAAGAACGGGATCGACACAGCGATTGGCGGCCGGGTCGGTCAGGAAGTGCTTGCCGCGGCCGCCGCGGCGGCGCGGTTCGAAGGCGAAGCGGGCGCGGTTGTCGAAGCGTTTGTCGGTGCCGATGGCGCGGTGAGCCGAATCCTGCTGCTCGGGATCGGCGACGGCAATGAGATGGATTGGGAACGTGCGGGTGGCGCGGTCACCGCGCGGTTGCTGACCAACGCGATCAGCGCGGCGGTCGATCTCGGCTCAGTTGCGCCGACCCCGGCCGCGGTGGCGCGGTTCGCCGGCGCGCTCGCGCAACGCGCCTGGCGGATCGATAGCTATCGCACCAAGCTGCCCGAAAAGCAGAAGCCGACCTTCATCGAGGCGACGATCGTCGGCGCGCCCGAGGGCACCCAGGCGGCGTGGGATCGTGCGTTCGCGGTGACTGGCGGTCTTGACCTTACCCGGTCGCTGGTCGCCGAGCCGCCCAACGTCGTCTATCCGGAAACCTTCGTCGAGCGTGTGCTGGCGAGCGTCGAGGGCCTGGGCCTCGAAGTCACCGTGCTCGGCCCCGACGAGATGGGCAAGCTCGGCATGGGCGCGCTGCTCGGCGTCGCGCAAGGGTCCGCCAGGGAAGGGCGGCTGCTCGCGCTCAAGTGGAGCGGCAAGGGCGCGGGCGATCCCGATCTCGCGCTGGTCGGCAAGGGCGTGACCTTCGACACCGGCGGCATTTCGCTCAAGCCCGGCCCCGGCATGGAAGACATGAAGTGGGATATGGGTGGCGCCGGCGCGGTGGTCGGCGCGATGAAGGCGCTGGCGTCGCGCAAGGCCAAGGCCAATGTCATCGGCGTGTGCGGGTTGGTCGAGAACATGCCCGACGGCAATGCGATCCGGCCGGGCGACATCCTGACCTCGATGTCGGGACAGACGATCGAAGTGCTCAACACCGATGCCGAGGGGCGGCTGGTGCTGTGCGATTGCGTCACCTGGGTACAGCGGACGCATCACCCCAAGGCGATCGTCGACCTCGCCACCTTGACCGGTGCGATGATCATCAGCCTGGGCAACGAACATGCCGGCGTCTTCGCCAATGATGACGCGCTGGCCGATCAATTGCTCGCCGCCGGCCGCGCTTCGGGCGACCTGTTGTGGCGCTTTCCAATGAGCGACGCCTACAACAAGCTGATCGACTCGCCGATCGCCGACATGAAGAATGTCGGTCCGCGCGGCGCCGGGTCGATCACCGCCGCCCAGTTCATCGGCCGCTTCGTCGAGAATGGCGTCAAATGGGCGCATCTCGACATCGCCGGCATGGTCTGGGCCGACAAGGCGGGCAATACCTATGACAAGGGAGCGACCGGCTATGGCGTGCGCCTGCTCGACCGCTTCGTCGCCGACAATTACGAGGGCTGATCCGTCTTCCCCTCCCACTTGCGGGAGGGGCTAGGGGAGGGCGCGTTGGAAGGATCGACAGACCCTCCTCCAGCCCCTCCCGCAAGCGGGAGGGGAGCTTTTCTTTGCAAGTCGATTTCTACCACCTCACCGTCACCCCGCTCGACCGTGCCTTGCCCAGCATTGCCCAGCGCGTCGTTGCGACCGGAGGCCGGTTGCTCGTGGTCAGCGACGACGCGGCTCAGCGAACGGCGATCGACCGCCTGCTCTGGACCTTCGCGGCCGACAGCTTCCTGCCGCACGGCCAAGCGGGGGGCGAGGACGATTCCGCGCAGCCGGTGCTGATCAGCGAGGCGCCCGTTCCCGCCAACGCGGCGCGCAATATCGCGCTGATCGACGGGCGATGGCGCAACGAAGCGCTGGATTTCGACCGCGCGTTCCACTTCTTCGACGGCGAGCGCATCGTCGAGGCGCGCGAAGCGTGGAAATCGCTCGCCGCGCGGGATGGCGTCGAGCGCAATTACTGGAAACAGGACGATAACGGCCGTTGGTCGAAGGCTGCGTGAATCCGCACGGGCGGGTTGCATCCCCGGCGCTCCCCGCCTAGGGAGCCGCCAGTTTTCCACAGCCCCAGTAATAGAGGAGCGAGCGACCGCCATGGCCGCCAACCGCACGTTTTCGATCATCAAGCCCGATGCCACCCGCCGCAACATCACCGGCGCGGTCACCAAGATGCTGGAGGAAGCGGGTCTCCGCGTCGTCGCGTCGAAGCGCATCCACATGAGCCGCGAGCAGGCCGAGGGCTTCTATGCGGTGCACAAGGAGCGCCCGTTCTTCGGCGATTTGGTCGACTTCATGATCTCGGGCCCGGTCGTGGTCCAGGTGCTCGAAGGCGACAACGCCGTGCAGCGTAACCGCGATATCATGGGCGCGACCAACCCGGAAAACGCCGCGCCGGGCACGATCCGCAAGGAACTGGCTGAGTCGATCGAGGCGAACACCGTCCACGGATCGGATTCGGACGAGAATGCGGCGATCGAGATCGCGTTCTTCTTCACCCCCGACGAACTTGTCGGCTGATACCGGCTGGCGACTGAAGCGAGCGACCGCGGCCGACGCCGCGGCGCTGTCGCTGGTCGCCTCCGCCTGTTTCCTGGAAACGTTCGCCGGCATCCTTCAGGGTGTCGATATCGTCGCGCATTGTGCGAAGGCCAATAGCCAAGTGGCCTTCGAGGGCTGGGCGGCGGATACCGACAGCCGTGTCGTCGTTGCCGAGATTGCGAGCGGGGGCGCGCCGATCGGTTATTCGGTGCTGACCCCGCCCGATTTTCCAGCGGTCGATACCCACCCCGACGATATCGAACTTCGCCGAATCTACACCCTGCCGCGCGCCCACGGCACCGGATTGGGGGCCGCGCTGATGGCGCAGGCGTTGCTCGATGCGAGAGCGATGGGGCGTAAGCGCGTCCTGCTCGGCGTCTATGCCGGGAATGACCGCGCCCGGGCGTTCTACGAAAAGCAGGGCTTTGTGAAGGTCGGCGAACGGCAATATCAGGTCGGCGCGACCCTGTGCGACGATATCATCTACGCGCAGCCGCTCTAACCAGACGTCATTCCGGCCTTGTGCCGGGATCCGCCGTGCCGCGAGCGACGCAGCTTGAGCTTCTTGTCCATGATCCGCCGCTCGGCAGACCCCGGCACAAGGCCGGGGTGACGAAGGAGGCTTAACTCGCCGGCTTTTCTTGCGCCCACAGCGCGTCGAGCCGTGCCGGCGATCCTCCGCGTTCCGCCAGGCTCGCGCCATCGAGCGCCACCCCGCGATCGCGGCCAAGGCGACCCCAAGTCTTCCAGCGGACCTGATAGATCGCCTTGTCGGTCCGCTTCGTGTCGCCATCCCACCAGGTCGCGGTGATCAGCACCGGCAGCCTGCCCGTCTGCTTATCGGGGCCACCGTCGGTTGCGGTGCGCAATGCCTTGTCGAGCCCTGCGAGCTCGATCTTCGGCGGCGAGACGCCCGTCTGCGCATCGACGCCAAGCGCGGGCGGAAATGCGACGGCGATTTCCTGGATCCGATGGGCATCATCGCTCAGGTCGAGCGTGTTGCCCGAGCCCGACGCCGTGAAGGTGACGAGCGACGCTTCGGCACTGGTTTTGGCTTTGTCCGCCTGATCGGCCTGGCGATCGGACCAGCTCAGCCACAATCCCACGACCGACACCAGCAAAGCGGCGACACCGACCAGTTCGGCGAGGCCGATCCAGCGCCGCCGGATCGCGGCCTTTTCCGCGCGTTCGGCAGGAGTGTCGCCGCTCATCGTCCGCCCGCCTCCAGTAACCGGCGCGGTGCCACCATTTCCCAGCTCATCGCGATCCTGTCCTCGACGCGTTGCCAATCGGTCGCGTCACCGTTCAATTCCATCCCGACCCAGCCCGACGGGCCGAGATAGGGCGGTATGTGGTAGAAATCGGGGTCCATCTCGACGAGCATCGCCTGCTCCTCGCGCCCGCTGGTCTTGACCATCACGGCGGTGTGTCCGTCGCTATGATGATTGTGCCAGAAATAAGCGTAGACCTTGCCCTTCTCGATGAAAAAGGCGGGTGATCCGTGCGACAGTTTCTCCGCCGCCTCGGGAAAGGTCATGCAGATCGCGCGGATCCGCGTCAGGTCGGCGTCGGGATCGGGACTCATCGCGCGGCGAAATCTGCCAGAACCTGCGGATAAAGGCGATGCTCTTCCGCCAGCACGCGCGCGGCGAGCGTGTCGGCATCGTCATCGGGCAGGATCGGCACGCGCGCCTGGCCCAGCACCTCGCCCGCATCAAGTTCCTCGGTGACGATATGGACCGAACAGCCGGCTTCATCGTCGCCAGCCGCAATGGCACGTGCGTGCGTGTCGAGTCCCTTGTACTTGGGTAGCAGTGAGGGATGAATGTTGACGATGCGTCCGCGCCATGCGCCGACGAACTCGTCCGACAGCAGCCGCATATAGCCGGCGAGCGCGATGATCTCGACGCCCGCCTCGCGGAGCGCGGCGGAAATCGCCGCTTCATAGGCGAGCTTGCCGATGCCCTTGGGCGATAGCGCGAAAGTCGGGATGCCGTGCTCGCGCGCCCATATCAGGCCGGGGGCCTCGGGTTTGTCGGAAGCGACGACCGCGACTTCATAGGCGTCGGCTGCATGCTCGACGAGCGCCATCATGTTCGACCCGCGCCCGGAGAT
>DASVNU010000266.1:0-2644 GCA_036383655.1 Sphingomonas sp. | reverse complement strand
GGCCAAGACCACGCTGAAATCGCTGTCGGACGCGCTTGCGGACCGGCTGACCAAGGGCGCCTTGCCGGGAGAGCTGCAGGGGTTTGGAAAGACGGAGCGCGCCGATGCCGCGAACTTCGTCGCCACCGCTGCCTATAATCGTCCACCAGGCGCGCCGACGATCGTGATCGAACCGATCGCCGCCAACGATCCGCGCCGCCGCATGCGGGTGGCGATCGTCAATGACGACATGCCGTTCCTGGTCGATTCGGTCGCGGCGACGATCGCCGCGCAAGGCATCGCGGTCGATCGCATCATCCATCCGGTCATCCCGGTGTCGCGCGATCCCTCCGGCGGGCTGATGGGCGTCGGCGAGGGCAAGCCCGAATCGATGATCTATATCGAGATGGAACGCGCCGACGCGCGCGACCGTCGCACCTTGCTGACCGCGCTCGAGGCCAATCTCAAGGACGTCCGCCTCGCGGTCGAGGATTGGGTGCCGTTGCAGGCGGCGATGGCGGCCGACGCCGCGGCGCTGAAGGGCGAAGGCGCCGACCTGCTCAACTGGTTCCTCGATCGGCATTTCACCCTGCTCGGCCACGGCATGTTCGCCGGCGACGGCGGCATCAAGGCGCCGCTCGGCATCTGCCGCAACAAGCACGAGCTCCCGATCCTGGCCGAAGTGTCGCGCACGCTGGCGATCGAGTGGTTCGAAAAGGGCGGCCAGGCGCCGTTGCTGCTCAAATCGAACTTCATCTCCGGCGTGCATCGCCACATCCCGCTCGACCTGATCGTCGTGCCGGTCCGCGACGGCAAGAAGGTCACCGGCCTGTCGATCCATGCCGGCCTGTGGACCTCGTCCGCGCTCAACTCGCCGCCCGACGATATTCCGGTGCTGCGCGGCCGGCTCGGCGAGCTGCAGCAGAAATTCGGGTTCGATCCCAAGGGGCATGCCGGCAAGGCGCTCGAACATGCGCTGACCACCCTGCCCCATGATCTGCTGATCGCCTTCGCCCCCGATGCGCTGGCGGACATCGCGCTGACCGCGATGAGCCTGGCCGACCGGCCGCGGCCGAAGCTGGTGCTCGCCAAATCGATCCTCGGCCGTCACCTGTTCTGCTTCGTGTGGTTGCCACGCGACGAATTCACCACCGCGCGCCGCATCGCGATCGGCGACATGCTGGCGGAAGCGGCGGGCGGCACGTTGCTCAACTGGGGCATCGCGATGGACGATCTGGTCGCGCTGATCCGCTATACGGTGGATCTGCGCGGCAACAGCCGGATGCCCGATATCGATGCGCTCGACACGCGGCTGGCGCGGATGATGCGCGGCTGGGCGCCGGCGGTCGAGGCGGCGCTGGCGGAAAGCGACGCGGCGCGGTCGACGCGACTGGCGCTGCGCTGGGCCAATTGCTTCCCGCAAGGCTATCGCACCGTCAACACCGCCGATGAGGCGGCGCGCGACATCTTGAGCATCGCCCCGCTGGAAACTCCCGACGAGCGCGCGGTGCGCATCTATCGCGACGCGCGCGGCGAGGCGCGGCTCAAACTCTATCGCCTGGGCGGCGCTATCGCGCTGTCCGACGCGGTCCCGGTGCTGGAGAATTTCGGCTTCCGCGTGATCGAGGAAGTGCCGACCGCGCTGACCGACGAGAGCCAGGGCTATATCCACGAATTCCTGATCGAGGCGGTCGGCGGCGTCGACAATGTGTTCGACGGCGATACGCGGACATTGGAACAAGCGGTCGCGGCGGTGCTGGAAGGCAATGCCGAGAATGACGCGTTCAACCGCCTGATCCTCGATCTCAACCTGGAGCCCTCCTCGGCGCTGCTGTTCCGCGCCTGGTTCCGCTATCTGCGCCAGGGCGGGCTGACCTATGGCCTGACCACGGTGGTCGACGCGCTGCGCCGCGCGCCGGTGGTCACCGCCGCGCTGATCGACCGGTTCGATGCCGCACACGCGCCGGGCGGCAAGGGCGACGCCGGGGTGCACGCCGCCGACGACGCGATCAAGGCGGGGCTCAACAACGTCTCGGCGATCGACGACGACCGCATCCTGCGCGCGATCCATGGCGTGATCGCGGCGACCTTGCGCACCAACGCCTTCACCCCCGCGGCGGACGAAGCGCTGGCGTTCAAGCTGGACAGCCACAAGGTGCCCGGCCTGCCCGCGCCGCTGCCGTGGCGCGAGATCTGGGTGTACAGCCCGCGGGTCGAGGGCATCCATCTGCGCGCCGGCCCTGTCGCGCGCGGCGGGCTGCGCTGGTCCGATCGTCGCGACGACTTCCGCACCGAGATCCTCGGCCTGATGAAGGCACAGCGAGTCAAGAACGCGGTGATCGTGCCGACCGGCGCCAAGGGCGGTTTCTATCCCAAGCAGCTCCCCAGCCCGGCGGTCGATCGCGACGCCTGGTTCGC
This sequence comes from Sphingomonas sp., assembly GCA_036383655.1. Classification (GTDB taxonomy): domain Bacteria; phylum Pseudomonadota; class Alphaproteobacteria; order Sphingomonadales; family Sphingomonadaceae; genus Sphingomonas. Next base: position 247 of record DASVNU010000266.1, on the reverse strand, counting down.
CGAAGGAACCGAGAGTTACCGTATCTTCATCCGCACCCTGTTGTCGGTCACCGACAATATCGTCGAGGGCAAGGTCGTCCATCCCAAGGGCGTGACGATCCTCGACGGCGAGGACCCCTATTTCGTCGTCGCCGCCGACAAGGGCACGGCGACCTTCTCCGACGTCGCCAATGCGATCGCGATCGAGCGCGGCTTCTGGCTGGGCGACGCCTTCGCCTCGGGCGGCAGCTATGGCTATGACCACAAG
>DASVNU010000265.1:0-14680 GCA_036383655.1 Sphingomonas sp. | reverse complement strand
CTGGGAGGAAGGCCTGTTCCCCTCGCAACGCGCGCTCGACGAAGGCGGACTGACCAGCCTCGAGGAGGAACGCCGCCTGGCGTACGTGGCGATCACCCGCGCCCGACGCCGCGCGATCATCATCCACGCCGCCAACCGCCGGATCTACGGCCAATGGACGTCGAGCATCCCCAGCCGCTTCGTCGGCGAGCTACCGCAAGCGCATATCGACAGCGAAAGCAGCATGTCGGGCGGCGAAAGCCTGTGGCGCGCGAACTGGAGCGAACGCGCGGATCCGTTCGCGGATGTCGGGCGCGGGACCGGGCGCGGGCCGGGATGGCAGCGAGCGGCGGGCACGCTCAACGCGGCCAAGCCGGGCGGAGAGTGGCAGAGCCGGACGTTCACGCGCGAACCGGCGCGGGTGGTCGAAAGCCGCGCGAGTGCGGTGAGTTTGGGGAATAAAGGTCGCAGCGACCTGTCGGTCGGCATGCGCGTGTTCCACCAGAAGTTCGGTTATGGCGAGATCGCGGAGATCGAGGGAAATAAGCTCGAGATCGACTTCGTGCAGGCCGGGCGGAAGCGGGTAATGGATAGTTTCGTGACGGTGGGGTGATTCTCGCCCCTGAAGACGTACGGCAGTTTGGAGCGCTCGAGCGCAGGTCTTCACGAGATATCTGACGGCAATGATGGCGTGATGACCCCGCATATTTGCGCCTGTCTTTCCACTACGAACGAAGTCAGCTATCGCGACCGCAACCGCGCGCCCAACGCACCGAGTTCGCGAAATACCGGCAGCATGGTTTCGCCCAGCGTCGACAGGACATAAAGCTGCTCGCCGTCGCGCCGGTCGACCAGGCCGGCATATTCCAGCTCTCGCAGATTACGGGTCAGTTCCTTCGCGCTGATCCCCTGGACCGCGCGCAGCAAGTCGTTGAAACGCTGTCCGCCACCCAGGAACAGCGCGCGCAGGACAAGCATCTTCCACCGGCCGCCCACCGTGTTGATCGCCTGTTCGAGCGGGCAATCCTGCGCCGCGGCGGGTAAACCGGCCGGCAATTCCCAACCGGACGCAATCGTCGCGTCGCTCATGCGGTTACCTCGCGGTGCGTTGATGCGAGCCCCGAGCCGGTCGACATCGCGCGGCACCAACAATCACGCGAGCAGACCATGACCGACACCATCCTCGTTATCGGCGCTACAGGTAAGACCGGCCGCCGCCTGGTTCCATTGCTGCAATCGAAAAACCTTATCGTCCGCGCGGCCAGCCGCCGGCCCGACACGGAACAGATCGCCTTCGACTGGGACGACGCCACGGCGCATGACGCGACGTTGGCGGGCGTCCAGGCGATATACCTTATCCCGCCCGAATTCGTCGAAGACCCCATACCGGCAATTGCTCCCTTTCTCGCCAGGGCTGCGGCGGCCGGCGCACGTCGCGTCGTCCTGCTGTCGTCGATGGGCGCAGGCTTTCCGAGCGAGCCCGCGCATAGCGGGCGTCGCAAGCTCGAGACATTGGTCCGCGAAAGCGGTCTCGATGCGACCATCCTGCGGCCCTCGGGATTCATGCAGAATTTTTCCGAGGGCTTCCTGCTGCCCGCCGTCCGCAACGGCCGCATTCCCAACCCCGCCGGCGATGGCCAGGCGGCAATGGTCGATGCCGGTGATATCGCCGCCGTCGCGGTCGAGATTCTGGCCAACCCTTCGACGCATATCGGGCAGACATACGATATCACGGGTCCGACGCCGATTGGTTTTGCGGATGCGGCCAAATTGATCGCCAACGCCGCGGGATACCCGGTCGCCGTACAGCCGATCGGATCGCCGCAATTCCGCGGCATGCTCGAAAGCGCCGGCCTGCCCGCCGATTATGCGGCGATGCTGGTACGCGATCAGGAGTCGGTTCGCGACGGTGCCGCCGACTCCGTCAGCGATGCGGTCGAGCGCATTACCGGCAAGCGGCCAACCGATTTCGCCAGCTACGCCGCCGGCGCGGCGGCCGTCTGGCGCAGTTGAGAATGCGGGCGGCGAAGCCTATCGCCGCCCCAACCACCGATCCACCATCCACACCAGCAATGCCCAGGCCGTCCCGAAACACCAGCCCGCCAGCACATCGCTCGGCCAATGCACGCCGAGATACACCCGGCTCATCCCGATCAGCACCGCAAGCACGACGAAGAACGCGACCACCGCTACGCGCGCCGCCCTGCCCCGCCAGCCGTCGGCCTCCACTCCCTCGGCCAGCATCAGCGCCAGCGTCAGATAGACAGCCGACGACACCATCGCGTGGCCGCTGGGGAAGCTGGCATTGGTCACCTGGACCAGGTGCGGGACGAGTTCCGGACGCGGGCGGGCGATCAGATGCTTGAGCCAGCCGTCGATCACCGAACTGCCGATCAGCGAGGCCGCGATCCCCGCCGCCTCGGCGCGCTTGCGCAGCATCAGCAGCCAGGCCAGCCCGGCGACGCCGAACAGCCACATCAACGTGTATCCGCCGAGCGCGCTGATATCGACCGCCGACTGCAACAGCCAGGACGGCCCGATCGGCGTCTGCGGATGCCCCGGCACGCGTAGCGCGAGCAGCAGGCGGGTGTCGAACGAGAACCCCCCGCCCTCGATCAATTCGTCGGCGAGATGCGCGCCGAGCAGCACCAGCGACACCGCGAACAAGGCCACCGCGGGCCATGCCCAGCCGCCACGGCGTGCCGGTGCGGTCACTTGGTCGGTCGTATCGGTGTCGCTCATCGTCCCTCCAACGCGCGAACCCTCGCACGGTCCCCGCTCGCGTGCCAGTTCTCCCCTCCCGCCTGCGGGAGAGGTCGGGGAAGGGCATGTCGCGAATGACCGCTGACCTCTGACCGACACGCCCTCCCCTAGCCCCTTCCCGTAAACGGGAGGGGAACATGGGCGATGCACCCGGCCGGATTCGCCGCCGGGCGCAAGCTGGGCTATCCCGAAGCTTATGCTCCAGCTTGCCCTCAAAGCCGCGATCTCCGGCCTGCTGATCGCCGCCGCCTCGACCTTGGCGAAACGCTATCCCGGGTTCGGCGCGCTGATCGCCTCGCTTCCGCTCGTCTCGGTGCTCGGCATGCTGTGGCTGTGGAGCGAGAAACCCGATGCCGGCAACATGGCGGCGCATGCTCAGGCGACCTTCTGGTACGTGCTGCCGTCGTTGCCGATGTTCCTGGCGATCCCGGCGATGCTGCGCGCGGGTGTGCAGTTTCATCTCGCGCTGGCGCTGGGCTGCGTGCTGACCATCGTGCTGTATCTCGGCATGACCGCGATCGCCCCGCGATTGGGCATCCAGCTCTGACGCTTCGGCGTTTCTGTGCAATATCTTAGGCCGTCGCCGCGCTAGGTCCGCTTGTCCGTAGCGTACCTGAACCCAGCAAAGATGAGGTATTCAGGAACCATGCCGTTTCTCGGCCGTATCGTTCGGGCAGCCCATTTCCGGGCCCAGGAGAGGACACACGATGAAGACGTTCCTTATCGCAGCAGGCCTGATGGCCGCCATGTTCGGCGGCGCCCCCACCGCCGTTGCTGCTCCCGTTTCGGGCTATGCGCCCGGCATCGAAGCCCCGCAATCGCGCGATGATCGCCGCGACAATCGCGACAATCGCGACGGCCGCGTGGACCGCCGCGACGATCGCCGCGGCGACCGCTGGGACAATGGCCGTCGTGGCGACCGTTGGAACAACCGCCGCGGCGATCGCGGGGGCTGGAACAACCGCCGTTGCCACAATGAACGCCGCCACGGCCGCTGGGTGCGCGTCTGCGGACGTAACTGGCGCTGAGCTATGGGAAGGGGGCGGTCGATCGGCCGCCCCCTTTTCATCATCACAAATTCTTGCCGTCGAGCACCGTCACCGGGGCGTGGCCGGCAGCCATCCGCTCAGGAAAACAGCACCGCCACGAGCGTGACGAGCGCCAGCGATTCGATCATCGCGATAGTCGCTTCCCACCAGCCACGCAGGATGGAAACGCCAAGGTGCTGCGCGAACCAGCGCGTCTGCAGAATGCCATACCAGAGCAAGGCGATCGCCCCGAGCGCGAGCCCGGTCACCCCACACCATAAAGGCTTGAGCGTGAGCAGGATGCCGGCGATGCCGAGCACCAAGGCGAACGGCGCGGTGACATAGCATTGGCTGTAGAACGGCGGCTTGAGCGTCTCGCGGTCGAGCCGCTGTTTCTGTTGCCGGACCAGCCGCGCCGCCATGATCAACGGGAAAACGCTGAACATCGCCAGCCGCAGCACGAGCAAATTGGTGTCGTCGCCGACCACCGCATCGAGCCCCACCTTGCTCGCGACAATCGGGCTCTGCCCCACCGTCGCGAGTTCGATGCCATGGCTCAAGATCAGGGTCAGCAGCAGGAACAGCGGCGGGCTGAGCGTGTCGATATATTGCTGGTCGGGTTGGTCACCGAGCTCGATATCGGCGTAATTCATCATCTCGCGCGGCCGCGACACCGAGCGCCACAGGGTGACCGGAAAGAAGATCAGCCACGACATCACTTCGTAGAGAAGCTCGTCGAGCGACTTCAGCAGCGTGAAGAACCCCATGGCCGACCCCCCTGTCAGGCGACCGGCGGAGTTGAGCATGAAAAAGTGTTTCAGGCCAGCGCGATGGCGCCGGCCGTGCGGGAGCTCAGGCCTCTACCGCCATCAATACCGACGCTGCGAAGCGCTCGTCGGCGGCGTCATAGAGGTCGCTGGTGGTAAATTCGCGATCATCGAGGCGCAGGCCGACCAGCCCGTCGAGCTTGAACAGGCCGAGCTTGGGCTCGCGCGGCGGCAGGCCGTCACGCTCGAGCGTGACCGCGCCGACGTACAGAGCGTCGTTCTTGGTGAACAGCACGTGCGGCGCCAGGATCACCGCCATGCGGTTATAGGTCGCCGCGACGCACTTCTTGCGCACGATCCCTTCCAGGACGACGGGGGCACCGCCATTGGGCGCGGGCTCGGTCTTTTCAGCGAGGTACATGACTCGGCCTATAGCTCAAATGCTGCATTGCAGCAAGAATGCTGGAGCTAAATTCGCGCGCCGACGGTCGAGCGCCTCAGTCGTCGCGTTCCTCGATCGTCACGCGGTCGGGATAGAAAGCGAGGTGATCGCGAATATCGGCGACCGCATCGTGGGGCTCTTCATAGGTCCAGATCGCATTCTCGCCGCGATCGATTCCCGGAATCGAGAAATACGACGCCTCGCCCTTGTACGGGCACCAGCTGTGATGATCGCTGCGGTCGAGCGCCGACACATCGGCATCGCCGCGCGGGATATATTGCACTGCGGGATAGCTTGCTTCCTGCAGGGTCAGCGCATTGCGCGTGTCGGCGATGACCTTGCCGCCGGCGGTGACGACGACATGCTTCGGATTGGGCGTAACGGCAATCGGATGGTCGGCGCCCGGGATCAGGGTGCGGCGGGCGGTGGCGGTATCGGACATGGCAATCCTCCTTGGGATTGCCCGTCAGATGGGTTCGCCCCCCGCCCGGCTCAATAGCCGCTCATCGAATAAGGCCGCGACGCGATGCTGGTGCCCCATGTTTTGTTGGGTGTCGCGGTCATCGTGAAGCGGAGCGTGCCGCCGCGCATGATCTCGTCATGCCCGATCCACACGCGGTCGAGCGGCTTGCCGTCGAGCGTCACCCCGCCGACATAGCGGTCGGCCGGCGACATCCCGTCCGCAACGATCGTGAAGCGCTTGCCGTTGGGCAGGTTGAGCGTCGCGCGGTCGACAAAGGGACGGCCGATGACATATTGCCCGCTGCCCGGCGCGACCGGGTAAAACCCGAGCGATGTGAACACCAGCCAGGCCGACATCTGGCCGAGGTCGTCATTGCCCGCCAGGCCCTCCGGGGTCGGCTTGTACTGGCTGTCGACGATCTGCTTGAGCCGCTCCTGCGTCCGCCACGGCGCGCCGGCATAGGCGTAGAGATAGGCGACGTGATGGCTCGGCTCGTTGCCGTGGATATATTGACCGATCAGCCCGGCGATGTCCTCGGCATGGCTGTAATCGACCTTCGAATTGTCGAAATCGAACATCGCGTCGAGTTTCTTCACGGTCGCCGCGTCGCCGCCGAGCAGCTTGATCAGCCCGCCCTGGTCGTGCGGCATGAACCACGAATATTGCCAGGCATTCCCTTCCGTATAATCCGATCCATAATTGATCGCGGTCGGATCGAACGGGGTGCGATAGCTGCCGTCGGCCTTGCGCGCGCGCAGCCAGCCGCTCCGGGTATCGAAGCTGTTGCGCCAGAACGCCGCACGCTTCTCGAACGTTTCCGCGACATCATTGCGGCCGAGCTTTCGCGCCATCCGCGCGATCGTCCAGTCGTCGAAGGCATATTCGACCGTCTTCGACGCCGCCTCCGGCTCGCGATCGATCGGCACATAGCCGAGCTTCATATAGTCGCCGAGCCCACCGTACGGCGCATAAGTGGCGCTCGCGACCATCGCGTCGAGCGCCTTGTTGCCATCGAAGCCCTTGATGCCCTTCAGATACGCATCGGCGATGATCGGCACCGCGTGATAGCCGATCATGCACCACGTCTCCTGCCCCTGGAACTGCCAGATCGGCAGGATGCCATAGGGGCTCTCGTCCTTGCTCGCGAGCAGCGAGCGGACGACGTCGGTCGAGGTCTGTTGCGGCTGGACGATCGTCAGCAGCGGATGCTCGGCGCGGAACGTATCCCACAATGAAAAGGTCGAGCGGAAGGTGAAGCCCTCGGCCTTGTGGACCTGGTCATCGGGCCCGCGATAGCGGCCGTCGGCATCGCCCGCGATGCTCGGCGCCATCATCGCGTGATAAAGCGCGGTATAGACCGACTTTCGGATGCCCGGCTCGGCCTGAATGTCGACCGCGCTCAGTGCCTTGGCCCAGGCCGCCTCGGTCTTCGCGCGGATCGTGTCGAACCCGCCGGGCTCGCTGTCGAGGTTGCGGATCGCCCCGTCCTCGTCGACACTCGAAATCGCGACCCTGACTTCGAGAGGGGCAGCCAATCGGCCGAAGTCGAGCCGCGCGACCAGCGCCCTGCCCTTGATCTCGGCGATGTCGCTGCCGGTGCGGCCAGGGCCCTTGAACCCCTTGTACGGGATGTCGGTCTCGCGATTGACGAACTCGTGGCCGGTGAGCGGCCGCGAAAAGCGCATCGCGAAGAATAATTTGCGCCCCGGCGCCCAGCCGCGCGTCTCGCGCCCGCCGGTCAAGGTGCCGTCGGCGCGCAGGCGGACCGACGACCAGGAAACCTTGCCCGGGTAATTGTACAGGCTCGAGCGCAGGTCGAACACGAGATGCGCGGGCTTGCCGCCCCCGAACGTATAGCGATGAACGCCGATCCGCGTCCCCGCTGTCAGTTCGGCGCGCACGCCGGCGTCGGTCAGGTTGACCGCGTAATAGCCCGGCGACGCGACCTCGCCCTGATGGCTGAAGCGTGACCGATAGCCGCTGCCCGGCTTGGCGGGATCGCCCGGTTCGAGCGGCACTGTGTCGCCCGACACCGGCATGACCAGGAAATCGCCCAGGTCCGAATGGCCCGACCCCGAAAAATGTGTCTGGCTGAATCCCTGGATCGTCGGGTCTTCGTAGCGATAGCCGGCGGCATGGCCGTAACAGGTGCGGATCACACAGGTCGCGTCGGTGTCGGGCGACACCTGCATCATCCCGAACGGCGACACCGCTCCGGGGAAAGTATGCCCCTCTCCCCCCGTGCCGATGAACGGATCGACCGCCGCGACGGCGGCCGATGGCGCGGCCTGGGCGATCGGCGAGAGAACCAGCCCGCACATGGCGAGCATGGCGGGAAGGCGGCGCGGGGGGAGGATCGGCATCGTCCCTTCAAAGCACAGCGGACGCCCCGCGCCAAGGCAGCCGCGACATCGGCTCGATCAGTGCCAGAAAAGCAGCAGCAGGATGATGATCGGGATCGGAATTCCCAGCAGCCAAAGCAGGATACCCTTGCCCATCGGACATTTCCTCTCATGGTCGTTTCGTTGACGGATCAACCCGCGACGCGACGAGCCCGTTCCGGCAAATCGTGCTGATCGAGATCAACCCCGCTGGTTGCGTTATCGTAAGCAAAACCACTCGTTGAGCTCCCCTCTCCCGCAAGCGGGAGAGGGAGGGGCCCGCGAAGCGGGAGGGTGAGGGTCTTCTTTCTTCTTTGGGGCGTCATCGCCCGGCAGAAGAAAGAAGACCCTCACCCAACCCTCTCCCGCACGCGGGAGAGGGCAAGTGCTCTGCGATATTTTCCTTCCGACCAACTCCCCTTTTTTGGGGTTGTCCTCACCCGATTTCCGGGAGCATGGGCTTGCGCATGCCGCATCCGCTCGTTGCCAGCCTGAACCTCGCCCCGCATCCCGAGGGCGGGTGGTTCCGGGAAACGATGCGCACGGCCGATCCACGTGGCGGCCGCGACCTCGCCACCGCGATCCTGTTCCTGCTCGATGCCGGCGAGCGCTCGCACTGGCATCGCGTCGATGCCGCCGAATTGTGGATCTGGAACCACGGCCATCCTCTCACTTTGCTGATCCACGAGGACAGCACCACGCGGGAAGTGCGGCTCGGTCCCGACAATCCGCAAGTGCTGATCCCGGGCGACGCCTGGCAAGCCGCGGAGCCGCGAGACGGTTGGGCATTGGTCAGCTGCGTGGTGACCCCCGGCTTCGATTTCGCGGGATTCGAACTGGCACCGCCTGGATGGAGCCCGGCATGAGCGGCAAGATCGACCTCGAAGAGCCTGAAATCGAGCCCGCGCCCAGCGACGGCCTCCCCCTCCCCGGCCGCTATCTCGCCATCGGTGCCTTGTGTTGCGGGACCGCGCTGATCATCATCGACGGCGGTATTGCCAATGTCGCCTTGCCCTCGATCGCGCACGACCTTGGGGTCGATTCGAGTTCGGTCGTCTCGATCGTCACGGTCTATCAGTTGATGCTCGTGATGCTGCTGCTGCCGTTTGCCGGGCTCGGCGAACGGATCGGCCTCAAGCGGATGTACCAGGTCGGGCAGCTGATCTTCACGGTCGCGACGCTGCTTTGCTTCTTCGCCAAGAGCCTGCCCTTCCTGCTCATCGTCCGCGCGGCGCAGGCGATCGGCGCGGCGGGCGCACTCAGCGTGTCGTCGGCGCTGATCCGATCGACCTATCCGTCGAAGCAATTGGGCCGCGGGCTCGGGATCAATTCGGTGATCGTGTCGAGCTCGGCCGCCGCCGCGCCGACGATCGGCGGGCTAGTGCTGGCGATCGCGCCCTGGCCCTGGGTGTTCGCCTGCGCGATCCCGTTCGCATTGCTCAGCCTCGTGCTCGGCCGCGCGCTTCCGGATCCCAAGCCGCGCCATGCGCATTTCGACCTGCTCGGCGCGGTCATGTGCGCTGCGATGTTCGGGTTGGTGATCGGCGGTGCGGAAAGCGCCGTGCACGGCAACAGCCCGGTGGTCTCGGCCGCGATCGTCGCCACCGGTGCACTGATCGGTTATTATTTCGTCCGCCGCGAACGCCAGGACGCCAGCCCGATCCTGCCGCTCGACCTGCTCGAACGCCCGGTGATCGCGCTGTCGGTGATCGGCGCGTATACCGCGTTCATCGCGTCGATGACCCTGCTGTTGTCGACGCCGTTCCGCCTGACCCAGGAATTCGGCTTCAGCGCGGCGATGGTCGGTGCCGCGATCGCGCCCTGGCCGCTGACCAACATGATCGTGGCGCCGATGGCGGGCTGGCTGTCCGACCGCATCCCGGCGGGATTGCTCGGCGGGATCGGCATGTGCGTCAGCATCGCCGCCTTGCTGCTGATCGCGTTCCTGCCCGATCATCCGAGCTATTTCGACATCGCCTGGCGCATGGCATTGTGCGGATCGGGCTTCGGCACCTTCATGCCGCCCAATGCGCGACTGATCATCGGTAGCGCCCCGCGCGAGCGCGCCGCCGCGGCTGGCGGGTTGATCTCGACCGTGCGGCTGACCGGACAGACCACGGGGGCGACGGTCGTCGCGTTGTTGCTCGCGCTCGGCATTGGCGCGGGGCGCGTTCCGCCGCTGGTGTCGGTCGGGCTCGCCGTCGTCGCCGGCCTGTGCAGCATCGCCCGTTTGCGCCCCTCGATCCGCAACCCGACGCGGCAAGAGGTGCTGGACGACGTACCGACGCTCAAGACGACGCGGTGACGTTTTAGCCCTCTCCCGTGCACGGAAGAGGGTTGGGTGAGGGTCTTCTTTCTTCTTCTTGGGCGCCTTCCGCCTGGAAGAAGAAAGAAGACCCTCACCCTCCCGCTTCGCGGGCCCCTCCCTCTCCCGCAAGCGGGAGAGGGGGTATAGGATCGACACTTTGCACGGATGACCGAAATCGGCATGACGGTGCGATGAGTGGCTCACGGCGCAACATCGTCATCCTCGGCGGCGGCACCGCCGGATGGATGGCGGCCAATTTGCTCGCGCACCACCTTGGGTCGACGGTGGATGTGACGGTCGTGGAGTCTCCAGAGATCGGCATCGTCGGCGTCGGCGAGGGCTCCACACCACAACTCAAGGCGTTTTTCGACACGCTCGGTATCGCCGAGACCGAGTGGATGCCGCGGTGCAACGCAACGTACAAGACGGGCATCGCCTTTCACGGCTGGTCCGAAGCGCCGGGGTTCGAGGGCTATTTCCATCCCTTCCCGACCGAACTCGACGGCTTCACCGCGCCCGCTTTCTTCGTCAACGCCTATGCGCGGCGGCACGATGCCGATGTCTGGGCGCATCCCGATCGCTTTTTCCTGCCGGCGGCGCTCGCTGCCCGGCGACTGGCGCCGCTCGTCCCGGAAAGCTTCCCGTTCGGGATCGGCTATGGCTATCATTTCGACGCGCATCTGGTCGGCGCTTTCCTGCGCGACCATGCGATCGGGCTTGGCGTCCGGCATCTCCAGCATCGAATCGTCGATGTCGCGGTTGCCGACGACCAGGTCCGGCACCTCGCCGCTGAGGGCGATATCATCATCCCCGGCGATTTCTTCATCGACTGCAGCGGCTTCCGCTCGGTTATCGCGCAAGGCGCGCTCGGCGTCCCGTTCCTGCCGTTCGGCGCCAATCTGTTCAACGACAGCGCGGTGGTGATGCCGACGCCGCGCGACCCCGGCGGGACCAATTGCCAGACGATATCGACCGCGATGCGACATGGCTGGGCATGGGACATTCCGCTCACCAGCCGAACCGGCAACGGCTATGTTTATGCCAGCGATTATTGCTCGGCGGAGGACGCCGAGACCGAGTTGCGTGCGCATCTCGGCCTGCTCGATTCACCCGTCGAGGCGCGCCACCTCAAGATGAAGGTCGGGCGGGTCGCCCACAGTTGGGCCGGCAATTGCCTCGCGCTCGGACTGGCGCAGGGGTTCATAGAACCGCTCGAGGCGACCGCGCTGCACATCGTCCAGGTGACCGTCGAGGGATTCCTTTTCGCGTGGCGCGACGGCGACTTCACGCCGAAGCTTCGCGAAGAGTTCAACCAGATGATCGCCGCGCGCTACGAAGGCATCCGCGATTACATCGTGTGCCATTATCGCATGAACCGGCGCACCGACACGGGTTACTGGCGCGACAATGCCGCGAACCGGCATCTATCGGACTCGCTCAAGGCGATCATCACCTGCTGGTTCACCGGCGCCGATCTCGAGAAGGAGATCATCCAGCAGGGCATCGCCGGTTATTATCCGCCGCAATCGTGGCATTGCCTGCTGGCCGGGTACGGGCAGTTTCCCGATCCGGCGCGGATCTCGTCGGATGTACCGCGACCGCCGACCGACATGGCGGCGATCGATGACTTCATTGCGAGGTGTGCGCTGAACTTCCCGTCGCATGATGAGGCGCTGGCGTTGCTGGGTAAGTCATAGCCTCATCTAACCCTCTCCCGCAAGCGGGAGAGGGCTAAATATCAAAACACCGCCTTCGCCTCGGTCCCCATCATCGCACCGCGGACCAGCGGGATCGGCGGGCCGCCATAGGACAGGAACTGGTCGTGGAACGCCTTCCACGCCTTGCGGCCGCCGCGCGTCGCGGTCCAGTCGTCGCGCAGCTTGCGGATCATCAGCTTGCCGAGCGTGTAGTTGAGGTAGGCCGGATCGTACGTCCCGCGCGCCGCCTGCTGGTCCGAATTGCCCTCGCCCTGATAGCATTGCTCGCGGAACATCTTGTACGACTCCGCCTGCGTCATGCCGCGCGCATGCATGCCGATCGCCGACAGGAAACGGCAATCGCGCAGCAAGGCATTGGACAGCTCCCCGATATGCGTCTCGGGATCGCCATTCCCCAGGCCCGCATCCCACATCATCTCCTCGGAATAATGCGCCCAGCCCTCGGCATAAGCATAACCGACGAACAACTGGCCGAAGAGCGAGGGCGAGCGGTTGGCGTGGAGGAATTGGACGAAATGCCCCGGCATCACCTCGTGGACCGAAGTGAACAACAGGTCCATCTTGCCCGGCACGAAGCCAAGCTGCTTGGCCTTGGGCCAGGCCGGGTCGGGCGGCGAGATGTAATAGACCGACGGAATGCCCTTATCGAACGGCCCCGGTGGGTCGATATAGGCCGAATTCTGCCGGTTATAGGGCGGGCTTTCCTCGACCAGAGCCTGTTCGGTGCCGGGGATCGAGACGATGTCGTGCGCCACGACGAAGGCGCGCAGCATCGGGATCTGACGTCGCGCCTCGGCCACGGGATCGTTGCCGGCGGGCTTGTTGGCCGACATCTTGTCCATGCACCCCTGGATCGTCTTCTTCGGCGCGTATTTGGCGCAGGCAGCCTTGAGTGCGGCCTGGTTCTTGGCGAGGTCCGCCTGGCCCGCCGCTTCGAGCTGATCGAGCGGCGTATCGACGCCTTCGGTCTCGGCAAGCATGCGCTGGAATTTTTCGGGGCCCAGCGCGAAATCCTTGGTCGCCGTCTTCTTCTGGTTGCCGAGCCATTTGGCGAGGTCGCCCATCACCGAGGCGGCGGCTTCGGAGGCGTCCTTCAGGTCCTTCTGCATCTTCTTGTCGTGAACGCCGGCGAACGCCTTGCGTGCATCGCCGCGATAATAGTCCGCGAAGCCGGCGAACGCCGCGACGCCATATTTGATAAAGCTTTCGGGCATCGGCGTGCGCAGGTTGGTGCGGATGTTCCACACCGCCGACGGCACCTGGCGGAAGAATTTGATCATCGCCGCCATCCGTACCTTCGCCGGCGCATAGGGCCGCGCGATATAGGTGTTCGGATCGAGCCCGTTGCCGACATAGAAAGCCGGATTGGTATGCGGCTGGTCGGCGTCCTCCAGCCAGAACAATTTGCCCTTCGCGACCTGGATCAGATAGTCGCGCTCGAACGCATCCTCCTTCGACAATTTGGTCTTGTCGAACGCCTGAGCATCGGTGATCGCCTTGTGCAGGAAATCGGTCTGCGCCCTCAGGCCGGCCGGGCTCCAGTCGGGCATCACGCCGTCGAAATCGTGCTTGCCCTGATAGACCGCAAAGGCGGGGTCGAGCTTGAACCAGCCGTCGATGAAGCCGTCGCGGAACGGCGCCCATTGCGGCGAGGGGGCGGCAGGCAGCGGCGCGACCTTATTGGCGACAATGCTCTCGTTGACATTGGTCGCGTTGACGTTGGTGGAGTTGGTTGAGCTATGGCACGACGCCAGCGCGACGCAGGCGACCGCGCCCAGCAACTTGAACTTCATTGAACTCTCCGAACCTTATGGCGGAGAGTGCTGCCAGATTGCGCGGCGTGATGCCAGCGACTTGCTTCGGATCAAGTTACGCGGTCGCTCACTTGAGCGGAACAACGACCTCGTTGGGATTGACCACGTTGAGCTGCTTGCGGGTCAGTTCGTCGGCCATGTCGGGGTCGACCTTGTTCGGGTCGAGCAGCTGGACGCGGTTGGCCAGCACCGTCTGCTTCTGCTTGAGCTCGGCAAGCTGCTGCTGCTTCTTGGCGAGCAGACGCTGGTAATCGCCATAGGCAAGCGCGCCGTTGCTGCCGACCACCGCGTAGATTCCGAAAAACGCCATGAACCCCAGCGCGAGCGCGGGAAAGGCGGCACGACGAAAAACGGACCCGAAGGTGGAGCGGCGACGAGATGGCATCTTGGGTTTATCTTCTCGCGCACCACGACTCGCGGATCAACCCCGTATTTATCCATGTCACGCCGAATCGAATCGAATTGGCGACGAAGCGAATCGGGTACGCCGGTCAGCGACCAGCTACGTCGTCACCCCGGACTTGTTCCGGGGTCCAACCCTCCGCACAGGAATCCGGCCGTTGCCGCACGTTAGATGCCGGGACAAGCCCGGCATGCCGGTTGAGATCACCGCCCGCGAATGACACTCCGTCCCGCGAACACCGCGACGTCCCCCAGCTCTTCCTCGATGCGGATCAACTGGTTGTACTTGGCCAGCCGGTCCGACCGCGCCAGGCTGCCGGTCTTGATCTGCCCGCAATTGGTCGCGACCGCGAGGTCGGCGATCGTCGCATCCTCGGTCTCGCCCGAACGGTGCGACATCACCGCGGTGTAGGAATGGCGCTGCGCCATCGACACTGCCGCCAGCGTTTCGGTCAGCGTGCCGATCTGATTGACCTTGACCAGGATCGAATTGGCCAGGCCGCGCTCGATGCCGTCCGACAGGCGGGCCGGATTGGTCACGAACAGATCGTCGCCGACCAGCTGGACCTTGTCGCCGACCATGTCGGTCAGCGCCTTCCAGCCCTCGAAATCGTC
>DASVNU010000264.1:0-8293 GCA_036383655.1 Sphingomonas sp. | reverse complement strand
TGGCGCGCAGGAAGCCGACCAGCTTGTCCGACAGCGGCACGTCGTAGCTGCCGTTCACCGAGAAAGTGAACTTGGGCGAATTGGGCAGGACATTGCCGGTGTTGTTGAAGAAGCGCGTCGCAGGAATGGGGGTATTGGTTCCCGGGATCGTGGTGCTGAGGAAACAGCCCGGCTGGGTCGGATAGTTGCAGGTGCCGTTGGGGAATTCGGCGAACTTGGCGTCGATGAACGCCATATTTCCGCTGATCGTCAGGTGCGACGTCGGTCGGGCGCTGAAGTCCATCTCGACGCCACGTGTCCGCACCTTGCCGGCATTGGCGATCTGCAGGATCGCCAGGTTGGTGCCGTTGAAGATGAACGGCGTAGCGACCTGGGTCTGGAAGTCGGTGATGATCGTGCTGTAGACATCGACGTTGAAGATCAATTTGTGGTCGAACCACGAGGATTTGATGCCAATCTCGTTGTTGGTCGGGATTTCCGGATCGGAGAATAGCGGCTGGCCAAGCGCATAGCCGCTGACCAGGCCGATACCCGGGCCCTTATAGCCGCGCGCATGGGTGTAATAGACCATCAGGTCGGGCGTGATCTTATATTGCGCGCCCAGCTTGTACGAGAAATTGTCTGCCTTGCGGTTGCTGGGATAATTGGTCTGATTGAACGAGAGTGGCGGGGCTCCAGGGAAAGCCGCGTCGGTCGGATCGACCAGCGTGCGGTCGTATTTGACCATGGTGAGGTCGTCATGCGTGTAGCGGCCGCCCGCGATCAGCTTGAAGTTGGACGAGAGATTGATGTTCGCCTGACCGAAGACGGCATAGTTCAGCGTCTGGATGTCCGGCTGCGCCTTGCGGCTGAAATAGGTCGTTGCGGCCGGCAGCCCCAACTGACCCCGTTGGGGGTAAGCGGCCTTCAGGTTCTGATTGAAATAATAGAGCCCCACCACATAGTCGACGAGACCCTTTTTCGGCGACGCCAGGCGCAACTCCTGGGTCAGCTGCTGTTGCCGTTCGTCTGCGCCGTTGACCGGGAAGAACGGGGTATCGGTGAAGCCGGTATCGGTATTGTCGTGCAGCACCCAGCGGCGATAGGCAGTGATCGATGTCAGCGTGAAATCGCCCATCGAGCGATTGATTTCCAGCGAGCCGCCCCACTGGGTCATGTTCATATAGACGTCGCCGCCGACATTGGTCTGATTGTTGTCGTAGCTCGGCACGATATTGTACGCGCCGAGGCGCGAGATGACGTAATTGCCCGGCGCGGCACCCACGGTGCCGATGATGACCGACTGGCAGCACGCCGAATCATGATGACCCCAGTCGCCCGCCAGCAGGATGCTGAGATCGTCGTTCGGCTGGTAGAGCAGCTTGGCGCGGAACCCGCCCTCGGTCACGCCGCCAAGCTTCTTGCCGTTATAGACATCGTCGATAAAGCCATCGCGGTGGTTCAGATAGCCGTTGACGCGCAACGCCAGCTGGTCGGTCAGCGGCGCGTTCACGACCCCCTGCAATTTCGTCTCGTTGTCGGTTCCGTAGGAAGCACGGCCACTGGCCTCGAACTCCTGGGTGGGATTGCGCGTCGTGATGCTGACCACGCCGGCCGAACCGCCTTTGCCGAACAGCATGCCCTGCGGTCCGCGCAGCACGTCGACCTGGGCGATGTCGGCGAGGTCGCCGGTGCCCATGCCCGGTCGACCGAGCACGACGCCGTCGACCACCACGCTCACGCTCTGTTCGGTGCCGTCGGCGAAGGCGAAGGTGCCGACCCCGCGGATCGCGAAGCCTTCACCGCGGACGCTGTTCGATTCTGCAAATTGCACGCTCGGCGCCAGGAAGCGGATATCGGTGATGTTGGTGAGATTGGTCGCCTTCAACAGCTCTCCGCTGATCGAGCTCACGGCAACGGGAACGTCCTGAAGGCGCTCGCTCCGCTTCTGCGCGGTCACGACGATGTCGGGGAAGCCACTGCCCTGATTATCCGTCGCTGCCGCGGGCGCATCGGGAGTCGGTGCCGGCGTGGACTGTGCTCGCGCTTGCGGCGCTAGCGACAGGCTGAGCGCAACCGCACCCAGCGAAACGGACAACAACAAGCAGTTGCGCATTTGAAATCCCCTCCACATCGCGCAGCCGAGCGAGCGGCGCGAACATTGTTTTTCCGCAACTGTTTTCAGTCTGCGCGGCGTTCCTGTATACGCAAAGATCGAGATCGCATACGCAATGGGCCAATTGACCCGCGACCGCATAACCAGCACGCTACAGGACTAGAGCGAGTATTCTCGCTAGTATGCTTTGTCAAACGTAAAGTGCAAGTTGTATGCAATGACGCCAGCAAAAGGGAATCGCATATACATTGTCGCGCTAACGACAGCCCGCTCGCGACCCGATCAGGTCAGGTGGGTTAGGATGATGAAGAACAAGGACGGGCAAACCAGGCAGCCGATCCCGGTATGGAAAGTGGCCGTCAACGCGCCATAGGGCACCAATTTGGGATCGGTCGCCGCCAACCCGCCGGTCACACCACTGACGGTGCCCATCAGGCCGCCGAAGATCATCGCGCTGCGCGGATTGTCGAGTCCAATGAACCGCGCGACGAACGGCGTGAGCGTCATCACCAGAACCGCTTTGAACACGCCGGTCGCGATCGAAAGCGCGATCACCGGCGAAGATGCCCCGAGCGCTGCACCGGTAACCGGCCCGACGATATAGGTCACCGCGCCGGCACCGAGCGTCGCCAGCGAGACCGCATCCCGATAGCCGAAGCTCCACGCGATAAGGACGCCGACCACGAACGGCACGATCGTGCCCAAGGCAAGCGCAATGACCCCGACCAGGCCGGCCTTGCGCGCCTCCGACACGTCGACCTCGAACGCGGTGGCAACGATCGCGAAATCACGCAGCATCGGTCCGCCGAGCAAAGCCAGGCCGGCAAAGGCGGGGACATCGGCGAGACCCTTCTTGCCGCCGGTCAGCACGCCGCCGAGCCAGGCCAGAGCCAGGGCCGCGACGATCGCGATGGCGCTGGCGTGAATCCTTCCCGCCGTGAGCCGCCGGCAGATGACCGCGCTCAGCCACATCAGCACGCCGACCAACGCGAAGGCGAGCACAAGACCCTGTTCGGCGACGATCTTGTGCAGGGATTCGGTCACGGCGTCTTCACCAGGCGGCCGAGCGCGGCGACCAGCCCGAAGCACAACAGGACTACCGTCACGCCCGCGATCAGCACCATCGGGCCGCCATGCAGCGCGGCCAGCACGTCCTGCTGCGCCGCCATCGCCACCACGATCGGAATGTACATCAGCGCCCAGAATTCGACGCCGAGCCTGAACGTGGGAGTCAACACGCCGCGGCCGGCGAGCCATTGCTTGGCGGCGATCAACAGCAGCATCGCCAGCCCGACGCCGCCGACATTCGCCTTGACGTGCAGCGCCAGTCCCAGCGCTTCGCCGAGCGCGACGCCCAGCAAGGTGCATATGGCGAGCAACGCCGTTCCGTATATCGCCATCTTCCCTCCCCTTATGCCGGCTTCAGTCGCCTGATGGTCCGTTGCGCTTGGCCGTGAACCGCCCGAGGGCGATGGCGGCGTTGAACATGTGCGCCCGCATGCGCCGCGCCGCTTCCTCGCCGTCACCGCGCATGATCGCGTCGAGAACTTCGCCATGCTCGGCGCGCGAGCGCACCGGCCGGCCCGTTTCGCGCAGCTGCGCACGGCGGAACGCGGCGATGCGATCGCGCAGCGCCGTCGCCTGCTCGGCGATGAACGAATTGTGCGAGCCGTTGTAGATCGTCTGATGGAAGGTCCAGTTCAGACGATCATAAGCGTCGATATCGCCGGCCGCGACCATCGCTTCCGATTCTTCGTGCAATTGGGCGAGCCGGCCCCGCTCGAGCGGGGTCATGCGATGGGCCGCCAACCGCACGCACATCGCCTCGATCTCGGCCGCCATCTCGAACATCTCGACGATCCGCTCGGTAGTGAAGCCGGCGACGACCGCGCCGCGGCGCGGGCGCATCTCCACCAGGCCGACCGCGGCGAGTTGGCGGATCGCCTCGCGCACCGGCGTACGCGAAGCGCCGTAACGGTCGCCGATCTGTTGCTCGTCGAGGGTGAACCCCGGCACGAGTGTTCCCGACGTTATCTCGTCGGCCAAGGCGACACGGATGCGCTCCGAAAGCAGCATACCAAGACCGTCTTCAACCATTTCCATCCCCTAACGTTGCATGCGCAACTTTACTTATCAAGTCCTGTTGCATACAGTATGCCCGATTCCAGCGATCTTCCATCCAAAAGCAGAGGATCGCGGCGATAACGACGATATGATTTCGGCAGCGGGGCAATTGATGGAGCAGGACATCCTCTCGGCGTTCAGGCAGCATGCCACAGCCACGCCCGACGCTCCATTCCTGATCCTTCCCGACGAGACGGTGACCACTTATGCCGACGCATGGGCGCGCAGCGGACAGATGGCCGCTCTGTTCCGCCAACGCGGCGTGGCGAGCGGCGAGCGGGTCGCCGTTCAGGTCGAGAAGAGCGCCGATGCCCTGCTCACCTATCTGGCTGCGCTACGGATCGGCGCCATCTATCTCCCGCTCAATACCGCCTACACGCCCGCCGAAGTCGAATTCTTCCTGCGCGACGCGGTGCCTGCATTGTTCATCCATCGCCCCGCGGACGAAGAGGCGATGGCATCGCTCTGCGGAGCGATCGGAGTCCCCAATCGCCTGACGCTGGGTGCGGGAAGCGAAGGGACGCTGACGGCGGCGCTGTCCGACCTGGCGGCGGAAAGCCCCGTCGCGACCGTCGCGAACGACGATATTGCCGCGATCCTCTACACGTCGGGCACGACCGGACGGTCGAAGGGGGCGATGCTGACGCAGGGCAATCTCGCCTCAAACGCCCGCACGCTGGCCGAGGTCTGGCGCTTCACGCAAGCAGACCGCCTGCTCCATGCGCTGCCTATCTTCCACACGCACGGACTGTTCGTTGCCACCAACATCTCGATCGTCGCGGGCAGCGCGATCATCCTGCTGCCCAAATTCGACGCCGCCGAACTGATCCGGCTGATGCCGCGCGCCAGCGTGATGATGGGCGTGCCGACGTTCTATACCCGCCTGCTCGCCCATCCCGGATTCACCCGCGAACTCGCGGCGCACATGCGGCTGTTCGTGTCCGGCTCGGCACCGCTTTCGGCCGAGACGCACAAGGACTTCAACGAGCGCACCGGCCACGCCATTCTTGAACGCTATGGCATGACCGAAACCAACATGAACACGTCCAACCCTTATGAGGGCGAGCGTGTCCCGGGGAGCGTCGGCCTGCCGTTGCCGGGCGTCGAATTGCGTATCACCGATCCCCAGAATGCGACGCCCCTTGCCCAGGGCGAGGCGGGCATGATCGAGGTACGCGGGCCCAACGTGTTCAGCGGCTATTGGCGATTGCCGGAGAAGACCGCCGAAGAACTGCGTCCCGATGGCTTCTTCATCACCGGCGATCTCGGCGTGGTGGATGCGCGCGGTTACGTTTCGATCGTCGGCCGGGCCAAGGATCTCATCATCTGCGGCGGCTTCAACGTCTATCCGGCCGAAGTCGAGGCATTGCTCGATGCCGTTCCCGGCGTGGCCGAAAGCGCCGTGATCGGCGTGCCGCATCCCGACATGGGCGAAGCCGTGGTCGCGGTCGTGCAGCGTCGCGACGATGCCTTGGACGAGGCCGCCATGCTCGCGGCGCTGGAGGGAAAGCTGGCGCGCTTCAAGCAACCGCGGCGGATCATGTTCGTGCCGGAACTGCCGCGCAACGCGATGGGGAAGATACAGAAGAAGCAATTGCGGGAGGCCTATGGCCATCTCTTCGTCCGGCAGCAGGCCTGACGCGATGACGTTTCTCGACCGCCGCGCTTTCCTCGCGTTCGCCGCGACCTCTCCCTTCGCGGCGCGAGCCGCGGCAGTCGGGGTCGGCGCGGATCCGCTCGTCGTGGCCACCGGGAGCGGACTGGTGCGCGGGCGGAGCAGCGACGGCGTCCGCGTCTTCACCGGCATCCCCTACGGTGCGGCGGCGCGTTTCGCTGCGCCGGATGCAGCTCCCGCCTGGCGCGGCATACGCGACGCGACCGCGCCGGCCGCGGTGGCGCCGCAGCCGCCGGGCTTCGTTCCCTTCGCCGGCACCAAGAGCGAGGATTGCCTCCAGCTCAACATCTGGGCGCCGGCCCGGCCCGGCCGATATCCGGTGCTGTTCTGGATCCATGGCGGCGGAAACGAGACCGGCTGGAGCGGCGATGCCAGCACTGCCGGCGATCGCTTCGCGGCGCACGGCGTCATCTGCGTCACCGCCAATTACCGTATCGGCGCGCTCGGCTTTACCGAGATGGGCGAACTGCTCGGCCCGTCTTATGCCGGCAGCGCCAACAACGGCGTTCGCGACCTCGTCCTGGCGCTCGGCTGGGTTCGCGCGAACATCGCCGCATTCGGTGGGAATCCGGCACGGGTCACGATTGCCGGCGAGTCGGCCGGCGGCAAGAATGTCGCGACGTTGATGGGCGTGCCCGCCGCGGACCGGCTCTACGCCAATGCGGCGATCTTCAGCGGCGGCGGCCAGACCGTGCACACGCCGCAACAGGCGCGCGAATTCGCCCGCTTGTTCGTCGCCAAGCTGGGTGGGGTCGACAAGCTGCCCACCGCACCGGTCGAGGCGATCCTCGCGGCGCAAGCGGCGGCAAAGACGGCCTGGCCGCGCAATTTCCCGTTCCGCCCAATGACCGGCACCGCACTCCTGCCGAAAACGCCGCTTGAGCGCATTGCCGCGGGCGGTGTTCGCCCGGTCCCGATGCTGATCGGCACCAATGCCGACGAAAGCCGCGTCTTCCTGCCGGCGGCATCGGCTGGCGGAGCACTTCCCGAGCAGAATGTCTCCAATGAGAGTATGGCGCGCATGGCAGCGCTGGATGCCGCCTATGCCCGCGCCTTCCCCGATCTTTCGGTCGCGGAGCGGCACTGGCGGCTCCTCACGGCTGAGGAATATGGCATGCCGTGCCTGCGCATTGCCGAACGCCACGCCGATCGCGGCGCCGCGGTATACCGCTACCGGCTCACCTATCCCGCGCCCGGCGGCCCATTCGCCGGCCATAGCCCGCACGTGCTCGACGTGCCGTTCACCTTCGACCGTGTGACGCAGCCGCCCTTCGCGGGGTTTTTCGGCCTTTCCGCCGCCGATCAGCCGCTCGCCGACGCCATGCATCGCGCGGTGATTGGCTTCGTGCACGGCCGCGTGCCTGCCGCGCCAGGGCTGCCGACGTGGCAGAGATATGATCGGACGTATCGACGGACGATGGTGCTCTCGCGATCGCCGACCCTGGTGTTCGACCCCGACCGGATCGAGCGTCTGATCTGGGAGGACCGCTAAGCGCGAAGCGAATGGCGGCTCCGGCTATTCGCCGCGGCGCCTTAGGCTACCGCTCGACGGGCGCGGCTGGCGCGGGGCTCGAACAGCACGCGCACCGCCGCGCTCGCGGCAACTTCGCGGCGGCGCGCATAAGCGCGGTGATTGGCCTCGATGGTGGCAAGGTCATATCGGTAATTGACCATCAGCCCGCCGGCCTGCGCCATGCCGCGCCGGCTGGTGTCGCCCAGCCAGCATAGCCGGTCGATCGAGGCGCCGTTTCCGACATGGAAGCGCGCGACCGGATCGACCAGCCGCCCGCGGTCGTCGCGCTCGACCAAGAAATAACGAGCGGCGAGGGCTATTCGCGATTGCCGCCGCGCATCCCCGCTCGGCCATGCAGCGTCGGGCTCCCCGTCCGCCAATGCCGCCGCGGCGGCCGCGTCGCCCTCCGATGCCGCGCGTTTCAGCCAAGCCATGAACCCCGGGATCGGAGACAGGGTGACGAATGTCTCGAGCTGGTGGAATTCCGTCCTGAGGTCGTCGACGACCTGCTTGATCAGGAACTGGCCGAACGAAATTCCGGCCAAGCCCGGCTGACAGTTCGAGATCGAATAGAAAACGGCGACACGCGTCTTGGCGGGGTCCGATGCCGGCCGGCCGGTCGCAAGAATGTCCTGGATCGAGGACGGAACCATATCGGTCAGCGCGACCTCGACGAAGATCAGAGGCTCGTCGCCCAGCGCCGGATGGAAGAATCCGTAACAGCGCCGATCGCGCGGCAGCAGCCGGTCGCGAAGTTCGTCCCAGGTCGCGATGGAATGGACCGCCTCATACCGGATGATCCGTTCCAGCAGGTCGGCGGAACTCGACCAGTCGATCCGCTGCATGACCAGAAAACCCCGGTTGAACCAGGAATGGAGCAAATGGA
>DASVNU010000263.1:0-8310 GCA_036383655.1 Sphingomonas sp. | reverse complement strand
CAAGCGATGGCGGCGCACGCGATGCTTCGCCGCCGCGGCGTCGCCAGCGTGATGCACTTCGGCGCCAGCCCCAACGGCGCCCGCGCGATCGACGCGCATGCCTGGCTCGACGCCGCGGGAGTCAAGGTGACCGGCTATCCGATCCCGCGCGACATGGGCGAGATCGCCTGTTTCGTGTGAGGTAGAGGTACACCTCCCTCCAACCGTCATGCCGGACTCGTTCCCGCATTCAACGCACAACAACCGCTGGATTCCGTTGTTGAGCCTTGGGCCCCGGAACAAGTCCGGGGTGACAGGGGATTAGTCGAGCCGTTCGCTATATCGCGTCGACCTCCTGCCGTGTGATATCGCCGCGATCCACCCTGCGATCACCCGACCCGATTCTTCACCAGATCGTCGACCACCGCGGGATCGGCCAGCGTCGAAATATCGCCCAGGTTCGACACGTCGCCCTCGGCGATCTTGCGCAGGATGCGGCGCATGATCTTGCCCGATCGCGTCTTGGGCAGGCCTGGCGCGAATTGCACCGCGTCGGGCGAGGCGATCGGGCCGATCTCCATCCGCACCCATTGGACGAGTTCCTTGCGCAATTCCTCCGACGGCGCCTCGTCGGCGTTCAGGGTGACATAAGCGTAGATGCCCTGCCCCTTGATGTCGTGCGGAAAGCCGACCACCGCCGCCTCGGCGACCTTGGCATGGAGCACCAATGCGCTTTCGACCTCGGCGGTACCCATGCGGTGGCCGCTGACGTTGATCACGTCGTCGACGCGGCCGGTGATCCAGTAATAGCCGTCCTCGTCGCGGCGGCAGCCGTCGCCGGTGAAATATTTGCCAGGGTAGGTGGTGAAATAGGTCTGGAAGAAACGGTCGTGATCGCCCCAGACGCTGCGCATCTGCCCCGGCCAGCTTTTCGCGATGACCAGATTCCCCTCGGTCGCGCCGTTGAGCACGGCACCGTCGGTATCGACGATCTGCGGATCGACGCCGGGGAAGGGCAAGGTCGCGCTGCCGGGCTTGAGGTCGGTCGCGCCGGGCAGCGGCGTGATCATGTGGCCGCCGGTTTCGGTCTGCCACCAGGTATCGACGATCGGGCAGCGACCGTCGCCGACCACGTCGTGATACCAGCGCCACGCCTCTGGATTGATCGGCTCACCGACCGTGCCGAGCAGCTTCAACGACTGGCGGCTGGTCCGCGTCACGTAATCGTCGCCTTCGCGCATCAGCGCGCGCAGCGCGGTCGGCGCGGTATAGAGGATCTCGACCTGGTGGCGGTCGACGACTTGCCAGATGCGGCTGGCGTCGGGCCAATTGGGCACGCCTTCGAACATCAGGCTGGTCGCGCCATTGGCGAGCGGGCCGTAGAGGATATAGCTGTGCCCGGTGACCCAGCCGATATCCGCCGCGCACCAATAGATCTGGCCGGGGCGATAGTCGAAGGTCAGCTCGTGGCTGAGGCTGGCCCAGAGCAGATAACCGCCGGTCGTGTGCAGCACGCCCTTGGGCTTGCCGGTCGATCCCGAAGTATAGAGGATGAACAACGGGTCCTCCGCGCCCATCGGCTCGGGCCGGCACTCGACCGACGCAGCGTCGACCAAATCGTGATACCATAGATCGCCGTCGCCCATCGCGACCTCACCGCCCGTCGCGCGGACGACGATGACTTTTTGCAGCCCCGGCGCATGGTTGCGCGCGACATCGACATTGGCCTTGAGCGGGACCTTCTTGCCGCCGCGCCGGCCTTCGTCGGCGGTGATGACGAGCGTCGATCCGCAATCCTCGATCCGCCCGGCGAGCGCTTCGGGCGAGAAGCCGCCGAACACCACCGAATGGATCGCGCCGATCCTGGCGCACGCGAGGATCGCGACCGCCGCTTCGGGTATCATCGGCATGTAGATCGTGACACGATCGCCCTTGGCGACTCCCTGGTCCTTGAGCGCATTGGCGAAGCGGCAGACGTCGCGGTGGAGCTCGCGATAGGTGATGCGACGCGGCGCCTCGGCGGGATCGTCGGGTTCCCAGATCAGGGCGACGGTGTCGCCGCGCGCCGCGAGGTGGCGGTCGAGGCAATTGGCGGAGGCGTTGAGCACGCCGTCGGCGAACCAGCTGATGCGGAAATCGTCCTGGCCGAACGACCAGTCGCCGGCCATTTCGGGGCGCTTGATCCAGTCGAGCCGGCGCGCCTGTTCGAGCCAGAAGGTGCCGGGATCGGCCAGGCTGCGGCCGTACAGCTTTTCATAGCCGGCGCGATCGACCTTCGCGCGCTTGGCCCAATCTGCCGGTACCGGATAAACGCTCTGTTCGGACATGCGGCTCTCCCTCGTCGGTCCTATTGGCGGCAGCGGAGCATGCTTGGCAAGCGCCGCGGCGCCATGCCACGATAGGATTTCTAAGGGGACCGAAATGAACGACGCGACCGACCAGCCGATGCATCACGGCGCGCCGGCGCATGCGCTGGAACGGCTGGTGTTCTTTTCGGACGCGGTGTTCGCGACCTCGACCCCGAATATGCCGCGATGATCCGCCGGCGCGACTGGGCGGTCATCCTCGGCACCGCGACGGCGCTGCTGTTCTGCTTCGTCAATCCGTTGCTGGGGCAGCCGATGCGCATCTCCATGGCGCTGTGGCGCAAGCTACTCGAATATCTTCACCGGCGCGGCACGCTCAAGACGGTGTGATCAGCGCGTCCGCGCCGCCAGACGATCGAGCCAGGGAGTCGCGACCAGATTGACCTGACGCACCAGCCCGACCGCGATCACCCCGACCACGATGCCCGGCCAGCCCAATGTCGCGGTGAACAGCATTGCGCCGACCGCCAGCGCCAACACGACCAGTATCGCCAGCCCCAGTTGGCGCTCGCCCTCGGCATCGAGCGCGATCGCCCGCGGCGCGCGACTGTCGTAGAAACGCGCGGTCTTGAGCACCAGGCGCCCGTCGGCGTCGCGCGCATCGCCGCAGATCGTGGCGGCGACGTTGCGCAACAATTCGGGCGGCCCCGCCACCAGGTCGGGCGCGCGTGGCGGCGGCGCTGCGGGGGTCGCCCGGTCCAGCGTCATTGCCGGCTGGGCCGACATATCGGCGAAACCCACGGGCGGTGGCGGGGTATCGGACCAGGCCTCCGCCGCCCTATCGGCGAAGGGCGGATCGGACGGATCGACGTCCTCGACCGCTACCGGATCGGCATAGGCCGCCATCGCCGGCGGCCGCGTCGCCGCCCAGCTATCGATGACCTGCAACCGGCCGCCGCGCTCGATCACGCGATAGCGCGACGGCGGCGGCCCCGACGGCATGTCAGCCGAATTTCTGCCGGAGGTCGAGCATCGCCAGCGCCGCCTTGGCCGCGCCGCCGCCCTTGTCGGCCTGGGCGGGATCGGCGCGATAGATCGCCTGCGCCTCGTTCTCGGTGGTCAGGATGCCGTTGCCGATCGCGATGCCGTCCATCGTCAGCGCCATGATGCCGCGCGCGCTTTCGTTCGAGACGATCTCGAAATGATAGGTCTCGCCGCGAATCACCACGCCGATCGCGACATAAGCGTCATAGCGCCCGGTCTCCGCCGCCAGCGCCAGCGCACCGGGAATTTCGAGCGCGCCGGGAACGGTCACCGTCTCGTGATGGTGCCCCGCTTCCTCGATCGCGCGGCGTGCGCCGGCCAGCAGCATGTCGTTGAGATGGTCGTAGAAGCGCGCCTCGACGATCAATATTCGCGCCATCAGTTCAATCCCCCCAGGTCGATCGCGCGTTCTCCTACGATGGATAGGCCATAGCCGTCCAATGCGACGAGCGTGTGATGCGTGTTGGTCAACAGGATCATGTCCTCGACCCCCAATTCGGTCAGGATCTGCGCGCCGACACCGTAATCGCGCAATTCATCGGGCATCGGTGCGCCGGCCTTGTGCTGCAGCGCCTGGCTGAATCCGTTCGCGCCCGACGGCGATAGCAGCACGACGACGCCCGACCCCGCCTTGCCGATGATCTCCATCGAGCGTTCGAGCAGCCCGGCGCGCTTGCCGTCCTCACCGAACAGGTCGGCGAACACGCTCATCGCGTGCATCCGGACCAGGGTCGGCTTGTCGGGGTCGATATGCCCCTTGATCAGCGCGATCTGCTCGGTGCCGGTTGCCTTGTTGTAATAGGTCCGCGCGGTCCATTCGCCGCCCCAGCGGCTGGTGAAGCGCGCTTCGGCGCGGCGCTCGACGAGATGGTCGTGCTGGCGGCGATAGGCGATCAGGTCGCGGATCGTGCCGATCTTGAGCTTGTGCTCCTGCGCGAAGGCGATCAGGTCGTCCATCCGCGCCATCGTGCCATCGTCCTTCATGACCTCGCAGATCACGCCCGACGGGTTGAGCCCGGCGAGCCGCGCGACGTCGACCGCGGCTTCGGTATGGCCGGCGCGGACCAGTACGCCGCCGTCGCGCGCGATCAGCGGAAAGACGTGACCCGGCGAGACGATATCCTCGGCGCTCTTCGATGCGTCGATCGCGACCGACACGGTGCGCGCGCGATCGTGCGCCGAAATCCCGGTGGTGATGCCTTCGCGTGCTTCGATCGACGCGGTGAAGGCGGTGCCGTGGCGCGTGCCGTTGTTGCGGACCATCGGCTCGAGTTCGAGTTGCTTGATCCGCGCCTCGGTCAAGGTCAGGCAGATCAGCCCGCGACCGAAGCGCGCCATGAAGTTGATCGCGTCGGGCGTCGCCATCTGCGCCGGTATGATCAGATCGCCTTCATTCTCGCGATCCTCGTCATCGACCAGGATGGTCATACGGCCGTTGCGCGCTTCCTCGATGATCTCCTCGATCGGCACCAACGCCGGGCGCTTCTCGCGCCGGTCGAGATAGACCTCCAGCTTGCGCAGCGTGTCGGCGGTCGGATTCCATTCCGGCTCGTCGAGCATGCGCAGCGAATTGGCGTGGAGCCCGGCGGCGCGGGCAAGCCCCGAGCGCGAAATGCCACCCGAGGAGACGAGATCGCGGACGCGATCGATCACGATAGTGCTCATGATGGGCGAAATATCACATTGAAATGTGATGAGTCCAGCGCAGAATCACACCGAAACGCTAGTTTTCGATAAGCGAGCGCATCCGGCTGAGATAGCGCGCGAGCACGTCGATCTCGATATTGACCGCTTGCCCGACCTCGATCGCGCCGAGGGTGGTCACTGCCTGGGTATGCGGGATCAGATTGACGGTGAAGTCCGTCCCTTCCGCCCCGTCGCTGACATTGTTGACCGTCAGCGAGACGCCGTCGACCGTCACCGATCCCTTGGCGGCGATATAGGGCGCGAGGTCGCGCGCGACGCGAAACGCGATCGTCTTCGAATCGCCCGACGGCTCGACCCGCACCACTTCGGCGACGCCATCGACATGCCCGGTGACGATATGCCCGCCGAGTTCGTCGCCCAGCTTCATCGCGCGCTCGAGATTGAGCTTGCGCCCCTCGCTCCATTGCCCCTGCGCGGTGCGCGAGACGGTTTCGCCCGATATGTCGACGGTGAACCAGCCGGGGCCCTTGTCGACCACGGTCAGGCACACGCCCGAACACGAGATCGACGCGCCGAGATCGACATGGCTGGTGTCATAGGCGGTCGCGACCACCGCGCGCAGATCGCCGCGATGCTCGATCGACCGGATCGATCCGATGTCGGAAATGATGCCCGTGAACATCCACGCTTCCTTGTTTGCGCCAACCCCAAAGGATCAGGCGCGGGTCCGTTCGTATAGTTCGAGCCGGTCGATGCCCAACATCCGCGCATCGTGCAACCGCCAGCGGCCGTGCGCCTCCGCCAGATGGCCGAGTCCGATGTCGCCGAGCGCCGGCCGACCGCCGCCGATCAGGATCGGCGCGCGATAGAGCAATAGCCGATCGACCAAATCGTCGGCGAGGAATGCCGAGGCCGCGCCGGCGCCGCCTTCGACCAGGACATGGTCGACCAGCTCGAGGTCGGCGATCGCGGCGGGCGATTCGACCCAGTCCCAATGCTCGTGATCGCCGCGATGGCGAGTCATCAACAGCCGCCGCGGGCTGTGCTGCTCGAGCCCGCCGAGCCGCACGTCGAGCCGCGGCGCATCGGCTTCCGCGGTACCGCGCCCGACCAGGATCGCCTCATGCCGCGCGCGCTCGAGATGGGCATGCGCGCGCGCCGCGTCGCCGGTGATCCATTTCGATTCGCCATCGGCGCGCGCGATGCAGCCGTCGAGCGAGGTGGCGAGCTTGAGCGTCACATGCGGCCGCCCAAGCGCGCGGCGGGTGAGGAACCCGGCCATCGAGCGGCACGCCTCGTCGGCCATCACGCCGTCGGTCACCGCGATCCCGGCGGCACGCAATCGCGCGATGCCCTGGCCGTCGGTGCGCGGATCGGGGTCGCCGAGCGCGATCACGACCTGGGCGACTCCCGCGGCGATCAGCAGATCGCTGCACGCCGGCCCGCGTGGCGATTCGTGCGCGCAGGGTTCGAGCGTCGTGTAGACGGTCGCGCCCTTCGCGGCCTCGCCGGCCATCGCCAGCGCCATCGCCTCGGCATGCGGTCGCCCGCCGGGCTGGGTCCAGCCGCGCCCGACGACGCGCCCGTCCTTTACGATCACGCAGCCGACATTGGGATTGGGCGCCGTCCGCCCGCGGCCGCGCTCGGCGAGCGCCAGCGCGGCTGCCATGAACCGCGGGTCGTGGGTCAAAGCCAAGGCGACAATTTGTCGTTCAGCCGCTTGAACGCGGCCTTTTTCTCGTCCTCGAACTTTTTCTCCTTGGCGTCTTGGATCTTCTTCTTTTCCTGGTCGATCTTCTGTTGCGCGACGATCTCGGCATCGGTGCGGTCGGCGCGCCACGATTCGACATAGATGATGGTCGGGCGCTTCCACACCGGCTCGACCCGCGAACCGGCCGCGAAGCCGGCGACGATGACGATGCACACCATCAGCGACGTGAACATCAAGATGATTTCATGCTTCTTGCGCGTGCCGAGATAGCGGCGCAGGTCGAGCAACGCGCGAAACGGATTGTAGCGGCCGAGAAAACTTCCCATCGGCGCAAGATAGGCGCGGGACGGCGAACAGGCCAGCCCCGCGCCCGTAACGGTCATTGCTCGTTGAGCACGAACCGGAGACTCATGGTCTGCCATTGCTCGATCGGCACGCCGTCTTTGGTCGCCGGCTTGAACCGCCATTTGCCGAGCGCCTGGCGCTGCGCGGCGGCGAAGAAGGCGTCCGATGCGGCCGACACCTTCTCGACCTGTTTCACCCGGCCGTCGGTGCCGACCAGCACCCGGAGCACGACGCGACCGCTATTCCCAGCGCGCTGTTCCTCGGGCGGATAAGGCGGCTGGAGCAGCCCCTGATAGCGTGGATCGATGAACGCATCGACCATGACCGGCTTGGCGACCACCGCCGGCGTGAACACAGGACCGGGATCGGGCGCCTTTCCAACGGTGGGTTCGGTCAGCGGCGGCGGCGGTGTCTCGGTCGTCGGAAACGTATCGGTCGGTGGCACCGGGACTTGCGGATGGGGAGGAGTGTAGACCAGTTCAGTCGGCGCCTCGGTCTTGGGCTGCGGCTTGCGGTCGGGCGGAGGCGGAGGCCGGTCCGGCGGAACGGCATAAGTAGTCAGGACCGGTGGGTCGCTGATGAAGTGTTTGAGCTGCAGGCCCATGATCAGCCCAGCAATCGGGGCCACGGTCAGTCCCAGCGCCAGCGCCATGCTGCCCGGTTTGAACGCCGGGCCTGCGCCATAACGGTCGCCATAAGTCGGCATGTCGTCTCTCCTCGCACGGCCTTTGATGCCGCGACTCGGAGATGATACAACATTACATAAAGTCGTCAAGATAGTCGGCGATCAGCCCGACGCGAGGCGTTCCAGCGCGCGATAGCGACCGATCAGCGGCAGCAAGGCGGCCATGTCGGGGCCATGATCCATGCCGGTCAATGCGCGGCGCAGCGGCAGGAACAGCGGCTTGCCCTTGCGCCCGGTCGCGTCCTTGAGCGCGTTGGTCAGCGCGTGCCAGGGATCGCCTGCCCAGTCGATCTCGCCGGCGATCCGATGCGCGGCGGCCAGGAAATCGCAATCCTCGGGATCGACCGCGGCCGTGATTGGCCCCTCGACCACGTGCCACCACTCGGCCGCGCCGGCGACCGTCGTCAAATTGGGGCGAATCGCTTCCCACGCCGCATTGTCCATGCCCTTGGGCAAGCGATCGGCGACCGCGGCGAAATCGAGCTGATGGACGATCCGCGCGTTGAGCTGGGCAAGCTCGCCCTCGTCGAACCGCGCCGGCGCGCGGCCGAAACGCGAAAAGTCGAACGCGGCGATCAGCGGCGCGGGGTCGA
>DASVNU010000262.1:0-5720 GCA_036383655.1 Sphingomonas sp. | reverse complement strand
CATTTCGACTGGTCGAAAACGCATCTGACCGACGAAGCGATCAAGGCGTTCGAGAAGCTGGCCAAGGCAAGCGACCTGGCCGGCAAACGCGAGGCGTTGTTTTCGGGCCAGGTGATCAACGTTACCGAGAACCGCGCGGTCACCCATACCGCCGAGCGCGGCGAGGGCGCCCCCGACGACGTCGCCAAGGCGCAGGCGCTCCACGCCCGGATGCGCGCGCTGATCGACGCGATCGAGGCCGAAGCCTTGGGCCCGATCCGCAACATCCTGCAGGTCGGGATCGGTGGATCGGCGCTCGGGCCCGATCTCTTGGTCGATGCGCTGGGACGCGATGCCAACCGTTATGACGTGGCGATCGTTTCCAACGTCGACGGCCTGGCGCTCGAGGAAGTGTTCAAGCGGTTCGATCCGAGCGCGACCGTGCTGGCGATCGCATCCAAGACCTTCACCACCACCGAGACGATGCTCAACGCCGAAAGCGTCGTCGAGTGGATGCAGGCGGGCGGAGTCGAGGACCCCTATGGCCGCGTCGTCGCGCTGACCGCCGATCCCGACAAGGCAATCGAATGGGGAGTCGACGAGACGCGCATCCTGCCGTTCGCCGACACCGTGGGCGGGCGCTATTCCTTATGGTCGTCGATCGGTTTCCCCGCGGCGATCGCGCTGGGCTGGGACGCGTTTTCCGAACTGCTCGAAGGTGCTGCCGAGATGGACCGGCATTTCCGGCTGTCGGCGCTGCACGAGAACGTCCCCGCGCTCGCCGCCTTCGCCGACCTGCTCTACACCCAGGCGTTCGGCTGCGAGACGCGAGGCGTGTTCGCCTATGATGAGCGGCTGCGGCTGCTCCCCTCCTATCTCCAGCAGCTCGAGATGGAATCGAACGGCAAGGGCGCGACGATCGAGGGCAAGCCCGTCGGCCGCCCGACCGCGCCGATCACCTGGGGCGGGGTCGGCACCGATCAGCAGCATGCGGTGTTCCAGTTGCTCCACCAGGGAACGCACCTCGTCCCGCTCGAATTCATCGGCGTGATCGAGCAGGCCGACACGCTGAGCGAGGACCACCACAAGACCCTGCTCAACAGCATGTTCGCGCAAGGCGCCGCGCTGATGAAGGGCAAGGCGAACCCCGACGATCTGGCGCGCGCCTATCCGGGCGACCGGCCGTCGACGACCTTGCTGCTCGACGAGCTCGACCCGCGGACGTTGGGCGCTCTCATCGCCTATCACGAGCACCGCGTGTTCGTGTCGGGGGTGCTGCTCGGGATCAATTCGTTCGATCAGTTCGGCGTCGAACTCGGCAAGGAAATGGCCAAGGCAGCGGCCAAGGGCGACGGCGATTTCGACCCCTCGACCCAGGATCTGATCAAGCGGGCGTTTGGATAGACCTCACCGCTGTCATCCCCGCGAAAGCGGGGACCCATCTCGTGCGAGCGCGGCAAGCACGACGGGAGCAGCGGTGGCAGGTCATGGAGATGGGTCCCCGCTTTCGCGGGGATGACGATTGGGAAAAGATATGAGCGACTATGACTACGACCTGTTCGTCATCGGTATCGGATCGGGCGGCACGCGCGCGGCACGGGTCGCGGCGGCGCATGGCGCGCGGGTCGCGGCGGCGGAGGAATATCGCGTCGGCGGCACCTGCGTGATCCGCGGCTGCGTGCCCAAGAAACTGCTCGTCTATGGCGCGCATTTCGCCGAGGATCTGATGGACGCGCGGCGCTTCGGCTGGGAAGTGCCCGACTGCAAGTTCGACTGGAAGACGCTGACCGCCAACGTGTTCGAGGAAGTCGACCGCATCAGCAAGGCGTACAATACCACGCTCGACAGCCACAAGGTCGAGGTCATCAACGAACACGCCGAACTGACCGGACCCAATTCGATCCGGCTGGCGTCGGGGCGCGAGGTGACTTCCAGATACATCCTGATCGCCACCGGCGCCCGCCCGCACGTCCCGACCTGCCCGGGCCACGAATTTGGCATCACCTCGAACGAGGCGTTCCATCTGGACAGCGTGCCCAAGCGCATCTTGATCGCCGGCGCCGGCTATATCGCCAACGAATTCGCCGGCATCTTCCACGAATTCGGCGCCAAGGTGACGCTGATCAACCGCAGCGACCAGATATTGCGCGGCTATGACGAACAGATCCGCGACCGCCTGCTCCAGATCAGCATGATGAAGGGAATCGATTTCCGCTTCAACGCCAAGTTCGAAGGGATCGAGAAACAGGCCGACGGCAGCCTCAAGGTCTCGATGTCGAACCACGCGCCGATCGAGGTCGATTGCGTGATGTTCGCGACCGGCCGCGTGCCCAATACCGAGAATCTCGGGCTCGGCGCCGCCGGGGTCGAGCTCAACGAAAAGGGCGCGATCAAGGTCGACGAGGACAATCGCTCGACCGTGCCGAGCATCTATGCGGTCGGCGACGTCACCGACCGTATCCAGCTGACCCCGGTCGCGATCCGCGAGGGCCAGGCGTTCGCCGATACCATCTTCGGCAACAAGCCGACCCGCGTCGATTACGAGTGCGTGCCCGCCGCGGTATTCAGCCATCCGCAAATGGCGGGCGTCGGGCTGACCGAGAGCCAGGCCAAGATGAAATTCGGCTCGGTCAAGGTCTATGTCAGCGACTTCCGCCCGATGAAGAACGTCCTCGCGGGCCGCAACGAGCGCGCGCTCTACAAGATGATCTGCGACGGCGAGACCAACAAGATTCTCGGCATCCACATGATCGGACCCGAAGCGGCGGAAATCCTGCAGGCGGCGGCGGTCGCGGTGAAGGCCGGGCTGACCAAGGACGCGTTCGATCAGACCGTGGCGCTGCATCCGACGATGGCGGAAGAATTGGTGCTGATGAAATAGCGGACGGCAGTATCTCCCCTCCCGCTTGCGGGAGGGGCTGGGGGAGGGCCGGTCACCCTCCAGCCAGGAAGAACACACCCTCCCCTAACCCCTCCCGCAAGCGGGAGGGGAAAAGCCGAAACTCCTCCCTCCTTCCGCTCGCTCAGAGCCCGAACAACCGGTCGAATGCCGCCGCGCCGCGCTGGCCGAAATCGATCACCCTGCCCTCGCCGCGCCGCGCCCAACCCTCGTCGAGCGCGCGGCTCAGGATCTGCGCGCCGAGCGCCCCGCCGAGATGATGCCGCCGCTCGCTCCAGTCGAGGCAAGTGCGGCAGAACGGTCGTCGCCCATCACCACGCACGAAGCCGCGCTCGGCGAGCCAGAAACGGCCGGCGTCGGTCAGGCCGTGGTCGACCATCATCCCCTCGTCCGCCAGCTTCGCCGCCACCGCCACTGCGCGCGCGCCGGCGAGATGATCGTAGCACACCCGCGCCTCGCGCAGCGCCGGGTCGCGCGGCCCCGTCCGCACCCGGACCGCACCGGTGCGCTGGGCCAATTCCATCAGCGCCTCGAGCGCGGTGGCGACGTCCGGCCCCGACAATCGCAAATAACGATGCCGCCCCTGTTTCTCCGCGGCGAGCAGCCCCGCCGTCTCCATCCGCGCAATATGCCCGCTCGCGGTCGGCAAGGTGATGCCTGCGACCTGCGCCAGCTCGCTCACCGTCAGCGCGCGTCCGTCCATCAGCGCGGTCAGCATGTTGGTGCGCGCGGGGTCGCCGATCAGCGCGGCGATTTCGGCGATATAGGGTCCTTCTCTCATGGTTCGATCCATACCGAACCATCGCCGCCGCCGGAATCGCTAAAGTGCGCGGACACTTTGGAGAAGACCGAATGATCACCTGCTTCATCCGCTACGATATCGAGCCCTGGGGCCGCGACGCGTTCGTCGATTATGCCCGAACCTGGGGCCAGGCGATCCCCGAGTGCGGCGCCGATCTGATCGGATATTTCGCCCCGCACGAAGGATCGGCGACGACCGCGTACGGCGTTTACAATATCGAGAACCTGGCCGAGTACGAGGCGTATCGCGCGCGGCTCAAGGATCACCCGCTCGGCCGCAAGAACTTCGCCTTCGCGCAGGAACAGCGCTTCATCCGCCGCGAGGACCGCCTCTTCCTGGCCAGGGTCGACCGATGATCGCGGTGATCTTCGAGGTCGAGCCCGCCGAGGGGCAACGCGCCACCTATCTCGACATCGCCGCGCGGCTGAAACCCGAGCTGGAGGCGGTCGACGGGTTCATCTCGGTCGAGCGGTTCGAGAGCCTGACGACACCCGGCAAGGTATTGTCGCTGAGCTTCTTTCGCGATGAAGCGGCAGTGGCGGCGTGGCGCAATACCGAGGATCATCGCCGGGCGCAGGCCGCGGGGCGCGGTGGGGTGTTCAGCGATTACCGGCTGCGGGTGGCGGCGGTGCTGCGGGATTACGGCATGAAGAAACGGGACGAGGCGCCCCAGGGCAGCCGGGCGCCGCACAAGGGCTAGACCCAGACGCCCCCGGTTTCGTCGCACGCTTGTCGCCAATCTCCAATCCTTCGCGCCCCAGCGTGCTAGATCAGGCGGACTCGACCAATGGGGGAAAGCCTGTGAAACGCGCGATGATCGGATTGTTGCTGGCGCTGGGCGCGCCGGCGGTGGCGGGCCCGCCGCAGACCCCGGCCGCAGCGGCCAAGGCGTTCCTCGACGGCATTTACGGCCCATGGATGCAGCGGCTGAAGAAACCCAATGGACCGTCCTACAAGGAACCACCGCACGACCGCGTCTATGTGCCCGAAATCACCGCCTTGCTGACCAAGGACGAGAAGAATTCGGCGCGCAGCGGCGAGGTCGGGGTGATCGACGGGGTCATCCTGTGCTCGTGCCAGGACGATGGCGGGATGACCGCGAGGGTCAGCGTGCCCGTCGCCACCGCGACCGGCGCGACGGCCAAGGTCGCGCTGTCGTTCGACGGCAAATACGCCAAGACGCTGACGATCAAGCTGAGCAAGTTGCCGCAAGGCTGGCGGATCGCCGACGTGTCGGACCCGCCCGATATGCCGAGCCTGCTTGCGATGTTGCGCAAGGAGCTGGGTAACAAGCGCTGAGCGTGCCGCGTCGGCGCTGCAAATGCGGCCTGATCCTCAGGCCGAATCACACAGGCAATGCCCCACATGACATTTTTTTAAGAAAAATCTTTTTAGCGATACCGTTTTTGTCCGGCATATAGCTTATATGTAAGCTTATTACGTTGCCTTGCGTATCAAGTACGTAATCGTAGTTCTGTACGAGCGATATCCCTGCCGCTGCGGTCGATGGGCATGGGCCGTCGCCGCATACCGCCCTATAGTGGATACCGTCGGCACGGATTTGACGTGAAAAACTAAACCCGCCAAACCTAAACTGATCCGCTTTAGGTTTGTCCTGCCTTACGATCTTCACAAGACCAATATCTTTGCAACGCAATATCTTATCAGAGCAATCTAGAATTTTGGCACCAAAGGCGTTGACCTCCCCCGTATCACTCCGCCACATGCTCATTAAATAGCCATAGCTATAGTTATCGCCATTTATAGCAAGATACGCACCATTTTCCTCATCTAGATAAGCTATTTGGTACCTATTCAGCTCGGCTTTATCATAAAGCTGCTCAGATTGAGCCAGGAGCAGTGCCAGAGCCTGAAGCGCTGTCAGCGCGCATGCTGGATTAACGATCATTTCGCGCTCTCCAATTTAGCATTTGCCGTTAGCGTCGCAGATGGTTCGAGCCTCGTTGGTATATGGTATTTGATGGCCCAAAACGCCCGGCCCCTCGCTGAGGCCACCAGGGCCAAAAGCCTTAACCTCTG
>DASVNU010000261.1:0-20127 GCA_036383655.1 Sphingomonas sp. | reverse complement strand
CGACTGAGGGAACTACAAACTGATGTCGTCTAACCATCCCAGCATGCCTACGATCGTCTGACGGCTTGCTCTTTGTATGTTGAATCACAATAGGGGTGTGCAATTTGGGCGTTGTCAAAATGCGCACCTCCACCATCTTCCTTTCGAACAATATGATCTGTGTGCATCGAGTTCCGGTGCATGAGCCCGCGGCATATTCCACAACGAACACCGCTTTGCTCTAAACTTGTGACAAATGCGGCAGACTTGGCACTCGTGTTGAAATCACGCTTACCGGAACCATCGCCCCGTACCGGGGCGGGCGTGGCGAAGAAGCTGAAACGCTGATCTTTTGACATCGATGCGATAATCTCTGGGTCCGATTTTCCTGCCCACAGCCCCTCTAACGCCAACTCCATGAAAGCCTCAAGTGCCGGACGGCTCCTATGGCCGCTACCTTGCCGCTTAACGATAAGAGTGAAGGCTTCCTTGTGCGCCATTAGGAAGCTTTCGAAGGCATGACGAACGTCGGTAAAGCGGTTTAGCTGCCCACGGTCAGCTAACCGCTTGACGACTTGAGTGATCGCAAGGAACGCAATCGGCTGAAAAGTGCCGCCACGGGTATAGAAATATGCGAGCGGATGTAAGCCTAAAGAACCCGCATGATTTGTGGTGATCCTCTGCACTCGATCCCAAACATTGCGCATGTAGCGCACGGTCGTCAGGCCGTCGGGATCTTTCACTAGGGGGTCCTTTGCCCCTACGCCATTGATTAGGTTCACAAGATCAAACACGAACGGCAACGAACTGTATCCACGCCCACCGACGGGCACGTCGGACGTTTTGATGGGCAGTCCCCCCATCGGAGGTAGATAGAGGGCGTCGTAAATTGCTTTACCGACCTCCTCTATTTCTTGCTGCACAAGGCCGTCGAAGTCGCTCCAGTATTTATGCCCGACTCCGCCCCGGTTGATCGCTCTGGTGGCGATCGCAGCGGCAGAGTGTCGGGCTCGAAGAATGCGCTTCTCGATAGGATCGACCGGAGTTGGGGCTTGATTGATCTTGAAGAAAGAGTTCTCAGCCCCGGTCGCATCCACTGCTGGCACCCACTGCGCCACAAATGAATTAGAGTTCATCATTCCAACACGCTCACGAATCTTCTCAGGCGCAAATTCGATGCTCCTATTTGCGTCACGATATGATGCGTAGGTTCCTATGTGCTGATCGACCAACTTGCGGGTTTGCTCTGCAAGTTTCCTCTGCTCTTCAGGTACTTGGTTCTGGAAGAACGCGATCGAGCGCGACTTGTCGCCATAATCATCGTAAATCCACGCAAGAATCGCGCTGAGCCGATGCGCCCCGTCAATGACGAAAACGTATTGGCCAGATCGCCAAAGGATGATTGCCGGAATGAGATCGCCGTCGAGAAAGGCAGAAATCAGATCCACGATTTTCTGTGGGGTCCAGTTCGTGGTTTCACGCTGAAAATCTGGTTTTCTGAGGCTCTGAACGAAAAAATCATCAGCCAGCGTGCCCATGCTGATGGTCCCCGTCGGAGTTCCTTTGAATGGTGCGCTTTCCGCAGCAAAATCCTCGCGCGGTATAAGCGCGTCCAAATTCACTCCTGCCGCAGCCATTCTGTCCGCTCTCCACAGCCTCGATTAGCGCTGATCATAGCTTAGCGCCGCGCGTAGGGAATAGGATCGGACCGGATAAACATAACCACGCCCTAGGCGCCTTTATTCCGTCTCCACCAGTAAACTTGCCGGGGTGACGTTCAACGCGTCGGAGAGTCGTCCGAGTGCGCGAACCGTTGGATTGCGTGTCCCGCGCTCAAGGTCGCTCAAATAGCTGCGCTTCATCCCTGCCTGAAACGCCAACTCCTCCTGCGACATACCTCGCTCGATGCGGTGCCGGCGCACATTTCGTCCGAGGAGATGGACCAAATCCATGCCTCGGGATGGCGCACGATCCGGGTTGAGGTCTGTCCCCTAATCGTGTCATTCGTTGTCGGCACACCTGAATTCCAGGACGGGCAATTGATCAATGCCGGGGAGGGACGATGAAAAAAGCCGCAATGCTCGTACCAATTTTGACGCTTGTGACCGCGGGTTGCGAGCGCCCAGCATCTACAGATGCTAACAACTCGACCGCGATCAGGGACGCCACCCCCAGTGCCACCTCTTCGGCACCTCCAATTCCGTCATCAACGTTGTCCGAGGGCCTAGACGCGCCTGATATATGCACGTCCGGCGCTACCTGGGATGCACTGAAAAAGCTTATCAGTGCGGCAATTATAAAGGGGGCTCAGCGCGGTTGGCCCGAATCTAGCTCTCTAATGGCGCTTAAAGCGCTGGCGGCTGCGCAGCGTGTTCGAGTCGCCGCTCCGGCGATTAGTTTTAGCCAAACGATTGTTGATGGGACTGACACTGCCACCGGCCAAATCCAGTGCACGGCAAGTGCCTTGGTTGACGGCCGTGAGGATACCCCTGTCTATCCAAGAATCTCTTTTGTCGTCCAGAAGACCGTCGAGAACGGGCAACCTATCGTGTCACTGGTTAAGCCTCTGCAGGTTGAGGATATCGCCAGCGATGTGGCTACTGCAATACGGCGCCAACTGACTTCACCATCGAAGTTGCAAGCGCGGGACATGGACGCCGACCAACCGGAGGCGGCGAATCCTGGCAGCAGTGCCAATAACGATTGAAAGCAGGCGGTCATCGACCGCCCGCTCGCGAAGCGCAATCATCCTCACTTGGTGAACCGGCTCCGAATGTCGGTGGATACCTTGTCGAGCTGTCCGTCGAACTCTCCTTGCAGGACCATCGCTCGAATCGTGCATAGAGCGGCCTCGGCATGATCGAGGTCGGGACATTGGATCGCGAACATGCCCTTTTTCAGTTCGAGCGGCTGACGACCATATTTGATCGGGAGGAAATAGACGCCAGCTTCATCCATCCACGGCCATGCGGCACGAGGATTCTGGCCATCGATCATCTGCCGCACATAGCCGATCTGCTGATCTATCCGACGGACGAGCTTCTGACGGCGCAGGACGGTTGCGTTCGGCTTGTCGGGACGGGTTGCGGATACGAATTTCAATTCCACGGCATATCTCCTTGTAGGTGATATGTCCGGGTCCGGTCAGATCATTATTGGGTCCACAGGCTCGGTCCTGGATCCATAAACGACTGCTATCAGCACAAGGGCTGAAAGGTCGGAAATGGGTGGTTAGCCGCCGTTGACGCGGTGTCCTAAAGAACGATGTCTTGCGTGCCGACGTCGTTCAAACGCTCGTCCACGAATTTTACCGCCAAACCTAGGCTTGGCTCCCAAGCGCAGTCGAACAGCAGACCGACAACTCGCTCGGGCGGCTTCCGGAAGGATTCCTGAATTATCACTTCCGAGGCCGTCACCAGACGAGATAGGTCTTCCGCGCTAGCGATCTCCGGTGCCCACTGATCAGCGAATTGCGGACCGAAACGCGCGCGCAAGTCCGACAAATTCTCGCGATAGTATGCAAAGATCGCATTTTCGGCGGCGTTGCACATTTCAGCCTTACGCTGCTCAAAAGCCGCATAGGCCAATCTTTGACCCGCGCTTATCTCAGCACCTTCGTCGCATGGAATTATCAAGCGAGTGACAGAAACGACGCCGAGGAAAGGCCATGCGCATTGGCCGACCCATCCAAATTCGTATTCAATGTCACCGAACAGCGCGTCTCTCACAAGCCCTCCTCCGATGTGGTGGCTAGGGTTTACGTGTATCCGGGGAATGGCCGCTAGTGGGGCGCAAGCCGAAAGTCTGCTTTATGAGTTTTGCTCTAATCGAGCCAGTTAAGTGTCGTTGCCTTGTTCTGCCTGCGACCGGAATGTTTCGTTAGCTCGTCCGCAGAAGCGACATTCGACGTATGCCCGTAATGCTGTTCGATCATGGCAACGGATGTGCCCATATTCCTTGCCAGCGTGTACACGCTGACACCGTTATGCAAACGGAACGTCGCATAGGTATGCCGCAGCGAATAGATTGATCGCAAATCGCCGTGGCTGTCTCGTTCGACCTTTGCGAACTTCAAAAGCGACATGAACGACTTTTTGAACGAACCGATCTCCGATCCGTCCTTGTGGCAGAAGATCAATCCGTCCGGTCCCAGCGTGGGGTTGGGATTCT
Organism: Sphingomonas sp.; assembly: GCA_036383655.1. Lineage (GTDB taxonomy): Bacteria > Pseudomonadota > Alphaproteobacteria > Sphingomonadales > Sphingomonadaceae > Sphingomonas. The sequence goes on along the minus strand of DASVNU010000261.1, from coordinate 15,978 downwards.
CAGGTGTCGTCAACTCTGCGATTCTAAGGTCGCGTATCCGTCTGAAGTACGTTTTCACCTCTGACGAACGGGCTATGACTTCCCGTTTTCCGGTCTTTCCAGACACTCGCAAAACGAAGTTGCTGGTGCCGTCCGGGCCGGAAATCTCTTCGATGTCACGCCATTTCAACGTTCGGGCTTCTCCCGTTCGAATCCCGGTGTTGGCAAGAATCAAAACGTAGTCCCGCAACATCATCCGATCGCGTCGAACCGCACGGTTCTCTATCTTCACGTATTCCTGAAGCTGCCGGGTGAGCTTCCTCCAGTCGGTAGGATCGAAGTCCGGACGACGTGACGCAACACCGTTGACCTTCGGGAATTTCGGCAGCGCGTCGATATACCCCTGATCCTGGCACCATTGCAGAAAGTGCCGGAGGTCCCCGAGAATCCGTTTGACCGTGTTCGGGGATAGAGAACCCTTTTTAGTCATCGCAATTTGATCGTCGATCACCCGTGACAACAGCGCCGTTGAGAGGTCCTCGAACGTCTTGCGATCGAGGGTCGGCTTCACCCGCTTCATCAGCAGGATTTTGTAGTGGATCGACCTTCTGCCGCTCTCCGCTTCCAGCCGTTTGACATACGCATCGATCACCGGACCGATGCGCTTCCCAGGAGGCGCTTCTCCTGTCAGCGATTTGACGAGAAGCTGATCATACAGATTGGATGCGAACTTGAACGCCTCATTCTCATCCCAGGTCCCGGAACTGCGAGTAACGTATCCCTTGCCGTTCGGAACCTTCACCCGGCATAGCCAGGTGGGCTTTTTGAAGTCCGACCGCTGATAGAGGTATATCCGTCCCTCTCGAAAAGTCCGGGAAGCGATGACGTGTGCTTTTGCGGATGATTCGCCGTTTTCCGCAGCCTCTGCGATCGACGCAGGGTCTTTGCGATCCGTTTTTTCCAAAATCCGAATATCCATCCTCGAATCCGAACACGATCCGAACATGGAATATTTTACGGCGATCGGAAAACTCTGATCTTGTAACCGCTTGATTTTACTGGATTTTGGAGCGGGCGAAGGGATTCGAACCCTCGACCCCAACCTTGGCAAGGTTGTGCTCTACCCCTGAGCTACGCCCGCTCTGGCGCCGGCCCGTGAAGTCACGGGCGGGTAAGGAGCGGGGCCATTAGCAGCGCTCCCGCAGGTCCGCAACCCCCTGTTGCAGCGCGATCAAAAAGCCTTGGCTTCGCGAGGCCAGCGCCCACATAAGGGCCTTTGTCGCTGACGGAGAAGAGACTTGGCTACGCTTGGAATGACCCCGGACCAGAAGGAGGCCGTCGAGGCGTTCCGCCGTGACGTGGTCGAACCGTCGATGAGCAAGCTGGTGATCATCGATTTCTGGGCCGAATGGTGCGGGCCGTGCAAGGCGCTGAGTCCGGTGCTGGAAAAAGTCGCCGCCGATTATGCCGACAAGGGCGTGGTGCTGGCCAAGGTCGATACCGACAAGAACCAGTTCATCGCCGCGCAATTCCAGATCAAGTCGATCCCGACCGTCTATGCGATGTTCCAGGGCCAGTTGATCGCCGATCTGACGTCCGCGCGCACCGAATCGCAATTGAAGGCGATGCTCGACCAGGTGCTTCGCCAATTGCCGGTCGAAAGCGCCGAAGCGCAGCAGGAAGCCGAACTCGAACCCCTGGTCGCCGCCGCCGAGCAGATATTGAGCGACGGCGATGCCGAGCGCGCTCTGTCCTATTTCGAGCAGATCGCCGAGATCGCGCCCGACCATCCCGAAGTCGTGTCGGGGCGTGTCCGCGCATTGGTCGCGCTCGGCCGGCTGGACGATGCCGAGGCGGTGCTCGCCGCCTTGCCCGAAGACGCCGCCAAAGGCCCGGAAATCGATCGCGCCCGTGCCGCGCTCGATCTCGCGCGGTCCGCCCCGCCCGCCGAGGATCTGGCGCCGCTGATCGCGGCGGCGGAGGCCGATCCCGACAATCTGCAGGCGCGGTTCGACCTGGCCAACGCGCAGATGGCGGCCGGCGAGCGCGATGCCGCCGCCGAGTCGTTCCTGGCGATCGTCGCCAAGGACCGCGCCTGGAACGACGGCGCCGCGCGCGCGCAATTCCTCAAATTGCTCGAAGTGGTCGGGCTGGAGGATCCCTGGGTGTCGGCGCAGCGTCGGCGGCTGTCGGCCATTTTGTTCACGTGACGACGACGCGGCTCTCGATCTTCCCGCTGGCGGGGGCGCTGCTGTTTCCGCGGATGCATTTGCCGCTGCATATCTTCGAGCCGCGTTACTGCGCGATGGTGTCGGAAGCGATGGCGCGCGACCGCCGCATCGGGATGATCCAGCCGCGCGGTGAGGGCGATCATCCGCCGCTGTTCGACCTCGGCTGCGTCGGCCGCATCGCCGAGGTCGAGGCGCTCGACGATGGCCGCTACAATATCGTGCTCGAGGGGACCGCGCTGTTCCGCGTCGCGCGCGAGCTGGAGGTCACCACGCCGTTCCGCCAGGTCGAGGCCGAACTGATCCCGTTGCCGCACGAATCGGAGACGCTGTCGCTGGGGCATCGTGCCGCGCTGGAAACCGAATCGCGACGCTTCGCCGACGCGCAGGGCTATGCGGTCGACTGGGATTCGGTGGCGCGGCTCGATGATGAGGCTTTGGTCAACGGCATCGCCCAGATCGCGCCATTCGACGCGGCGGCGAAACAGGCATTGCTCGAAGCCCCCGGTCTGGCGGCGCGATCCGAACTGGTCGTCCAGCTGATGCAATTCTTCGGCCGCCACGACGGCGAGGATCGGGTCACGCTGCAATAGCCGCAGGGCGATATCCCCGCCCTGACACGTGCCGAGCTATTTCGGTCGAGACGTCGACTGTGACCACGGCTCCTGAAATTTGGCTGCCTTGCAGGTAGCAGATGCGTTCCGCACTATCGTAATCGGTCCAGTGGTGATGATCTGATAATCAGTCAAAACTGATGTATTGCGATCATAAATTAGGCGGCGAGTCTGAACGCCGGTGTTGAGTTCGGCCAGTTTGATTGGGTTCGACCTGGCATCGCTGATCTGATAGGTCTCCGCTTGGGTGCATTTGTCGTAGCAATATGATTTGCTCGCCAAGTCGGCGCTGAAATATAACGAATATGGCAGCGTCGTCGGCTGCTGCGCGCCGACCTGAACGGTTTCTGTTCCAGTGCAGCTCTCGCTAACATTGTCTGATGCGAAAGCCGGGGCCGACCCAGCCGCCAATGCAAAAACCAATACGATCAGCTTCATGGCATTTCCTCGCGCTCAGTTGCCCTGAGGATACCGCTATAATTCCGCTCGGCAACTTCCACCATCAAAGCACAGCGCGTCTAACAGCCACCAGTGGCGGACGTTCGCACGCAGCGAGCAACGGGATAGCGGGCTCGCGACGACCTCACCCCGGAATCTGCTGCGAGATGCAATGGAAGCTGCCGCCGCCGGTCAGGATATGGTCGGCGCGCAGGCCGACCGTCTTACGTCCTGGAAACAGCGCGCCGATCGTCTCGACCGCGGCGTCGTCATTCTCGGTGCCGTAGAGCGGCACGACCACGCTGGCATTGCCGATATAGAAATTCATGTAGCTCGCCGGGGTGATCTCGTCGTCGCGCAGCACGCGGCCGGGGGAGGGGATCGGCACCACCTCGATATCGCCATGCTGGAGCGCGCGCGCGGTGGCGCGTTGATAGACCTGCCAATTGGGGTCGTTCTCGCTCGCTTGCGGGATCGCCAGGCGCCGCGTGCCGACGAAGCGCGCGAGGTTGTCGACATGGCCGTCGGTATGGTCGTTGAGCAGTCCGTCGCCGAGCCACAGCACTTCACTATAGCCGAGATCGCGATGGAGCAGCTCCTCGATCTCGGTCCGCGACATCGACCCGTTGCGGTTGCGGTTGAGCAGGCATTGCTCGGTGGTCACCACCAGCCCGTGGCCGTCGCCGTCGATCGCGCCGCCTTCGAGCACCCAGTTGAAGCGTTCGACCGCCGTGCCGCGCGCGCCGGCCAGTCGCGCGCCGATATCGTCATCGCCGGGCAAGTCATATTTGCCGCCCCAGCCGTTGAACAGGAAATCGGCCGCCACGCCGTCGCCGCGGATGATCGGCCCCGTATCGCGCAGCCAGATATCGCCGAACGGCTGGACCACGACCTTGGCGACGTCGCCGGCGCGCCGCCGAGCGGCGGCGGCGGCCTCTTCGTCGGCGGCGACCAGCAGCACTTGCTCGCCCTTGCCGTCGGCATGGACGGCGCGCGCGAAGGCGGTCACTTCGTCGCGCGCGGGCTCGAGGTCGAGTTCCCACAATTCGGGATGGCTCGGGAATCCGATCCACACCGCCTTGTGCGGCGCCCATTCGGGCTTGGGGGGCGCTAGCGTCGTCACTGGCCGGCGCGCGTCCCGGCGCGGGATCGGTCGCGGATCGCGCGGAATTCGGCGGTCTTGTACCAATTGGGCCAGGCCGAACCGTCGGCGAGCTGGCGGCCGAATTGATAGTAGAGCGTCAGGTCCTGCACCGCGCCCGACCAGTTCCAATTGGGATCATATTCGTCCTGCGGCTTGTGATAGCGGTTCTCGATATAGTCGAGCGTCGCGGCATGGCCCTTGGCGACTCCGCCATCGACCAGATCCTCACCCGACCCGCCGTCGAACATCGGCACGCCCAATTTGGCGAAGCTGAAATGGTCCGAGCGGAAATAGCCGCCGCGTTCGGGATTGGGTTCGGGCTTCATCACCCGGCCCTGCGCCTCGACCAGCGGTTTCATCAGATCCTCGAGCTCGGACTTGCCATAACCGGCGACGACGAAATCCCTAGCCGGGCCGATCACGTTCAGTCCGTCCATATTGACCCCGCCGACCGTCTTCGCGAGCGGGAAGATCGGGTGTTCGGCATAATATTTGGACCCGAGCAGCCCCGATTCCTCGGCGGTGACCGACAGGAATACCATCGTCCGCTTGGCCGGCCCGGCCTTGGCCTGCGCTTCCGCCAGCGCGATCAGCCCGGCCGAGCCCGAGGCATTGTCGAGCGCGCCGTTGCAGATGCCGTCGCCCTTGACCGGGGTGCAATGGCCGAGATGGTCCCAATGCGCCGAATAGACCACCGTCTCGTCGGGTCGTTCGGTTCCGGGCAGGATGCCGATGACATTCTTCGACGCCTGGCGCTTGATCGTATTGGTGAAGCCGACCGAGAATTTGACCCCGAGCGGGACGGCCTTGAATCCCTTCACCTTGGCGGCGCCTTGGAGTCGGTCGAAATCCTTGCCCGCGCTGGCGAACAGCTGCTTGGCCTTGGCCAGCTGCATCCAGCCGATCGCCTGGCTCTGGTCCATATGATCGCCCTTTTCGTCGAGCTCGAGCTGCGCGCCCGACCAGCTCGACCGCACCACGCCCCAGCCATAAGCGGCGGGATCGGTGTCGTGGACGATGATCACCGCGGCGGCGCCCTGACGCGCGGCCTCTTCGTACTTGTAGGTCCAGCGGCCGTAATAGGTCATCGCCTTGCCTTCGAAGAGGCCCCGATTGTCGGGCGCTTGCCAGTCGGGATCGTTGACCAGCACGATCACCGTCTTGCCCTTCACATCGACCCCGGCATAATCGTTCCAGCCCTTTTCGGGGGCGTTGATGCCATAGCCGACGAAGACGACGTCCGAATTGCGGATGTCGACCTTGGGCGTGACGCGATAGGTCGAGACCACCATGTCGTCGCGATACACCAGGCTGACCGGCGTCTTGCCGCCGGTGAAGGTCATCGGCGTGATATTCCCAGCGGTCATCTGCACCATCGGCACGTCCTGGAACCAGCTGCCATTGTTGCCGGGTTTGAGCCCCGCCGCTTTCATCCGCTCGACCATATAGGCGACGGTCTTGTCCTCCGCCGGCGTGGTCGGGGCCCGCCCTTCGAACGCGTCGGACGACAAGGTCTTGGTCACGTCCTTGAGCGTATCGACAGAGATGGCGGGCGCGCTCGACTGGGCGAGCGCGGGTGCCGCGACCAGCGCGGCAATGGACAGGACGAGACGACGCATTGGCGACCTTTCGCTAGGGTTGGCCGCTGTCTGACAGTGCCCCGCGAACGGCGCAAGCCGGACGATCATCGCTGACCATCGTGGCGTCGCGGCCGGTCGGCGCGCGCCGGTCCACTACTTGGTCCACAACGGAGCAAAAGGGTTGTCGCCGGGCGCGCCTTTCCTTGCGAAGTCCGGCGTCATCGTTATTCATCGTGCGATCAAGGGGTTGGGGGACTTATGCGGATATTGGGCTTGGCGGCAGCATTTGGCCTGGCGCCCATCGCCATCACGGCGGCCGTGGCGCAGGATGCGCCCGCCAAAACTTCTAGTGATCTCGCCGCCGCATTCGGCGCGCGCGAAGCGGTGCGGCAGATCAGTCTGTCGCCCGACGGCACCAAAGTGGCGATCATCCAGCCCACCAAGGGCCGGGGCTCGGCGCTGATGATCGGCGACCTGGTCAAGGGAGGCGAACTGAAGGCTATCGCCAACTCCACCGGAAATCCGGACAAGCTGGTCGATTGCCACTGGTCGACCGACACGCGGCTGATCTGCCGCATTTCCATCACCACCACCGTCGATGGCGATCGGCTCGGATTCTCCCGGATTATCGCGGTCGATTCGGATGGCAAGAACCTCAAGCTGCTGAGCGCGCGGACCAGCGATCGCTCGCTGGGGCTGATGCAGGACGGCGGCTCGCTGATCGACTGGGGCGCCGGCGGCAAGGGGTCGGCGCTGATGACCCGGCTCTTCGTCCCCGAATCGTCGACCGGCACGCATATCGCCGAGAGCCAGTCGGGATTGGGCGTCGAACTGATCGATACGACATCATTGTCGCGCAGACAGGTCGAGCCCGCGCGTGACGGCGCGACGGACTATATCAGCGACGGCCAGGGCAACATCCGCGTGATGGGAATCCGCCCAAAAAGCAGCTCGGGCTATGATTCCGGCAAGATCCTCTATTCCTATCGGACCGCGGACAACCGCGCGTGGAAACCACTGACGACGGTGACGGTTGCCGCCGGGCAGAGCGTCGGTTTCGTGCCCTATGCCGTCGATCCGACGCTCAACCTGGTCTACGGATTCGAAAATCAGGACGGGCGCGCCGCGCTCTACAGCATCGCCCTCGACGGTAGCTTGACCAAGAAGCTGGTGCTGTCGCGGCCGGACGTCGATGTCGACGATCTGGTCGAAGTCGGTCGGCAGAATCGCGTGGTCGGCGCCACCTATGTCACCGATCGTCGCGAGGCGGAGTTCTTCGACCCTGCGCTGAAGGCGCTACGCGTCTCGCTGGGCAAGGCGCTGCCGGGCAAGATCATCACCTTCATCGATGCCAGCGCCGACGAGAGCAAATTGTTGCTGTTCGCCGGCAGCGATCTCGATCCCGGACGCTATTATGTGTTCGACAAGAAGACGCGATCGATGGCGGAGGTGTTGCCGTCACGTCCGGACCTGGGTGGCGTCAAGCTGGCGGCGGTGAAGCCGATCACCTATCAGGCGGCGGACGGCACGAGCATTCCCGCTTTTCTGACTCTCCCCGCCGGCAGCGATGGCAAGAACCTGCCCGCCATCGTGATGCCCCATGGCGGGCCGGGTGCGCGCGACGAATGGGGTTTCGACTGGCTTTCGCAATATTTCGCTGGGCGCGGCTATGCGGTAATCCAGCCCAATTTCCGCGGGTCGACCGGCTATGGCGACGCCTGGTACGAGAAGAACGGTTTCCAGTCGTGGCGGACCTCGATCGGCGACGTCAACGATGCCGGGCGCTGGCTGGTGAAATCGGGCATTGCCGATCCCAAGAAGCTCGCGATCGTCGGCTGGTCCTATGGCGGCTATGCCGCGTTGCAATCGTCGGTGCTCGACCCCGATTTGTTCAAGGCGATCGTCGCGATCGCGCCGGTCACCGATCTGGACGCGTGGCGGGAAGAGTCGCGCAACTTCACCAATTTCCTGCAAATGGATGCGCTGATCGGCCATGGCCCCTGGGTCACCGAAGGGTCGCCGGCGCGCAACGCGGGCAAGATTAAGGCGCCAGTGCTGCTGTTCCACGGCGACATCGACACCAATGTCGGGATCGGCGAATCGCGGTTGATGGTCAACAAGATCAAGAGCGCGGGCGGCAAAGTCGAACTGGTCGAATATAAGGGCCTCGACCACCAACTCGACGACGATACGGCACGCGCGCAGATGCTTGGCAAAGCCGACGCGTTTCTGCGCGGCGCGATGGGATTGTAGGGTTGGGAGCGATCAGGGGCGTCGCGCGCTGATCAGCAATTGCGCCGACACCAGCCGCGCGGTCACCTCGATCGGCTCGCCCGCGACCGTTTCGATCGGCTCGGCCAGCGGGTTGATCGGGGCGCCCCAATGCGAGCGTGATTCGTCGAACGGGCTGTTCTCGAACACCACCCCCGCGCCGAAATCGACGCGCAGCCATTGCGCGACCCCGTGGATCGGGCCGCCATCGGAGATCAGCGTCGCGGTCTCGCGAGTCGGCCCGAACGAGGACGCCTCGAAATCCATCGCCAACAGGCTGGCGGGCGGCGACCGCCGCGTCGCGCCGTCGGACCGCGCGCGCAGCGCGGCGGCGGGGGGCGCCGCGAGGAGGTTGAACGGCGACAGGTCGAATCCCTCGATCATGCCCAAGGGTCGCTCCGCCGGGCGGTCGAGCGCAACCAGCGCGCACCGCAATTCGGCGCGTGGCGGCAGGATCGGCGCGCCGGGCCGCAACAGCCGTTCGCGCGCGTCGGCGATGATGTCGATGATACCGTCGCCGAACAGCGCATCGTCGAACAATTCGGACATCAGCAGGTCGGCCGGCTCGTCGAGATCGTGACCGATCATCAATTCGGTCGAATATTTGGAAATGACGGTGATGCGATCGGCCAGGCCGTTGCGCCGCGCGATCTCGCGCGCCGCCGCGGCGACCACCGGATTGGATTCGCAAGTGATGACCTGGGCACCGGCGCGCGCCGCGAGCAGCGACAGCAGGCCGGCGCCGGTGCCGATCTCGAGGATGCGCATGCCGGGTTTTACCGCGCGCGTGATCGCCTGCGCATAACAAGCGTTGCGGGGACGGTCGCGCAGCATCGGCGCATGCCAGTGAGGAACCCCGGCGGACAGCGCCGCCCGCACCAGATCGCGCACATCGGTATCGCCGGGGGCCGCTTCCAGCGCGGCCAGGCCGAGCGCATAGGCATCGCCGGCCTGCCCCTTGGTCTTGAGCACCTGACACAGCATCGCCATCGCGATCGGTTCATCCGCGACTTGCGGGTAACGTTGCAGAATATCGGTCACGTTTTCCCCAGTCCGGTGACGCCGTCCATCGCGGCACATTCGGGCCGCGCGCTTGGTCGCGCGCCGACCCTAAAGAGTTTCAGCGGCAACGCAAAAGGGCGGCCCCCAAGGGGACCGCCCTCTCGAATGTCGAAATCGAAGACCGATCAGCGCGAATAGAATTCGACGACCAGGTTCGGCTCCATCTTCACCGGATAAGGCACTTCGTCGAGCGTCGGCACGCGGGTGAAGGTCACCTTGGCATTGCCGTCCGGCGCGACATATTCGGGGATGTCGCGCTCGGCGAGTTGCTGCGCTTCCATCACCAGCGCCATTTCCTTGGCCTTGGTGCCCAGCGTCACTTCGTCACCGACGAAGCAGCGGCGCGACGCGACGTTGCACTTCACGCCGTTGACGCGGATGTGGCCGTGGCTGACCAGCTGGCGCGCGGCGAAGATCGTCGGCGCGAACTTGGCGCGATAGACGATCATGTCGAGGCGCTGTTCGAGCAGGCCGATCAGGTTCTGCGAGGTGTCGCCCTTCATCCGGGCGGCCTCCTGATAGCATTGCTTGAACTGCTTCTCGGTGACGTCGCCGTAATAGCCCTTGAGCTTCTGCTTGGCGCGCAGCTGAATGCCGAAGTCCGAAATCTTGCCCTTGCGGCGCTGGCCGTGCTGGCCGGGACCGTATTCGCGCTTGTTCACCGGGGACTTGGGACGACCCCAGATATTCTCGCCCATCCGGCGGTCGAGCTTGTGCTTGGCGCTGCTGCGCTTCGACATAAATATTCCTTTGCAATTGCCAACAACGACGCCGCCCGAAGGCGGCGCTAATTCCGGTCATCGCTCTGCTGAGATCAGGAGATCGGCAGGGCCACCGCTTCACCGGAAGTGCGGGGCCGTTTGCGAAGGGCGCGCCTCTCGCAGACGTGCCCGTCAGAGTCAAGTGCCGGGAGGTTCGCCAACCAACTCCATTCTATCCGCGGCGCCGCCTGGACCGTTACCGCCCCCGCGCTGCGCAACTGCCGACGTCAGCCTCGCTGACGTGGAGTGGCAAGTGCCGACAATACACCGCGCAACGTCCGCACTTCCTGGCTCGACCAGCCGGGCTTGGTCAGCAAGGTGCGCAAGGTCCGTTTCGTCGTCGGCACGCGGTCGGGCGGGAAATAGAAGCCGGCACCCTCCAGCATCGCATCGAGCTGGCCGATCATGCCGTCGAGTTCTTCCTGCGGTGCCGGGATCGGCAGGTCGGTATCGGTGGGCTGGGCCAGCGCCACGCCCTTCGACCATTCATAGGCGACCAGGATCACTGCCTGGGCGAGATTGAGGCTGCCGAATTCGGGATTGATCGGCACGGTGACGATCGTCCGCGCGACCGCGACATCGTCGGTTTCCAGCCCCGAGCGTTCGGGCCCGAACAGGATCGCCGAGCGGGCCGATTGGCCATGGATCTCGCGCGCCGCGGCTTCGGGCGTCATCACCGGCTTGGTGACGCCGCGCTTCCGGACGGTGGTCGCATAGACACAAGGGCAATCGGCGACCGCATCGGCGACGCTGTCGAATAGCTGGGCGCGTTCGAGCACCACGTCGGCGCCCGACGCCGCGGGTCCCGCCTGCGGATTGGGCCAGCCGTCGCGCGGCGCCACCAGCCGCATCTCGGTCAGCCCGAAATTGAGCATGGCGCGCGCCGCCTTGCCGATATTCTCACCAAGCTGCGGACGGACGAGGACGATAATCGGCTGAAGAAGGTCGGTAGGCTCAGTCACGGGTGAGGCGCGCGCTCCAGGCATAGCCACGATAGAGCGCGCGGTGTTGCGCGTTCGGCCCGATCTTGTCCACCACATCGAACAACCCGGCGCGCGGACTGACGTCGAACTTGGCGAGCCAGGCGAACAGCATCGCGCGGAACCAGCGCGGCAGGCGTTCCTGCTGTCCGAAATCGACGATGTCGAGCCGGCCGCCGGGTGCGAGCTTGCCCGCCGCCTCGCGGATCGCGCCCGTCCAGTCGGGGATCATCGACAAAGTATAGGATTGGAACACGCGGTCGAACTCGGCGCGGCCGAACATGCCCTGCGCGTCGAACGCGGTGGCGTCGCCGCGCGCGAAGCTGATGCGATCGCTCAATCCCGCTTTGGCGACATTGGCGCGCGCGGTTTCGAGCATCGCTTCGGAAATATCGACGCCGTAATAATGCGCGTCGGGCCAGCGCCGCGCGGCGACGATCAGATTACGCCCGGTGCCGCATCCCGCTTCGAGCACGCTGCCGCCCGGCGGGGGCGCGAGGCCCTCGATCAGCGCGTCGCGTCCCAGCAGGTAATATTTGCGGGTGAGGTCGTAAAAGTGGCGCTGGGAGCGATAGATCGCATCCATCTGCGCCGCATGCGGCTGCTCGCTCAGGCGGTGTCCCCCAGCACGTAGAGATGCACGCCGCCATAGATCGATGACCGATCGCGCCGCGTGTAATCGAGCGATTCGTCGGCACGATAGGTCCAGCGCCCGAGCACCGCGTCGGGCACGCGCCCCGGCAGGATGGTCGGCTCGCCCGCGGTGCGGAACAGCACGCGCGATCCCGGCCGCGCGGTGCGCGTGATCTCGGTCCACAAATCGGTCAATTGCTCGTCGGTCATCCAGTCCTGCGCATCGAGCAGGATGTAGCGATCGAGCGAGGCCTGGGGCTGGCGCCGGAGGAAGTCGGTATAGTTCGAATGGAGGATTTCCATCCGGTCGAGCCGGTCGACGACATCGGCGTAATTGTCGGCCTGGAGATAGGGCGGCAGCGGTGCTTCCGGTCCCTCGCCATAACCGCGCCCGAACGCCTGCCAGGCGAAATAATTGTCCTTGAGGTCGAAGTCGCAGGCGAGCTTTTCGAGCCGTTCGCGCAGCACCGTCGCCATCTTGGCGTCGCCGGCCAGCGCTTCGTACTGCGCGGGCGGGATGCCGAGCCCGAACAGTGACGCCGGCTGGTCGGTCAGCCAGCGCACGAACGCCTTGTCGAAAAAGGGCGCATATTCGCGATCGAATATCTCGCGCTGTTCCTCGATCGTATTGGCCTTGAGGATCGCCTTGGGATCGAGCCCGTGGAGCCGCGCCAGCATATGCGCCGCGCCGATGAAGCCGCCTAGCAGCCCGCGCTTGTACAGCCCCTTGGCGAACCCGCCGATCCGCCTGCGCCCGATCAGGTCGCGGCTTTCCCAATAATGCCGCGTCGGCTCGTCGAGATGCGGGCGGATATGGGTCTTGTACGCCGCGATGTTCGCCTTGGTGTTGGCTTCGGCGAAGAAGCGGTGGAAAGCGTCGTAATCGGGCAGATGGCGCGCGGCGGCGAGCTTCAACTTGTTGAGCGCGATATGCGCGGTATTGAGGTCGACCGCGGTGATCCGGCGCGGGTTGGCGGTCAGATAGCTGAGCGCGTTGCACCCGCCCGAGGCGATCGTCACGACATGATTGTCGGGCTGGATCGCCAGCGCTTCCATGTCGACCGAGGGGTCTTCCCAGATCTGCGCATAGACCAGCCCGCGGAACGCGAAGGTGAAGGCGCGTTCGAGGATGCCTTGCTTGGTCAGATGGTCGTGGCGGTGGACCGCATCCTGAACGGCGCGGTTCTTTTGCGGAGCGAGAGCAGTGGCCATACGAAGTGTCCCAGGGGTGCGCGGCCTTACCGCGCCCGACCTTTTCGCGCTAGGGCAATCCGGTGACGTTTCGATGACGCCCGCGCGACTCGCGGCGGGGTGAGGCGCGGGCGCGCCGTGTCGGCCGGCTGGATTCAAACGACAGAAAAGGCAAAGTCGGGGTGGCGTAACGCGTGACGGGTCGGTAAGGGCGTCTCACACGACAGTTCAAAGGACCCGCGCCCAGTTCATGCGCATCGCCATCGCGTCCGATCATGCCGCCATCGCCCTCAAGGCGACGCTCGCGGACTGGTTGCGTGCGGCCGGGCATGAGGTCGACGACCTCGGCCCGCATGACGCGACCAGCGTCGATTATCCCGATTACGGCTACAAGCTCGCTGAGGCGGTCGCGTCGGGCACGGCCGAGCGCGGCGTCGCCTTGTGCGGATCGGGGATCGGCATCTCGATCGCGGTCAATCGCAACCCCAAGGTACGGTGTGCGCTCGTCTCCGAGCCGCTGTCCGCCGCGCTTGCCCGCGAGCATAACGACGCCAATGCGATCGCGATCGGCGCGCGCCTGACCGGCGAGGCGATGGCGATCGCCTGTCTCGAGGCGTTTCTTTCCACCCCCTTTGCCGGGGGCCGCCACCAGGGCCGGGTCGACAAGCTCGGCCAGCCGGTACCAGCCAATCCAACGCCAAAAAATCTAACGAAAGCCTGATCGATGAGCACCAACCCCTCCACGCTCCACGACGTCCAGCCCGACGGCTATTTCACTCGTGGTCTGGCCGAGGCCGATCCGGCGGTATTCGCCGGCGTGCGCCACGAACTCGCCCGCGAGCAGAATCAGATCGAGCTGATCGCGTCGGAGAATATCGTCTCGAAAGCGGTGCTCGAGGCGCAAGGATCGGTGTTCACCAACAAATATGCCGAGGGCTATCCGGGCAAGCGCTATTATCAGGGCTGCCACCCCTCGGACGAGGTCGAGCAGCTGGCGATCGATCGTGCCAAGGAGCTGTTCGGCTGCGACTTCGCCAACGTCCAGCCGCATTCGGGCGCGCAGGCCAATGGCGCGGTGATGCTGGCGCTGGTCAAGCCGGGCGAGACGATCATGGGGCTCAGCCTCGATTCGGGTGGCCATCTGACGCACGGCGCCAAGGCGGCGATGTCGGGCAAGTGGTTCAACGCCGTCCAGTACGGCGTCGATGCCAAGACGCATTTGATCGACTTCGACGAGGTCGCGGCCAAGGCGCGCGAGCACCAGCCCAAATTGATCATCGCCGGCGGCTCGGCCTATCCGCGCCAGATCGATTTCGCGAAATTCCGCGCAATCGCCGATGAAGTGGGCGCGATCTTCATGGTCGACATGGCGCATTTCGCCGGCCTGGTCGCGGGTGGCGTCCATCCGACCCCGTTCGGCCATGCGCATGTCGTCACCACCACGACGCACAAGACCTTGCGCGGCCCGCGTGGCGGCGCCGTCTTCACCAATGACGAGGCGATCGCCAAGAAGATCAACTCGGCGGTGTTCCCGGGGCTGCAGGGCGGCCCGCTGATGCACGTCATCGCCGCCAAGGCGGTGGCGTTCGGCGAAGCGCTGCGTCCCGACTTCAAGCTCTATGCCGCGGCGATCATCGAGAATGCCAAGGTGTTGGCGGCGACCCTGGCCGAGCGCGGCGCGGCGGTCGTCTCGGGCGGCACCGACACGCATCTCGCGCTGATCGACCTGACGCCGCTCGGCGTGACCGGCAAGGATGCCGACGAGGCGCTCGAGCGCGCCGGCATCACTTGCAACAAGAACGGCATCCCCAACGATCCGCTTCCCCCGGTCAAGACCAGCGGCATCCGCGTCGGATCGCCCGCCGGCACCACTCGCGGATTCGGCCCCGCCGAGTTCCGCGAGATCGGCAACATGGTCGCCGACGTGCTCGACGGACTCGCCAAGAATGGCGAGCAGGGCGACGCGCAAGTCGAAATGGCTGTGCGTGACCGTGTTAATACGCTATGTCACCGGTTCCCGATCTACCCGGAAGGCTGAGACATGAGCGAAGACAATCTGAAACGGATGTGCACGCATTGCGACGCGGCGCTGCCCGAGGGCGCGAAATTCTGCCCGGCGTGCGGCGTGGCGACCGGCGACGGCTCGACGACCTATGAAGAAGCCAAGGCGTTCGTGATGAACAGCGCGTCCGAGGCCGAAAAGACCGCGCGCGAGCTGATGAAGAATGAGGACGCGCAGAAGATCGCGGGCGCGGCGGCTATCGGTGCGGTGGCGGCGATCGTGCTGCCGATCTCGATGGTGACGGGCGCGGTGATCGGCGCCGGGATCATGGCGTATAACCGGTTCGCCAAATAAGGAGACAAGGGTGAGTTCTTCGGACGAAACGCTCGCGGCGGCCCGCGCCGCCCTTCACCGCTCGCGCGCCGGCGACCCCGAGCCGGCGCTGGGCGGTACGATGAAGCGTGGAGCGGTGCTGGGCGCGGTCGCGTCCTTGCCGATCGCGGGCATCGGGCTGATCGGCGGAGCGGTGATCGGTGCCGGCGCCGCCGCGCTCGACAGACTGACGAAGAAGGACTGATCCGCCTTGCGCTGCCCCTTTTGTGGCCACGAAGACAGCCAGGTTAAGGATTCGCGCCCGACCGAGGACGGCGCGGCGATCCGCCGCCGGCGGCAATGCGAAGGCTGCGCGGCGCGCTTCACGACGTTCGAGCGCATTCAGCTACGCGACCTGGTGGTGCTCAAGAGCGACGACCGCCGCGAACCGTTCGACCGCGATAAACTGATGCGGTCGATCTCGGTGGCGACGCGCAAACGCCCGATCGACCCGGTGCGCATCGAGAAACTGGCGTCGGGAATCCAGCGCCAGCTGGAGACTATCGGCGACCCCGAAATCCGCGCGCAGCAGATCGGCCAGATGGTGATGGAGGGGCTCAAGGGCCTCGATTCGGTCGCCTATATCCGTTTCGCCAGCGTCTATAAGGACTTCACCGAGGCGAAGGATTTCGAGGAGTTCGCCGGATCGGTGAGCGAGATCGGGGCGAAACCTTAGGACGGATCGACATTCAGGCCTGAGCGTGACGGCTGCCTTACAATCCT
>DASVNU010000260.1:0-17215 GCA_036383655.1 Sphingomonas sp. | reverse complement strand
TGGGATTGGTATTCCGTGGCGTGGCGTTCGAGTTTCGCTGGCGCGATCCGCGGCACCGCGCGTTCTGGGATTTCGCGTTCACCGCGGGATCGTTCACCGCGGCGCTGGCGCAGGGAATCGTGCTCGGTGCGCTGCTCCAGGGTGTGCATGTCACGGGCCGCGCTTATGGCGGCGGCTGGCTCGACTGGCTGTCGCCTTTCTCGTTGCTGACGGGGATAGGGACGGTCGCGGCCTATGCGCTGCTCGGCAGCTGCTGGCTGATCTTCAAGACCGAGGACGGGACTCAGGCGCACGCCTATCGGCTGGCGAGAATGGCCGGGATAGCGGCAGCGCTGGCGGTGGTGGCGGTGAGCGCGGCGACGCCGTTCATCAGCGATCGCCACTATTATGACCGCTGGCTATTGCTTCCCAACGTGCTGTTCGCGGCGCAGGTGCCGCTATTGGTCGCCATCCTGTCGGTCGCTTTCTGGTGGGCGCTGATCAGGAAGAAAGAGCTGATGCCGTTCGTGCTGACGCTTGGCCTCTATCTGCTGTGCTTCGTCGGGCTGGGGATCAGCATGTTCCCCGACATCGTGCCCGGATCGGTGTCGATCGTACAGGCGGCGTCACCGGCGATCAGCCAGACCTTCATGCTGATCGGCACCGCGATCATGGTGCCGCTGATCCTGACCTATACCGCCTGGTCATACTGGGTGTTTCGCGGCAAGGTCGGCGACTCGGCGGGCTATCATTGATGGCGGACGACGCTGGTCCATTATGGAAACGTCTCGGCTGGATGGCGGCGATCTGGGCGGCTAGCGTCGCGGTGCTGGCCGTGGTGGCGATGGCGATTCGCAGCGTGCTGCATGCTTGATCGACGCTCGCGCTTGGGCCAGTGAAACCGGGCACCGGAAGGGGGAAGATCATGGCGGACGTACTGGTTCTCGAGGATTTCGCACCGCATGTCGGCACCGACTTCACGCTGCCGGGTACCGAGGAATCGGCACCGGTCGACTTCACGCTGACCGAGGCGACGCCGCTGGCCAATCGGGCGTATCCGGGCCAGGCCCGCGACCCGTTCCAGCTGATGTTTCGGGTCGCGGCGCAGGACGTCTATCCGCAGGGCATGTATCGCCTGACGCATCCGGTGATGGGCGAGCGCGATCTCTTCCTGGTGCCTGCCGCGCGGACCGACGCAGGCGTGGATTATTGCGCGACGTTCAATTGACGCCGTCGGGCGCCCAATCCATTTCCAGATAGACTTCCTCTTCGCGGATAACCTTGAAGCCGAGCCGGTCGTAGAGCGACTTGGCCGGATTGATCCGCTCGACGAAGATATCGACGCCCTTGCCCCGCGCGCGCGCATAATCCTGGATCGCGGTGAGGAAGGCCGTGCCGATCCCCTTGTCGCGGCTGCCGGGCATCAGTGCGATATCGACGATGTGCACGCGAGTCCAGCGTTCGTCGAGATAGAGGCGGCCGATCGGCTTGCCGTCGAGCTCGATGATGTCGAACGCGGTGTCCGGGAAATACGAGTAATAATGGCTCCGCTGCGCACCGAATTGCTGAAGCAGGAAGCCGCGCTTCTGGTCCTCGGTCCAGGGCACGATGGCGAGCTCGTCAGCGCGGCTCGCGGCGAAGAGCTGCATCAGGAAGGGAAGGTCGGCGTCGGCCTCGCGGCGGAGCGTCACGCCTCGGGACAGCAAAGCCTCCGGCAGTACGAATGCCGGAGGCCCATGGGTATCGGTCATGGTCGGATCGATCAATTGCGCGCCGGGAAAATCCCCTCCATCGCGATGATGAAGGTCACGGCGAGATAGGGCTGTGCATTGTTGTGCGGCTGCGAACCGCCCGCCATCGTGATCGACTGGGACGCGAGGTTGAGGGCGCCCGTACCCAAGGAGGTGGCATAAAGCTGGTTGGGCGCCGAATTGGTGAACAATGTGTTGCTCGCCGGCGTTTCGCCCGGGTTCGAACTCGCGATTACCGCACCCGAAATGGGATGGGTATGCTGCGGCAGGTTGCTCGTGTTCAGCGTGACGCTGGTCTCGCCCGCCATCTCACCCAGCGAGACCGGGTCGATGCCGGCACCATTGCCCTGGTGGACCGGCGCGCGCCCCTGCATGTTGGGAAGCGCGAAGGTCGAAGTGCCATTGCCGCCATAGGTCGTGCCGAGCAACGAGAACAACGCCGTGTTCTGCGAAATCGCGACGATCTGGCCGTTGCAAAGGGCGTAGCCGCGCGGTGCGAAATTGCCACCAAACATCTTGATTTCGGCGACGTAGGGTTGCGCCATCTCTCATCCTTCCTGAATCAAATTCTGCATCAGTTCTGGGAGGGGAAGATCCCCTGCAGCGCGATGATGAACGTTACAACCAGATAGGGCATCATATTGTCGTGTGGCAGGTTGTTGCCCACGTTGCCGATGATACCCGCCAGCATCGGCTTCAGGTCGCCCGCCACCGGTGTCTTGGTCGAGTCGGTGTAGAGCTGTGCGGAATTGCCGCCGACAGACTGTTTCGGCCGGCACGGCATCGTGTTGGTCGCCGGCGCGTCGTTGGTCGGATCGGTATTGTTGGCGACCGGCTGGTGAAAATGCTGCGGCATCGTGTTCGACGTCAACGTCACGCTGTTGGTGCCGGCGAGCTCGCCGATCACGCGATTGGTCAGCCCCGGGCCCTGGCCCTGGTTGAGCGGCACGCGGCCCTGCAAATTGGGCAGGCCGAAGGTGTTGACACCATCCCCCCCATAAGTCGTGCCGAGTAGCGCGTAGAGCGCGTTGTTCTGCGCGATCGACATCAACTGCCCGTTGCAGAACGCAAAACCCAGCGGCTGGAAGTTGCCACCGAACATCTTGATTTCGCCGAGGAAGGGGTTCGACATATTAGCCTCTCAATAGCGATGGCCCGCTGAGCCGATCAGTTGCGCGACGGGAAGATGCCGAACATGCAGATGCAGATGTTGAGCACCAGATAGGGCTGCATGTTGTTGTGCGGCTGCGAGCCGCCCGCCGGCGGCATGCTGAGCTGGTTGAGATTGACGTAGGACGAATTGGGCGCGTTGAACGCCGCGAAATAATCGACCGGCTGCGAGTCGATGTCGTCCGCGAAGACGCCCAAGTTGACCGGCTTCTTGACCGCAGCTGCCGTCGTCGCGGCGAAACTATGGTTGTGCATCGGCATTTCGGTCAGGAGCAGCAGATGATTTTCCTCGCCGCCGACCTGACCCAGGCTGACGTTGGCCAGACCGACGCCCGTTCCCCAGTGGATCGGCGCGCGACCGCGCAGGTCGGGAAGGGCAAAGGTCGTTTGGCCATTGCCGCCGTAAGTAGTGCCGAGGAGCGAGAACAGGGCCGTGTTTTGCGCGATCGATACAATCTGGCCGCTGCACGTGGCCCAATTCTTGGGCGCGAAGTTGAACCCGAAGATACGGATTTCCGCAATGTAGGCGTCCGACATGTTCCAGCCTCTCGCTTTTATTCGGTACGCGGGGAGCAGGCGAGTCGACGCTCTTCCCCCCGGCGGCATCGATTACGATCATTAAGCGGATTTCTCCGCGATGCCTAGCTGACCAAGCAAAAAAAATGCCTCCGAAGCGGAGCCGTCTTGGAAAATAGGTTCAAAACGGTATGTAATTTCTTTGCCGAAATGTCGTGCGACTTGACCAGACGCCCCGACTCAGCGAAAAAGCACCGATTGAGCGCGGCCTTGCCGCCCACATGCATTAATCGGGGGATTTTCGCGATGTCGTCTGTCGACCAAGTCTCGCTTCAGCCGGACGGTGCCGTGGAGCGCAAGCGTTGGGAAACCCCGACGGTCATTCTCGGCAGCGCCCGTCGCCGCACCCAGTCGAACGTGAATACCGCTGGCGTGGATGGCCACTCGGTCGGCGGTTCGTCTTACGGATCGTGAGGTCGTCCCCGGTGCGGCCGGGATAGCGAACGGTTGAGCGACTCGGCGTCCAGAGCGCTTCTTTTACAGGCTTGAACTTACCTAGCGGTTGCTGCGATCGAGCCATGCGAGGAAGCGCGCGGTGGTCAGCGCACGCATAGCGAAGGTCAGCCGCACGCGTTCGCTCAGCGCTTCCTCCGATGCTGCCTCGCGCACCATCCGGGCGAGCGCCGGGACATCGATATACCGGGTATAGGCCGAATCGTCGCCGATCGCCTCGATCGCGGCCAGCATCGCCGGCGTCGCCTCGATGCTCATCGCCAGCATGTCGGGTTGTTCGCGGTCGTTACCCGGCATGCGGTCGAGCAATTGGCGCGGCAACAGATCCGCGAACGCCTGACGCGCCAGCCAGCGTTCGCGGCCGTCGCGGAACACCAAGCGTGGCGGTAGCGCACAGCCCAGTTCGACCACGCGCCGATCGTGAAACGGCCGGCTGAGGTCGAGGTCGGCGACCGTCGCGCCGAAATCGCTCCCGACGATGCTCATCGCATTGCGCTTGCACATTTCGAGCCAGCGTCCCTGCCAGCGCGGGCCGGGGCGGAAACCGTCGCGTAGCCGGTCGCGATGGACCGCTCCGCGGGCGAACGCCGTCTGCGCGAAGTCGGGCTGCACGCCGCGGCGACGCCAGGCCGGGACGAATCCGTTGACCGCCATCCGCCACCGGCGGCGAACCGTCTGCGGGACCAGCGCGCTCAACACGTCGCGGCCGAACACGCGCAGCGGCGACCAGCCGGTGAAGCGCATGCGCGCGCGATATTCGCGGACGAAGCGGCCGAGCTCGCCGCGCCGCAGGATCGCGCCGAGCATCGCGGTGTCGTAGGGATTGACCGTATAATCGCCGCCATGACCATCGAGCGCGAGCCGCACGCCGGCCGCCTTGGCCATCGCGGCGAGCCGGCGGCGCACAATATTGGGCTGCTGCGCGACATGCGTGGCGGCGAAGCTGGTCTCGAGATCGTCCCAGGCGGTCTCCGCGCCGCGCACATAATAGCGGATATCGAGCCCCGGACGGTCGCGGAACGCCTCGACCGCCGTGCGCGCGCTGCGGCGCGGATCGCCTTCGCGCAAGACCGAGGAGAGACAGACCAGGTTGCGCCCCTTGGCCGCCAGCGCGGGGCCGGCCAGCGCGGCGATGATGCCGCTGTCGAAGCCACCGCTGAACAGCAGAGCAGGCGGATCGATCAACCGGCGGATCCGGCAGGCGACCGCTTCTTCCAACGTCGCGCGGCAGGCGGCGACATAATAAGCGTCATCGCGTCCGACATGCTCGGTGCTGGCATGGGGTTCCCAATAGCGCACGATCGTCGCCTTGCCGTCGGGATCGAGCCGCAGCGTCGTGCCCCCAGGCAGGAAGCGGATCCCGACATAGGGTGAGGCGCCTTCGGTACGCTCGGTCGACATCAACAGGCGGCGGGCAAGCTCGTCCTCGTCAGGCACACGCGGCACGCCGTCGGCGGCGAACAGGCCAGCCAGGTCGCTGGCGAAGGCGAAGAAGCCGTCGCCATGATGATAGACCACGACGCGCTGCCCCATATGGTCGCGGCCAAGCAGCAGCGTCCCCTTGGCGCGGTCCCAGATCGCGAACGTGAAATCGCCGAGCAGGTGACGGGCACAATCGTCGCCCCAGCGGCGCCACGCGGCGAGGAGCATCTCGCTATCCGGCATCGTTGTGAGCGAATCGTCGGTGATGCCGAGCGTCGCGGCAAGCGCCTCGCGATTGTCGAGACGAAGGTCGGCGACCAGCACCGCGTCACGCTCGACGATCGGCTGCGCCTCATGCATGTCCTCGCGATTGACCCGCAACAGGCAGTGGCCGACCGCCAGCCGGCCGAGATCGATCGCCTCGATCGCATCGCTGCCGCGTCGCTTCATGGCATGCGCCATGCGATAGGCGGTGCGCGGCGCGACATCCATTCCGTCGAACCGCAGCACGCCGCAGATGGCGCTCATCGCGCGGCCCTCGTCATCGCCCGCCGTTCCGTTTATCCATCGGCGTCGATCGCCACCGCGTTCTGTTCGGCCAGCGTGGCGAGAAACGCGTCGACCTCGCTGCGGCAGGTCTCGGGCGCGACGTCATATTCGGCGGCCAGGGCGTCGCACAGCGACTCGATCGTGCGCGGCGTCTCGATCAATTCCCAGATCCGTGCGCCGACCGTGCTGAGGCCGATATAATTGCCCTTGGCGGCGCTCATCATCACCAGTTCGTCGCCTACGCGCGCCGCCAGCCAGTCGCCCTTGCGATGTATCATCGTTCCATCTCCGTCGTCGTTGCCGAGCAGGCATAGCCTAGCCGGTCCATCATCGCTCCGTGATCGCGCTCGATCCGCGCGACCTGGGCCGGTGTCAATTCGTCACGCCAGCCGCCCGTGACGCCGCGGCGAAAGAAGCGGTCAGCCTTACGAGGCGCCTCGCGAAATCCCTTCTCCGCTTCCTGGCGTTGCAGCTCGTCGATACTGGTGAAGGCGATCGCGCGATCGAGCCGATCGGACGGAGCATCGATCCCGGCAAAGGCCAGCGCGGCACGCGCGGTGGCGACGGTGTCGCCGATCATGTCTTCGTAGCGCACGACATGGACGGGAATGTCACGCTGGTCGAGCCAGCTCGCGTTGAAGCCGCTCCATCCGAGCAGCCGCTGGCGAAATTGCCGGTTGAGGCGATCGACCGCGGCGGCAAGGCAGAAGTCGGGATCGCCCAGACGTTCGATGGCGATGTCGATCGAGCAGCCGAGATGATTGGCAAACGAGCCCGCGACGTCGCGCGGGTCACGTACGAACAGCAAGGCGCCGGCGGCTCCACGAGCGCCGGCCATCATGGGTTCGCCGCGATCGGTCACCGTCCAGGCGTCATGCGTCTTGACCAGCCGCACCGGGACGGCGGGGGATGCGGGATCGGACGGCGCGCCACCTGCAGCCATCTGGGCATAGAGCGCCGGGCGAAGCCGATCGACCTCGTCATGGCCGAGCAGCGCCGAGTCGATCAGCATCTGCTGGTCGAACCGATTGCGCCAGCTGGCGATCGAGTCGGCGCTGTCGATCACGTTGATATCGATCGGCGCATCGCCATCCGACCACAAATTGGCGACCAGGATGCGGAACCAGGTGTTGCCCGACTTCGGATAGGAAGCGAGCCAGATCGTGGGGATCACGGGTGCCCGTCCGTCAGCCCGCCCGTCAGCCCGATCGCCGCCCAATGGTCCTCGATCATCGCAACGGTGGTCGCCATCGCGTCGAACGTGAACCGCCGGCGCAGGCGAAACACTCCCGTCCTCGCGGCGATCATCGTACCGCCGTGGAAATAGACCTGTTGCTGACCCAGCTTCTCGATCAGCATCGGGCGATAGGCATTCGCGGTCAACAGCCGCGTGGCATCGACGATGTTGGGTTGTTCGATCTCGGGCGCCTCGGGGCCATGGATCTCCTCGAGGATATAGACGGCACCGATCGCCACCGGCGTCTCGTTCGCGACCACCGGATCGACGTAGAATTTGCGCAGTCGATTGCGCATGGACGGACCCTGGCGCGCGCCGAGTCCGAGTTCGCGAATGCTTTTTTCCCACAGCCGCAGCTGGCGGCCGTCGGGATGGATGCGTGGTCCTCCCGCCGCATCGACGTCGATCGCACATTGGTCGTCGGCGACCAGCGGATATCCCCGTTCGCCAAGCGCCGCGGCCAATGTCGACTTGCCGGCACCGGACTGGCCGCAGAACAGGACGGCCTTGCTGCCTGCGAGCACGGCGCTGCCATGCAACACGATGAGATTGCGTTGGTGAAGCAGCATCCCGAACACGCTGCCGGAAAGGAAGACGGCGACATCCTGAAGCCCGGCCCCGGTTTCCGACTCGAAGGTGATGGAGCGCCCATCCTCGAGCAGGAAGCGTGCGACATCGGGGACTCGGACGAGGAATTGCCGATCGGTTCGTTGCCAGGTCGGACCGACCGCAACGGGCTCGACCAGGTCCATCGGCACCTGTTCGCGACGGATCGTCACTTCGGGCGCACAATCGGAATCGCCCGGGATCAATCCCGGCAGATCGACTTCGCTGGCGACGGCGAGGCCCGATACGCGATACGAATACACCCCGACATCCCCCCGGCGATTGCGGTCAGGGCATACGAAGGACGGGGAGGCCGTTCAAGACATTAGCCGCGCACCGCCAACGCCGTAAGCTTGCCATGAAGTTCGTCGAGATGCGCGGCGCTGGCGGTCCGGACTGCTTCCCCCGCATCGCGGCGCTTGCCCTCGGAGTCGGATTCGAAGGCGAAGCTCGGCGACTTGGCGTCCCATTGCGCCGCCGCGCGCGCGGCACCGAGCGAGTTGGCATCGGGCGCGATCCCGAAATGAGGCAGGATTCGCTGCTCCACCGCATCGGGCAGGTCGGCATAATCGACGAACAGCCCACCGCCGATCTCGGCGTGGTCGACCGCCGCCTGGGTCACGCGAGCGAGCACGCGGGCGATATATTCCTCGCCCGACAGGCTGAGCGGATCGGGAATTGCAAAGACCGGATCGAATTGAGTGCCCGGCACCGTCTGTAATCCGCGTATGCGTATCTGCGACACCATCACTTCGGTCGGATCGCGGAACAGGAACAGCCAGGGCGTATCGGGAAAGGCGGCGCGGAACAGGGGCAGCGCCAGGCTATGCCAGCTGTCGGTCTTGATGAAATAGCGGCGGCGATTGCCGAAGCGGTCGCGGCCAAGCGCGGCGGCCATGCCGCGCAACAGCGCGACGCGCTGTTCGAGCGGCGCGTCGGGATGGCTGTGCACGAGCTGGACAATATCATCGAGCGGAGGCGCCTCCGACACAACGACGCCGCTGGGCATCGCCGCCAGCATCTGCGACACTAGGGTTGAACCGCAGCGCGACATGTGGAAGATCAGGCCGTCCGGGCCGGAAGCGGCATCCGCGGGAAGCGTCGCGGCGAGCATGGCAAGCGGCGTACACATGCGGAGCAGCGAGTTGATTGGCAGCCGGCGTGCACGGCCAAGCGACATTTCGAAGAACGAATCGCTGAGCGGCATGTTGCCGAAATGAACCCAGTCGACCGCGAGCTGACCAGGCGCCTGGACGATCGCGGCGGGCAGCCAGTTACGGCCCGGCCATTCCGTCATGGTTATGGGCGTTTCGGCGAAGCGCCTGAGGTCCAGCGGGTCGCGACGCTCGGCCGCCAGGATGGCGTCGACCGCGATGGTGATGCCGGCGGCGCGTCCCGCTTCGGCCGCGGCCGCGGCGAACGCACCGCGATCCTCGATCGGCGCGAGCCGGTCGGCGAGCGCTTCATCGGCCAGGATCATCGCGCGCAGGCGGGCAAGGGCGTCGGGATCGGACATCGGGCGCTTGGCAACCGGGTGAGAGGGGGAATAGGATCGATACCGGCCGCCCAGGGATACGCGGCCGGGGGGAGCCTTATCCTGACCGACTGGATGCAACAACCGGCCTTGATGCTACCCGACCGTGCGCGCCTGGCGCTGGCGTTCGACCCGGCGCGGCTGCGGGCCGATCTGGCGGCGATCGAGGCGACGACCTGGACCGACCATTTCGTCCGTCAGAATTACGAGGGGCAGTGGGACGTCCTGCCGCTGCGTCACCAAGCAGGGGCAACGCATCCGATCATGCAGGCTTATACCCCACCCGATGCAACGAACTTCGTCGATGCCGCGATCCTGGATCGTACGCCGTACTTCCGCAGTGTGCTGGCGGCGATTCCCTGCCCGTTGAAGGCGGTCCGGCTGATGCGTCTCACACCGGGGTCGAGGATCAAGGAGCATAATGACCATGATCTCGCCGCCGATTGGGGCCACGCGCGGCTGCACATTCCGATCACCACCAATCCCGGTGTGACCTTCCTGCTCAATCGCGTGCCGGTGCCGATGGCACCGGGCGAGGCCTGGTATCTGCGGCTGTCCGACCCGCATGCGGTGACCAATGACGGCGACAGCGACCGCGTCCATCTGGTGATCGACTGCGCGGCGAACGATTGGCTGATCGAGCAGATCGCGGCGTGACGCGACGCCGCTTCGACCGGTTGCGGTTGATCCAGAAGCAGATCAACGAACGGCCGCGGCTGCGCGAATGGCTGACGCGGCTGCGGCACGGTGCGCGCGACCTCGACGTCATGTTGTTCAAGCGCAAGGTCAGGATCAACGCGCTGCGCGAGAACGGCTATTATCGCGCCGCGCGGCTGGCGCGCGCCAACAGCCTGTTGCGCGACGAGACATTGGTCATGCAGCGAGTCAGCATGATGCTGGGGGACGGCGTCACCTTCGTCGATATCGGCGCCAATATCGGCATCTTCTCGGCGGTGATCGCCGATGCGCGGCGCCTGTTCCGCGATTTTCGCGTGGTCGCGTTCGAGGCCGACCCGGCGACGTTCGACCGGCTCGCGGTCAATGCCGAACGCTTCGGGTTCGACGCGGTCAACGTCGCGCTGGCGGCCGAGGCGGGAGAGATCGACTTCGCGACCGGCGCGGTGTCGGGGATCGCGACACGGCGCGATCGGGCCGGGCGCGCGCATATTCCCGGACGCGGCTTCACCGTCGCGGCCCGACGCCTCGACAGTTTCGACCTGCCCGGCAGTCTGGTGATCAAGATCGACGTCGAGCATATGGAAATGGACGTGCTCGAAGGCGCGCGCGGCCTGTTCGACGCCAATCGTGTGGCCGCGGTCTATCTCGACGAGTTCGACGACAAGCAAGCCGTGCTCGCCTTTCTGGACGGATATGGGTTCGCGCTGATGGCGCCGTTGCGCCTCAATCCCTTCGCGCCGGGCCACCGTGCCCTGTTCGCGGTCCGTCGCAACCGCTGACCTGCGGCAAGGCAAAAGCGCTTGTCTTGTGCATCGCGACATGAAAGGAGCCGCGGGATTTTGCGGAGGAACGGCGTCGATGAACCCGATGAGACTGGTTCATAAATATATCAACATGCAGCCGCGGTTCCGCGAGACGCTGATGAAGACGATCTATGGCGACAAGGACGCCGATGTCCTGTTGTTCCAGCGGCCGGTCCGGATCAACAGCCTGCTCGAGAACGGTTATTTCCGCGCCTCGCGCATTTCGTCGACCAACAGCCTGTTGCGCGACGAATTGGTGGTGTTCCACCGCATCAACCTGTTCCTGCGCGACAACATGACCTTCGTCGATTGCGGCGGCAATGTCGGGCTGTTCTCGTCATCCGTCGCCGACATCCGCAAGCTCTATCCGAACTTCAGGGTCGTCGCGTTCGAGGCCAATCCCGACACCTACAAGCGCCTCAGCATCAACGCCGAACGCTATGGGTTCGAGGCGAAGAACGTCGCTTTGGGTGCCGCGCCGGGCGAAGTCGAGTTCGTGCTGGGCGCGGTGTCGGGGATCGCCGCGACCGCGGACAAGGCGACCATCGCGCACATTCCGGGCCGTGGGTTCAAGACCGAGCTGAAGCGGCTCGACAGCTTCGATTTCGAGGGCGATCTGTTTCTCAAGATCGACGTCGAGGGGCAGGAACTCGAAGTGCTGAGGGGGGCCAGCGCGCTGTTCGACGCCGGGCGCGTGGCCGCGGCCTATGTCGACGGGTTCGGTAACGCGGCGGTGCCTGAGTTTCTGCGTGCCCAGGGGATGGATCTGTACGATCCGATCACGCTCGATCCGTGGAAGCCGGCGGACTACACGCTGCTCGCGGTGAGGAAGAAGTAACGCGGTTCGCCTCGCTCCCACCGTCATCACCGCGGCACAAGACGGGGGTAATGCGCGAGGTGGGGGCTCGGTTAGACCTCAATCGAGCTTTTCGCCCACCGCGCCGCGCTCGTGGTCGCCGATTTCCTTCTGCTTGCGGATTTGCTCGATCGCGGTCTGCTTGGCCGGGTCGAACGCGCCCATCAGTACGTCACCGATGGCGGCACCTGATCCACGCCCGCGCCGGGATCGACGCGAGGAGCGCACCATCGCCGGCATCAGCAACAGGAATACGACCACCGCAACGGCGCTGATGATCCATTCGGTCACGCCGCGACCGTCGCCCCGCGCATCACGTCAGCCGCGATCGCCACGCTCTTCCTGCGCGCCTCGACATCATAGATCGAGCTCACGATCATCAGTTCGTCGACCTTGGTCCGCTCGATAAAGGCGCGGATGCCGCGGTCGACCGTGGCCGGGCTGCCGACCGCCGAACATTGCAGCACATGGTCGAGGATCGCGGCGTGCGGCGGCGGCAGGCTGTCACGATAACCGGCGACCGGCGGCGGCAGCTGGCGGGGATTGCCGGTGCGCAAGGCGACGAACGCCTGTTGCTGCGAGCTTGCCACGAACGCGGCTTCCTCATCTGTGTCGGCGGCGAAGACGTTGAAACCGGCCATCGCATAAGGCCGATCGAGCTGCGCCGAAGGACGGAAATCTCGGCGGTAGATGTCCAGCGCCTGATCGAGCGCGTCGGGTGCGAAATGCGAAGCGAAGGCGTAGGGCAGGCCGAGCATCGCCGCGAGTTGCGCGCCGAACAGGCTCGACCCCAGGATCCACAATTCCGGCTTGGCGCCGGCACCCGGTGTCGCGCGGATGCCGGTCTGACCGTCGTCGGCGAAATAGCTCTGCAGTTCGAGCACGTCGCGCGGGAACGCCTGAGGATCGGTTTCCAGCGCCCGGCGGACCGCGCGCGCGACGCGTTGATCGCTGCCCGGTGCGCGGCCCAGACCGAGGTCGACGCGGCCGGGGAACAGGGCATCGAGCGTGCCGAACTGTTCGGCGATCACCAGCGGCGCATGATTGGGAAGCATGATGCCGCCCGCACCTATGCGAATTGTGGATGTTGCGGTGCCGACGTGCGCGATCACCACCGCGGTCGCCGAGCTGGCGATGCCGTCCATGCCATGGTGTTCGGCCACCCAGTATCGACTATAGCCATTGGCCTCGGCGTGCCGCGCCATGTCAGCGGCATTGACCAGCGCCTGGGGCACCGAGCCGCCTTCGACGACGGGGACCAGATCGAGCAGCGAATAGGGGATCATCGCGAGGAGATAGGGTGTCGTCGCGATTGCTCAAGCCGTGCCTTGCTCAGGCCGTCTGCGATGCCTAGAGCCGCGGCCATGCTTGTGCGTCTCGGTCACGTCCGGAACTGGATCTTCGATCTCGACAATACGCTCTATCCGCATGAGGCGCGGCTGTTCGAGCGCGTCGATCGGCGCATCACCGATTATATCGCCCGGTTCTTCAAGGTCGATCACGATGAAGCCTACAAGATCCAGAAGGGCTATTTTCACACGCGCGGGACCACCTTGTCGGGCCTGATGGCCGAGCATGGCGTCGATCCGTACGAATATCTCGCCGATGTCCACGATATCGAGATGGACGTGCTGGAGGAAAACGCCCCGCTCGCCGCCGCGATCGCGCGGCTGCCGGGGCGCAAGATCATCTTCACCAATGCCGACGCGCCTTATGCCGGCAAGATCCTGTCGAAGCTGGGCTTGGGTGAGAGCTTCGAGGCGATCCACGACGTCCATGCCGCGCAATATCGTCCCAAGCCCGCACCCGAAGCCTATCGGAATCTGTGCGACGCTTACGGCCTCGATCCGGCGCAAAGCCTGTTCGCCGACGACATGGCGCGCAATTTGAAGCCGGCCAAGCAGATCGGCATGACCACCTTGTGGGTCGACAACGGCTCCGAACAGGGCGAAGGGGGCGACCGCGATTTCGTCGACTTCACCACGCGCGACATCACCCATTGGCTGCACGATATCTTGGAGGAAGCATGATCGACCTGCCCGCGACGATCGACGCCGCATGGGAAGACCGGGCCAATATCAGCACCGGCACGACCGGCGCGGTGCGTGAGGCGGTCGAGGCCGCGCTCGAGCTGCTCGACAGCGGCCAGGCGCGCGTCGCCGAGCCCGGTGCCGATGGCTGGACGGTCAACCAATGGCTCAAGAAGGCGGTGCTGTTGTCGTTCCGGCTCAACGACAATGCGGTGATCGACGGCGGCGCGGCGGGCGCGCCGGCCTATGACAAGGTGCCGTCCAAATTCGCCGGCTGGGGTGAGAACCGCTTTCGCGACGCCGGCTTCCGCGTCGTCCCCGGCGCGGTGGTACGGCGTGGCTCGTTCATCGGCAAGAATGCGGTGCTGATGCCGAGCTTCGTCAACATCGGCGCCTATGTCGGCGAGGGCACGATGGTCGATACCTGGGCGACGGTCGGCAGCTGTGCGCAGATCGGCAGGAACGTGCATATCTCGGGCGGCGCCGGGATCGGCGGCGTGCTCGAACCGCTCCAGGCCGATCCGGTGATCATCGGCGACGGCTGCTTCATCGGCGCGCGTTCCGAAGTCGCGGAAGGGGTGCGCGTCGGCGACGGCGCGGTGCTGTCGATGGGCGTCTATCTCGGCAAGTCGACCAAGGTGATCGACCGCGCGACCGGCGAAGTGCTGATGGGCGAAGTGCCGCCTTATGCGGTGGTCGTACCCGGGTCGATCGGCGGCGGTGACGGCAAGCCGGCGCTGTACTGCGCGGTGATCGTCAAGCGCGTCGACGAGCAGACGCGGTCGAAGACCAGCATCAACGAATTGCTCCGCGACTGATGCCGATCAGCGGCGTCTTGTTCTGGCTGCTGGGGCTGGTTCCCCAGGTCGGGTCGACGCCGCAATCGGTACCTGTGCAGTCCGCGCAGATCGTCGCGACCTTCCCGCACGACACCCGCGCCTTCACCGAAGGCCTGTTCTGGCAGGACGGCTATCTCTACGAGAGTACTGGCGAGCTCAACCGCTCGGGCATCCGCAAGGTGCGGCTGAGCGACGGCAAGGTGATGGCGCGTGTCGCGGTCGACCCGCCGCTCTACGGGGAGGGTATCGCGCCGTGGAACGGCACGATCCTCAGCCTGACCTGGAAGAACCAGGTCGGATTCCGCTGGTCGGCCAGGGACTTCAGGAAGCTCGGCAGCTTCAAATATCAGGGTGAGGGCTGGGCGCTCGCCGCCGACGACAAAGGCGGGCTGATCATGTCCGATGGCTCGCCGATACTGCGCTTCATCGATCCCGCCACGTTCACCGTCAAGCGCCGCCTGACCGTGGTCGATGGCGGGCAGCCGGTGCGGATGCTCAACGAACTCGAATATGTCGATGGCGAGATCCTCGCCAATATCTGGCTGACCGACCTGATCGCGCGGATCGACCCGCGCGATGGCCATGTTATCGGCTGGATCGACGTGAGCGAGCTCCATCGCCAATCGGGCGCGACCGCCGAGAATGACGTGCCCAACGGCATCGCCTGGGACGCCAAGAAGCGCCGGCTGTTCGTCACCGGCAAGGACTGGCCCTATTTGTTCGAGATCAAGGCGCCCAAGGATGCGGAGCAGGCCGTCTCGACTCCGTAACGCGCCGCGCCTATCCGCGCGCACAAATCTAACGAAATCAGACATGAGGATTGCCCCAACAATGACGACTGCCAGCGACGTTCTCGACCGCGTGCTCGTGCTCGAAATGGTGCGCGTGACCGAGGCCGCGGCGATTGCCGCTTCCACGCTCGTCGGTCGCGGCGATGAAAAGGCGGCCGACGCCGCCGCGGTCGAGGCGATGCGCGCCGCGCTCAACAGCCTCTACATGGACGGCACGGTGGTGATCGGCGAGGGTGAGCGCGACGAGGCGCCGATGCTCTATATCGGCGAGAAGGTCGGTTCGGCGCCAGGCAAGGGCCCCAAGATCGACATCGCGCTCGATCCGCTCGAAGGTACCACGATCACCGCCAAGGCGGGCCCCAATGCACTCGCGGTGCTGGCGATTTCGGAAGAGGGCAACCTGCTCAACGCGCCCGACGTCTATATGGACAAGATCGCGGTCGGCCCGGGCTATCCCGAGGGCGTGATCGACCTCGACCGGACGCCGACCGAAAACGTCAACGCGATCGCCGCGGCGAAGGGCGTCAAGCCCAGCGAGATCATCGCCTGCGTGCTCGATCGTCCGCGGCATGAGGCGCTGATCGCCGAACTGCGCGCGATCGGTTGCGGGGTGATGCTGATCGGCGACGGCGATGTCGCCGGCGTGATCGCGACGACCAATCCCGACACCACGATCGACGTCTATATGGGCTCGGGCGGCGCGCCGGAGGGCGTGCTGGCTTGCGCCGCGCTGCGCTGCGTTGGCGGGCAGTTCAAGGGCCGCTTGTTGTTCCGCAACGACGACGAGCGCGGCCGTGCGCGCAAATGGGGCATCACCGATCTCGACAAGCAATATGACCTGTCGGAGCTGGTCAAGGGCGACGCGATCTTCGCCGCCACCGGCGTGACCGACGGCTCGCTGCTGGCGGGCGTCAAGCGCCGCGGCGACCGCATGACGACCAATTCGGTGGTGATGCGCGCGAGCTCGGGCACGGTGCGCTGGGTCAAGGGCGAGCATAGGATCGTGTGACTCGGTTCCCCTCCCGCTTGCGGGAGGGGTTAGGGGAGGGCGTGTTGGTAACGATCCGCTCACCTCGACAAGCCCTCCCCCAGCCCCTCCCGCAAGCGGGAGGGGAGTAGAGATGACCAACGCGATCCTCCTCGCGGTCATGCTGGCGATCGTCGCGCTCAACATCGTCGCGGGGCCGCGCGGGTATCGGTTGCTGGCGGAGGCTGGCGGTGTCGGTCGCAAGACCTTCTATCGCCGCATGCTGACCGCGCAGATCGTCCAGTTCACCCTGCCGCCGATCATCGGCTTGCTGGTGTTGGGCCGGATCGGCGCGGTGACCGAATTGCCGCCCGAATTATGGCCGGCCTCTGCCCTGATGCGCGGCGACGCGCCGGCGGTGGAGATCGATCCGGTCCTGACCACGATCTTCGGCCTCGCGGTGCTGGTCGCGATTCCGCTCGGTTCCTTTCTGACGTGGCGGCGCTTGCGCAGTGGCAAGGGTGCGCCCGCCTATCTCGCGCGCCTGTCCGCGCTGCTGCCGCGCGACCGCGACGAAGTGCTGCTCGGCGCGGCGATCTCGGTCGCGGCGGGAATCGGTGAGGAATTGTTCTTTCGCCTGCTCCTGCCGATGCTGCTCGCGGCGTTCGTTGGTGCTATCCCGGCGGTCATTGCGGCGATCCTGTTGTTCGGGCTGGCGCACGCTTATCAGGGGTGGAAGGGAGTCACCGTGACGTCCCTGGTCGGAATCCTGTTCACCGCGATGTATCTGATGAGCGGATCGCTCGCGATCGCGATGCTGTTCCATGCCACGATCGACCTGATGACGCTGGCGATCCGCCCCGCGATCCGCGGCGCGTGGCATGCACCAGCGCCATCCGCCGCCATCGATTGACCGCGCGCATCGCGCCCGACAGGGTGTGCGCCAAAGGGAGAATCACATGCGCGCCAGGGGG
>DASVNU010000259.1:0-3066 GCA_036383655.1 Sphingomonas sp. | reverse complement strand
ATCACCGACGATACCGATGCGATGGCGGCGGAAGTCAGCGCCCGCCAAACCGAGCTCGCGGTCAAATATGCCGGCGAAGCGGCCAAATATCTCAACGTCCAAGGCCTATCGCCCGACACGAAGCGCAAGCTCGACCTGATCCGCAACGGCATCACCTTGCCCGCGCCGTCGCGGCCCGGCGCTGCCGATGAGCTGTCGACGATCGCGACAAAGCTCCAGTCCGAATATGGCAAGGGCAAGGGCACGCTCGACGGCAAGCCGATCAACGGATCGGATATCGAAGCGGCGATGGGCACGACCCGCGACCCGGCCAAGCTCAAGGAGATGTGGGTCAGCTGGAACGACAATGTCGGCGTGCCGATGAAGGCCGATTACGCGCATATGGTCGATATCTCGAACCAGGGTGCCAAGGAACTGGGCTATGCCGACGTCGGCGCGATGTGGCGCTCGGGCTACGACATGCCGCCCGACGATTTCGCCAAGATGACCGACCGGCTGTGGAAGCAGGTCGAGCCGCTCTATTTGTCGCTCCACACTTATGTCCGCTGGAAGCTCAACGCGAAATATGGCGACGCGGTCCAGCCCAAGACCGGCCCGATCCGCGCCGATCTGCTCGGCAATATGTGGGCGCAGGAATGGGGCAACATCTACGACGTGGTCGCACCCAAGGGCGCGGGCGATATCGGCTACGACACCGAGGCGCTGCTCAAGGCCAAGGGCTATGACCCGATCAGGATGGTGAAGACCGGGGAGGGCTTCTATTCCTCGCTCGGCTTCGCGCCGTTGCCCGACACATTCTGGGCGCGGTCGATGATCGTCAAGCCGGCTGATCGCGAGGTCGTGTGCCATGCCTCGGCCTGGGACATCGACAATAAGCAGGACGTGCGCATCAAGATGTGCACCAAGGTCAATGCCGACGACTTCGTGACGGTCCATCACGAGCTCGGGCACAATTACTACCAGCGCGCGTACATGAATCAGCCGTTCCTGTATGAGAACGGCGCCAATGACGGCTTTCATGAGGCGATAGGCGATTTCGTCGCGCTGTCGATCACGCCCAATTACCTCGTCCAGATCGGTCTGCTCGACAAATCGCGCGTGCCGAGCGCTGACAAGGACACCGGGCTGCTATTGCGCCAGGCGATGGACAAGGTTGCGTTCCTGCCGTTCGGCCTGCTGGTCGACAAATGGCGCTGGGGCGTGTTCAACGGCTCGATCAAGCCCGATCAATATCAATCGGCATGGGATGCGTTGCGGCTGCAATATCAGGGCATCAAGCCTCCGGTCGCGCGCGATGCGTCACGGTTCGACGCGGGCGCCAAATATCATATCCCGGCGAACACGCCGTACATGCGCTATTTCCTGGCGCGGCTGCTCCAGTTCCAATTCTATCAGGCGGCGTGCAAGCAGGCCGGCTGGACCGGGCCGCTCCATCGTTGCTCGTTCTACGGCAACAAGGAGGTCGGCGCGAAGCTGCAGAAGATGCTCGAGATGGGGCAGTCGAAGCCGTGGCCCGACGCGCTGCAGGAATTTACCGGCAGCCGCGAGATTTCGGGCCAGGCGATGGTCGACTATTTCGCGCCGCTCAAGAAATGGCTCGACGAGCAGAATAAGGGGAAGCCGAGCGGGTGGTGACGGCTCGACGCGCTGGGGCACTGGTTGTCGGCTTGATGGTCGTCGTAGCAGACACGGCCGCCAAGGCGGAATTCGATCGTTATCACGGCGAGGGTCGCTCGCGATCATCGCGTGGCGGATGGGAGGTGGCGTCGCCGCGCCGTTCCCAGGCGGCTATCGATCGGGCGCCGGCTGTTGCATATCTCCGCGGCCCCGGGATGAAATCCAGGCGACTAATGGGGTATGAACGTACGCTCGACGTCTTTTGGCCGAAGGACGGGCGGCACGTCATTCTCCTGGAATCCACCATCCACTTTTCGGCCATGCGGACATTCGCGCTCGGTTCGCGCGATTTTGTCCCACCCGATCGCATCCAGCGCTCGATAGAGCGATTGATGGCGGTCTGGAGTCCCAGGCTTGGGACGATCGAGAACAGGATGATCACGGTGAGCGTTGGCGGAAGGGCGCCGTGCCTGCGGATCGAAGAATCAGGGCTTCCGCCGGGCCTTGCCAGCGGAAGCTTCATTGCTCGCAGTGCCTATTTCAACCTCGACTTGGACAAGGGAACCGCGACGCACGCGCGACACTGCCCCTTGCTATAGGCTCCGCGATCAGGAATTCTCGTCCTTGGGCTCGCCCTTCCGGCTGCTGCTCCGCAACGTGAAGATCGCCGCGACCGCACCGATCGCGCCGGCAATCCCGGCCGCAATCCCGCCGCGCTTGGCGATTGTCGCGGCACGGCTGGGCGTTGACGGCGCGGACTTCGACGCCGGCGCCGCTGCCGGCTTTGGCGCTGGTTTCGGCGCGGCCGGTTTGGCGGGGACGGTCGCTTTCGGCGTGGCCGTCGCTTTGGGCTTCGCGGCAGCCTTCGGTTTCACGGCGGGCTTGGCAGTCGCCTTGGCGACCGGCTTCGCCACCGCCTTCGGTTTTGCAGTCGCGGCCTTCGCGGGAACCTTCGACGCCGCGGCCGCCTTCACTTCCGGCTCGGGGGTCGGGGCGACCGCGGGTTTTGCCTTGGGCGCCGTCTTTGGCGTCGCGGCGGCCTTGGGTTTGGCGGGCGCCTTGGCGGCGGCGGGCTTGGCAGTCGTCTTCTTCGGCGGCGTGGCCATGAGAGCTTATCCCCTGTTCTCGTTGCTCGCTAACGCCCTCGCATACCAGATTGTTTCAGGGTCGTGATAGTCCCGTGACCGATCAACGAAATGGCGGCTCGTTGAACGCGCGCAATTTGCGGCTGTGGAGCTTGGCGCCTTCCTGGCGGAGCTCCTCACAGGTCTGGATGCCGATCCGCATATGTTCGTTGATCGCGCGCTCGTAGAAGCGATTGGCCTGGCCCGGCAGCTTGAGCTCGCCGTGGAGCGGCTTGTCCGAGACGCAGAGCAAGGTGCCGTAGGGGACGCGGAAGCGATACCCTTGCGCGGCGATCGTCGCCGATTCCATGTCGATCCCGACCGC
>DASVNU010000258.1:0-15402 GCA_036383655.1 Sphingomonas sp. | reverse complement strand
GGTCAAGGGTTTCAGGTATAATAACCCATAAAACGAGCCTTTGTGCGAAAGGGGCTTGCGTTCTTAACCTAATCACTATTAGGCTACGTCAACGATATGAGCAAGGGATTAGGACGATGGACGTCGGGCTTGGCCTCACTTTCCAGAATTTGCGCGACAAGCTGTCTGACAAGGACGTCTATCGCCACCAGCTGAAGATGGCGGTCGACACCGAGTCGCTCGGCTTCGACTCGGTGTGGACGCCGGAGCATCATTTCAGCAATTACAACATGACGCCCAACGTGCCGCAGTTCCTGTCGTTCGTCGCCGGCCAAACCAGGCGGATCAAGCTCGGCACCACCGTATGTGTCCTGCCCTGGCAGGATCCGGTGCGCACCGCCGAGAACTTCATCCTGCTCGATTACTTCTCCGAAGGTCGGGCGGTATTAGGCATCGGTCGCGGGCTGGGAGCTTCGGAATTCGCGGGCTTCAAGGTGCCGATGGGCGAATCGCGCGGCCGCTTCACCGAATATGCCGAAGCCGTGCTGACCGCGCTCGAAACCGGTGTGATGGAATATGACGGCAAGTATCTGCAGCAGCCGCGTGTCGAACTCCGCCCGCGCCCTTATGAAAGCTTCCGCGGGCGCGTGTTCGCCTCCGCGATCTCGCCGGAATCGGTCAATCTGATGGCCAAACTCGACGTCGGGCTGATGGTCATCGCGCAGAAGCCGTGGGACAAAGTCGCCGAGGATTTGGAGAGCTATCGCCAGTTGTTCCTGAATCAGAACGGAGCGCCCGCGCCGAAACCGGTGTTCGCGGTGTTCATCGCCGTGCACGAGGACCCCGCGGTCGCGCAAGAGATGCGCGACCGGCACATCCAGGCCTATACCCGCTCGACCTCGGACTTCTACCAGTTCGACAATGCCGAGTTCGCCAATATCGAGGGCTATGAATATTATGGCGGGCTGGCCAAGAACATCGCCAAGCACGGGTTGCACAAGTTCAACGGCTTCCTCGCCGATCTGCAAGTCTGGGGGACTCCCGACGAGGTAGCCGAGAAACTCGCGGCGATGGTCGAGGAGTTCGATATCGGCAGCTTCATCACCTATTTTCAATATGGCGAAATGCCGCCGGAAATGGGTCGCGCGAACTACGAACTGTTCGCGAAGAAGGTACTCCCGAAACTCAAGGACATCGACACCGGCGCGCCGCGTATGACGAACAAGGAGCATTCCGTCGCGTGACGGGAAAATGATCGTGACGCGCGGCGCTCGAGACTGCGCGCACGATTGGATGAGGAAGCAGCAAGGTGAGCGACGATCGCTACGCATTCATTCGCTACGAACTCGCCGACGGGCGAGCGCGGATCACGCTGAACAGGCCCGACAAGCGCAACGCGCTGAACGAGGAACTGCTCACCGAACTCCATGACGCTTTGTGGGAGGCGGACGAGGACAATCGCGTGCGCTGCGTGGTCCTCGCCGCCGCTGGCCCGGATTTCTCGTCGGGCTACGATTTGCAACGGTACGACCGCCCGGTCGCGCTGCAAGTGGAGCATCGCCGGGGTCGAGCGAAGTTCGACGACGACAGCTGGCATCAGGAACGCCTCCAGCGCCTGCGCATGGCCTTGTTCGACATGCACAAACCGGTCATCGCTCAGGTTCGGGGTCGGTGTCTGGCTGGCGGAACCGACCTCGCCTTGCTGTGCGACATGATCATCTGTGCCGATGACGCGAGTTTCGGCTTCCCGCCAGCACGGTCGCAAGGCTCGCTGCCGAGCAACATGTGGCTGTACATGGTCGGTCCGCAATGGGCCAAGCGCCTGCTGCTCACCGGCGATCTGATCGGCGGGCGCGACGCGGCGACGATCGGGCTGGTGCTGAAAGCGGTACCGGGCGAGCAGCTTGTCGCCGAGGTCGAGGCGCTGGCCGATCGACTCGCGCTGATCGATGCCGATCTGCTCAGTGCCAACAAACGCATCGTCAACATCGGGCTCGAACTGATGGGCGCGCGGACGCTGCAGCGGATGGCGGCCGAAATGGATGCGCGCGGGCATCTCGCCGACAGCCGTTCGGCGTTCAATCGCACGGTGCTCGAAGAGGGCCTCAAGGAAGCGGTGAAACAGCGCGATGCGCCGTTCGGCACCGGGCGCGTGGAATTATAAGATGGAGAGCGGGATGGAGATGGAAGGACCTGGCTGGCGCTGCCTTTGGTACGCAAAGGCAACGCTGGGCGAGAGCACATTATACGATTCGCGCGATGGCCGAATCTATTGGGTCGACGTCGAAAATCCGAGCATCAACTGGATCGACATCGAGACCGAGGAAAAGGGCCGATGGGTACCGCCGATGTGGATTTCGGCGCTCGGGCTGCGCAGCAAGGGCGGCTTCATCGCGTCGACGCGTGACGGGCTGGCCTATGTCAATCCGACGACCGAGACGTTCGAGCTGTTCGCCGACCCGCGCCCGAACAGGGAGGTCGCACGGCTGAACGACGGCGTCGTGGATCACAAGGGTCGATATTGGACGGGTAGCTGTGACGTCACCCAGTTCGAGGACAGCACGACGTCCGAGAACAAGGAAGACAGCGTCCGCGATTTCGACAAGCGCAGCACGGGCGAGCTCTATCGGATCGATCCGGACGGCACGATCGCCACGATGGAGCGCAACGTCGTGACGGCCAATGGCCCCGCGTTCAGCCCGGACGGCAAGACGATTTATGTCAACGATTCGCTGCCCCGCGTCACCTGGGCCTATGATCTGGCCGAGGATGGATCGATCTCCAATCGCCGCGATTGGCTGAAGTACGGCGAAGACGACGGCTTTCCCGACGGCATGGCGGTCGATGTCGAAGGCGGCATCTGGATCGCCTTTTATGAAAGCTGGATGCTTCGGCGCTATTCGCCGG
This sequence comes from Sphingomonas sp., assembly GCA_036383655.1. GTDB lineage: Bacteria > Pseudomonadota > Alphaproteobacteria > Sphingomonadales > Sphingomonadaceae > Sphingomonas. The sequence continues at coordinate 12,516 of DASVNU010000258.1, read as the reverse complement.
ACGCCGTGTTGCTGGAGGAACGCAGGCTACCGGTGCGCCAAGGGCTGCGCCCCGCTTTTGGCGGCGCCCATATGGAGCGACTGTTCCTGACGTCAGCCGCGAATGCGTTGAGCGAGGAGGCGAAGGCGCAGCAGCCGCTCGCCGGCAGCCTGTTCGAAATTCTCGATCCGGCGGTCAGGGGCATGCCCAATGTCGCCTTTGCCGGCTGAAACTTTGCTCGGCGCTCGGGAAGGCACCGGCGGGAAGCGCTACGCGGCCAAGCTGCCGCGCACTTTCTTTTGCGCGCGCGATGCGCAATGCGAGGGTTATGGAAGACACAACGTCACGGTCCCGCATTCTCGATGCCACTGCCGATCTGCTGCGCACCCGCGGCCTGCAGGGAACGAAATTATCGGAAGTGGCCAAACGCGCCGGCATGCTGGCGCCCAGCCTTTATCACCATTTCGACTCCAAGGATCAGCTGATCGAGGAAGTCCTGGTAGAGGGCTGTCACCGCAACACGCGCTACATCGTGACCCAGGTCGAAGTCCTGGGTTCGTCGGCATCGCCGATCGAGCGACTCGAAGCGGCTATCACGGCCCATCTGACGTTTCTCCTGACCGGCGATCAATATTCGTCCGCGGTCTCGCGCGTGTTCCAGGACTTGCCGGACGACATGAAACGCCGCGTCCTTGCGGCGTACGCCGGGTTCGACAATTACTGGCGCGACCTGATCCTGGCCGCGCGTCAGAGCGGCGTGGCACGCAGCGACCTCGACCCGACCGTCGCGCGCAAGTTTCTGATCAACATGCTCGACTCCACGGCGGAATGGTATCGACCGGGCCATCTGGAAATTCCGGAGATCGCTCGCCAGGCGTGTCACCTGTTCCTGCATGGTTTCATCCAGCCGGAAACACAGCCTTAGTCGCGCGGGCAAACGCGTTTCCCGTCGGGATAGCGCGACCACCTCATCCATCACGGATCGAACAGCGCCGCGGCTTGGCCGATGGCGGCCATTTCGCCGCGCCTAGCGGCGGGCCGATCCGCAATTGCATCACCGGCGGCGGACAGCGCGCGATGGCGGCTACCCCGCGCATTGGCATCGGGAAACATCTCAGGAGGACCTCATCATGGTAACCGGTCGGGCAACGGTGCTTGTCGAACCCAATCGCATCGAGACCTGGGACGTTGCGATTGCCGACCCCGAGCCGGGCGGCGCGCTGGTCCGCGTGGTGATCGGGGGAGTGTGCGGAAGCGACGTCCACATCGCGACGGGTGAAGTCGGCGCAATGCCCTTTCCGATCATTCTCGGTCACGAGGGCGTGGGTCGGGTCGAAAAGCTCGGGCCAGGCGTCACGACCGATTATGCCGGTGTCCCGGTCCAAACCGGCGACCTGGTCTATTGGGCACCGATCGCGCTGTGTCACCGCTGCCACTCCTGCACGGTACTCGAAGAGACCCCATGCGAGAATTCGCAATATTTCGAGCACGCCGAAAAGCCCAACTGGGGCAGCTATGCCGACTTTGCCTGGCTCCCCAACGGGCTGGCCTTTTTCAAGTTGCCGGACGGCGCGGACCCCTATGCGATCGCGGCGCTGGGCTGCGCGCTACCGACGGTGCTGCGCGGGTTGGACCGCTGCGGACAGATCCGGGTCAACGACACGGTCGTGGTGCAGGGCGCTGGCCCCGTCGGGCTCTCCGCCGTGTTGGTCGCCGCCGTCGCCGGCGCGCGTGAGATCATCGTCATCGACGGCGTCGAACAGCGGCTGGAGGTTGCCAAGTCGCTGGGCGCCACCGCGACCATATCGTTGAAGGATCCGCCCGAAGAACGGCTGCGCAAGGTACGCGACATTGCCGGGCACAACGGCCCCAACGTCGTGATCGAGGCGGCGGGATTCCTGCCGGCGTTTCCCGAGGGCGTCGATCTCACCGGCAATCACGCGCGCTACATCATCCTCGGTTTGTGGGGGGCGATCGGCACGCAACCGATCAGCCCACGCGATCTGTCGACCAAGAACCTGACGATCGGCGGCGCGAGCTTTCCCAAACCCAAGAACTATCACGGCGCGATGCATCTCGCTGCCCACCTGCAGGATCGTTTTCCGCTGGCCGATCTGATCAGCCACCGTTTCGCGATCGGCGACGCGGCGAAGGCGCTCGACGCCGTCAAGAACGGCGAAGTGATCAAGGCAATTATCGATCCGACACTTTGACCATCACGCGAGAGGATTTCTCATGGCCGACGCAGACCCCCAGATCGGACGCCATCGCACACCAAAGCCCGCGCATGTTCCCGACCATCTCGTCCGCGATATCGACATGTATGCGCCCGACGGGATCGAGAACGGATATCACGAAGCGTGGCGCGCGCTGCAGCGCCCCGACATTCCCGAACTCGTCTGGACACCATTTACCGGCGGGCATTGGGTCGCCACGCGCAGCGAGCTGATCAAGGAAATCTATACCGATCCGGCGCGTTTCTCGAGCGAGGTGATCTTCCTGCCCAAGGAAGCCGGCGAGAAGTATTTGATGGTGCCGACACGGATGGATCCGCCCGAGCACACCCCTTATCGGAAGACGCTCGACAAGGGTCTGAACCTTGCCCAGATGCGCCGCGTCGAGACCGATGTCCGGGCGATCGCGGTCGAGTTGATCGACGGATTGGTTGCCAATGGCAGTTGCGAATTCTCGACCGACTATGCGCGCATCTTTCCGGTGCGAGTCTTCATGGCGCTGTGCGAACTGCCGATGTCGGACGCGCCGATGCTGACGCGGTTCGCCGAAGACATGACGCGGCCACCGGGCGCGACGCCCGAAGAGATGGCGGCCGCGCTGGAGGCCGCGCAGGCAGGCTTCGACAATTATGTCGAACCGATCGTCAACGCGCGTCGCGGCGGCGAGGGAAATGACCTGATCACGGTCATGGTCAACAACGATATCAATGGCGAGCCGATCAGCCACGAACGGGCGATCGGCCTGATCTCGCTGCTGCTGCTCGGCGGGCTGGACACGGTCGTCAATTTCCTCAGCTTCATGATGTTTCACCTGGCCAAACACCCGGAGATCGTCGCCGACCTGCGCAGTGATCCGCTGGTGCTCCAGCGCGGGGTCGAGGAGATGTTCCGGCGCTTCCCGGTGATCGCGGAAGCCCGGATGGTGGCAAAAGATCAGGTCTATCGCGGCGTCGAACTGAAGCGTGGCGACATGATCCTGATCCCGACCGCGATGCACGGGCTCGACGAAAACGAGAATCCCGAGGCAATGGAACTCGACATCCGCCGCAAGCGGCCATCGCACATGACCTTCGGCGGAGGTCCGCACCGCTGCGCTGGCATGCATCTGGCGCGCATGGAAGCGATCGTGACCTTACAGGAGTGGCTGGCGCGCATTCCCGACTTTCACGTCAAACCGGGCACCAGCCCAAACTTCCGGTCGGGCATCATCGCCGCCGTCGACGACGTGCAGTTCGAATGGCCGGTCGCGGCCGGGCGCTGACCATTGGCCGAGGTCGAATTCGATGTTGACGGGCGCGTGGCGCATGTGCGGCTCAACCGCCCGGAAAAGCTCAACTCGTTTACCCGCGCGATGGACGATCTGTTGTCGGACGCCTGGGCCGCGATCAATGCTGATCCGGACATCTGGTGCGCGATCCTGTCGGCCGAAGGCGACCGGGCGTTTTCGATCGGCGCCGACCTTTCGCAAGGGTTCGATCGATCGCGACGGATGGCGCTGGGCGGCGGCCTGACGGGAATAGGCGGCCCGCTCGTCACCCTGAAAAAGCCGCTGATCGCGGCTGTCCAGGGCTATTGCGTCGGGGGCGGTTTCGAGCTCGCGATGTGCGCCGATATCATCGTGGCGTCGGACAATGCGCAGTTCGGTCTTCCCGAGACCAAGGTCGGCGTTATCGGCGAATGCGGAGTCGTGCACCGCGTCGTGCGCCAATTGCCGCATCACATCGCGATGGCGATGATTCTGACCGGAGAACGCATCTCGGCGGAGGCTGCCGCCCAGTTCGGGCTCGTCAACGAGGTCGTACCTTTTGCCGACTTGGCCGACGCTGCCGCACGCTGGGCGCAGAAAATCAACGCGGCATCTCCGCTCGCCAACCAAGCGGCAAAGGCTGCAGCGATTTCGCGGCTCGATCATCCACTCGAGGCAGCGCTGGCGACGCGGTTCGAACCGATCGAGCTCTACGCCGACAGCCTTGACAGGCGCGAAGCCGAAACAGCCGCACGAGAACGAAGGAAGCCATTGTGGACCGGCCAGTGAAACTTGAGGAGCCCATCGACGGAGCGACCTTCCGGCGCGTGCTGGGCCATTATCCGACCGGGGTCTGCGTCGTTACCGCGATCGAGCCCGACGGGACGCCCGCGGCGATGGTGGTGGGCTCGTTCACATCCGTTTCGCTCGACCCGCCGCTGGTCGCTTTCTTTCCGGATCGCGGCTCGACAAGTTGGCCGCGGATCGAGCGGGCCGGTCGATTCTGCGTCAATGTCCTGGGCAGTCACCAACAAGATCTCTGCCGCCGGTTCGCCGCCAAGGGTGACGATAAATTCCAAGGCTTCGATTACCGGCTATCCACCAATGGCTCACCGATTTTCGACGAGGTTGTCGCCTGGATCGATTGCACGCTCGATGCGGTTCACGAGGCGGGAGATCACTTCATCGTTCTTGGCCACGTGCGTGAACTCGACATCGTTCGCGCCGATCAGCCGTTGCTCTTCTTTCGTGGCAAGTACGGCAACTTCGCCCCGCTGACCGAGTCCCCCTCCTGCTGAAAACAAGCAGGAGATCATTCATGGAGTTTCAGATGCCCAAGCTGATCGTCGTCACACGCGAGGGCGACCAACATGAGCTTTCCGGCGAGACCGGCCATTCCGTCATGGAAGTGATCCGAGACGGCGGGATCGACGAATTGCTGGCGTTGTGCGGGGGTTGTTGTTCGTGCGCGACATGTCACGTGCACATCGACCCGGCCTTTATCGACAAGCTGACGCCAATGAATGCCGACGAGGACGATTTGCTGGAATCGTCGGGCGATCGCGACGCGACATCGCGACTGTCGTGTCAGATCAGGTTCAGCGACGCCATCGGTGGATTAAGGGTGCGGATTGCCCGAGACGATTGAGCAACCTGAGGCGTCCAATAGTTTCGGCCAGCACTGCCGCGGCGTGTGATGAACAGGGAAATTTGACGAAGACACCGCCGCGACCGTCTCCGGAGATGTCTCGGGATTGAGCGGCGCAGGGGCGGAGATGCTCGCAGCCGGTCGACAGCTCGACCAGCCAAGTCGGTTTTCGCTGCGTACGGCGGATCGATAATGGGGGGTGACCTGATCGTCCCAGCTTTCGACCTGCTGCCCCTGCCCTCACAATGTGTCGAGATGTTGGGACAAATGTTGGGACGATTTCGCCCATCCAAAACTTCAGGAACTATATCAGCAACTTATATGGAAGGTTGGTGGAGCCGCATAGCTACACATGATCTCGATCTCGCGACGGCCGGACAGACTTCATCTCAGGAGTTGATCGGCCATGAAAAGCGCAGTTCGGTTTCGCCGGTCACGTCACCCGACGGCGAATAGCGCCGTTCGATGATCTTGCCCTGCCCCGCGACGTCGACCGCCACCACTGTGCTGCAGCGTGTGCCATAGATCGGGTTGCGGATGAAGATCGGCGAGAGCGTCGGCTCCTGCGGCACTTCGGATGGCTCCTTGGGGCGAAGGCCGACATCGGGCAGTCTGTCTTCGCCCAGACCGTCGAGCAGGCTGCGCGGTTCGTCCGCATCGCGCACGATCCAGTCGAGCAGCATTTCCTTGATCCGCAACGTCTTCGGCCAGGGTTCGTCGAGCGTGCCGTTCGACAGGCCGTACAGGCCGGGCGCCAGCGGGGTGCGAACGGGCTCGAGCCGGTTCGACAGGAACAAAGCCCGTTCGCGATCCGCGACGATCAGGTTGAAGGGATTGAAATCGTCGAACTCGATCCGGTCGGGATCGGCATAGCGTCCTTCACCCGCCAGCAGGTCGGCGACGAGAGCGCCGCGCGAAGACCGGTCGGCCGATGGCAGACCATAGCCTCGCAAATTGGTGACGACGGCGAACCGGCCGTGTTGGGATATGCCCGCCCATGTTCCCCCCGATTGGAGGTCGCGCCCGGCGATGAGATGGTCCGGTTGTCCCCAGCGCGCCAACGCGGCGGTCGGACGGGCGTGCAACTCATCGCGATTGCCCGCCATGACGAGATGCCAGCGCGGATGCGCTTTCCAGCCAAGAGCGAGCACGCACATCGAACGCTTATGGCCGATCGGACGCCGGCACGCGAGCGCAGCCGCTCGAACGCCTGTTCGCCCCCTTGTTTCGTCAATTGATCGAAGGAGATGCGACGAACTGATCGTTACGCCTCTGGCCTGTGGAGCAAAATCCGTTCATTCTGCGTTCCAAGAGGGTGGGGTAGGATGGAACGTTGCTTCCTCCCGGTGAACGGAGAATTGAAAATGACGTTATCCCTGCGTCGCGTTGCCCTGATGGGCGCAGTCGCCGCGACATCATTGATGCTCGCGGGCTGTATGACCGAAACTACCTACCGCCCGGCGACCGGCGCCGGCTTCTCCCGCGAAGGTTATAGCGATCGCCAGATCGAGGCGAACCGCTTCCAGGTTACCTTTTCCGGCAATACCATGACCGCGCGCGACACGGTCGAGCGCTATTTGCTGTTCCGCGCCGCGGAACTGACCCAGCAACAGGGCTATGACTATTTCGTCATGGCCGACCGCGACACCGACAAGAAGACGCGGACCTATGTCAACGACTTCGGCGGCCCTTACGGCGGCGGGCTCTGGGGTCCGCGCTGGCGCTATTACGGTCGCGGCTTCGGCTGGCGGAGCTGGGACCCCTTCTGGGGTGACCCGTTCTTCGACCGGAACATCAACGTCGATACGGTTGAGAAATACGAAGCTACCGCCGAGATCGTGATGGGCAAGGGCCCCAAGCCCGCGGGCAACGTTCGCGCGTTCGACGCGAAGTCGGTGATCGCCAATATCGGTCCGACGATCGTGATGCCGAAGTAAACCCGCTCGACGGGCGTAAAACAGAAAGGCCGGGGATCACTCCCCGGCCTTTTATTGCCCTCTCCCGCTTGCGGGAGAGGGTTGGGTGAGGGTCTTCTTTCTTCTTCCCAGCGGCCGAAGCCAAAAGAAGTAAGAAGACCCTCACCCTCCCGCTTCGCGGGCCCCTCCCTCTCCCGCAAGCGGGAGAGGGAAACTATTACGCGATCTGCCCGTGGCAATGCTTGTACTTGAGCCCCGAGCCGCACGGGCACGGCGCGTTGCGGCTGACCTTACCTTCCCAATCCTTGGGGTCCTCGCCGAGATCGGGTTGTTCGGGCCGGACGATCGACAGCGGCGGCAGGCCCAGGTCCCCCAGCCCGCGCGACGCGCCATCGATGTCGGCGCTGTCGTCGTCGCCCGAGAACGGGTCGAAATGCTGGGTGATGAAATCGGGCAGTTCGGGAAGCTCGGGCGGCGGCTGGAAGCGGAATTCCGCGGTCGCCAGCACCTTGGTCACGTCCTCGCGGATCGATCCCAGCATGCGCTCGAACAGCGCGAACGCTTCCTGCTTATACTCGTTGATCGGCGTCTTCTGCGCATAGGCGCGCAAGTGGATGACCTGGCGCAGCGCGTCGAGCGTCGCGAGATGCTCTTTCCAATGATGATCGAGATTCTGGATCAGGATCGACTTTTCGATCGTCGTCCAGGTTTCGGGCTCTATCTCGGCCGCCTTGGCGTCGACCAGCGCCGCCGCCTCCTGATTCAGCCGCTCCTCGACCATCTCGACGTCGACGGCCTCTTCCTTGAGCCAGTCGTCGATCGGCGGCTCGATCCCGAGCATCTCCGAGACCTTGACCTTCATGCCCTCGACGTCCCACTGTTCGGGATACGAGTTGGGCGGGCAATGATCGCTGACGATCGTGTTGATCGTTTCGGTCCGCATGTCGACCACCACGTCGCCGACCGCTTCGGCATCCATGATGTCGTTGCGCTGCTCGTAGATCACCTTGCGCTGGTCGTTCATCACGTCGTCATATTCGACGACCTGCTTGCGGATGTCGTAGTTGCGCGCCTCGACCTTCTTCTGCGCGGTCTCGATCGCCTTCGACATCCAGCGCGACGGCGGCAAAGCCTCGCCATCTTCCAGGCTGGAGCGCATCATCTTGGCGAACAAGGTGTTCGGCCCGAAGATGCGCAACAGATCGTCGTCGAGGCTGAGATAAAAGCGCGACAGACCCGGATCGCCCTGACGACCCGACCGGCCGCGCAGCTGGTTGTCGATGCGCCGGCTCTCGTGCCGCTCGGTGCCGAGCACGAACAGCCCGCCCGCCGCCAGCACTTCCTGCTTTTCGACCGCGATTTCCTGACGGATCCGCTCGATCGCGGCGTCGCGCTCGGGGCCTTCGGGGACGTCGCTCAATTCGTCCTCGATCCGGAAATCGAGGTTACCGCCGAGCTGAATGTCGGTGCCGCGGCCCGCCATGTTGGTCGCGATGGTGACAGCGCTTTTACGACCGGCCTGCGCGACGATGTGCGCTTCCATCTCGTGATAGCGCGCGTTCAGAACCTTGTGCTCGACCTTTTCCTCGTGGAGGAATTCGGAGAGCATTTCGGACTTCTCGATCGACACGGTACCGACCAGCACCGGCTGGCCCAGTTCCGCCTGGACCTTGATCGCCTTGGCGATACCGCGGAACTTGTCTTCGATGTCCTTGTAGAACGTGTCTTCCTCGTCGATGCGCCGCACCGACACGTTGGTCGGGATCGATACGACGTTCATCTTGTAGATGTCGTAGAATTCGGCCGCCTCGGTCGCTGCGGTACCGGTCATGCCGGCGAGCTTGGGGTACATGCGGAAATAGTTCTGGAAGGTGATCGAGGCCATCGTCTGGTTCTCGGGCTCGATCTCGACGTTTTCCTTGGCCTCGACCGCCTGGTGCAGGCCGTCCGACCAGCGCCTGCCATCCATCATGCGGCCGGTAAACTCGTCGATGATGATGACCTTGCCGTCCTTGACGATGTAATCGATGTCGCGCTTGAACATCATGTTCGCGCGCAGCGACTGGTTCAGATGGTGAACCACCTGTGTATTCTCGAAATCGTAGAGATTGGTGCCTTCGAGCAGACCCGCGGTCTCGAGCATCCGCTCGACCGTCTCGGTACCCTCTTCGGTCAGGATGATCGACTTCTGCTTCTCGTCCTTTTCGTAGAGTTCGGGCGCGAGCTGCTTCACGACCGCGTCGACGCTCTTGTAGAGTTCGGACTTATCGTCGGTCGGGCCGGAAATGATCAGCGGCGTGCGCGCTTCGTCGATCAACACCGAATCGACTTCGTCGACGATCGCCATCGAGAACGGGCGCTGGACCATCTGGTCGCGCTCGTACTTCATGTTGTCGCGCAGGTAATCGAAGCCGAATTCGTTGTTGGTGCCGTAGGTGATGTCCGCCGCATACGCTTCCTTGCGCTGGTGGTCGGTCAGATTGGGGATGATCACCCCGACGGTCAGACCCAGGAAGGTATAGACTTGGCCCATCCACTCGGCGTCGCGCTTGGCGAGATAGTCGTTGACCGTGATGACATGGACGCCGGTACCCGGCAGCGCGTTGAGATACACCGCCAGTGTCGCCACCAGCGTCTTGCCTTCGCCCGTGCGCATCTCGGCGATCTCGCCGCGATGAAGGACGATGCCGCCGACCATCTGGACGTCGTAATGGCGCTGGCCGAGCACACGACTGGCAGCCTCGCGCACCGTGGCGAAGGCCTCGGGCAGCAAGTCGTCGAGCTTCTCGCCATTGGCCAGGCGCTCTCGGAACAGCACGGTCTGGTTGGCGAGCGTCGCGTCGTCCATCGCCTGCAGCGTGGGTTCGAAGCCCGCGATCTTGTTGACGATGCCGCCGAGCGACTTGACGTACCGGTCGTTGGACGACCCGAAAATGGATTTGGCGAGTCCGCCGAGCATGATGATTTCCTGTTATATATAGGTGCGCGCGAGCCGCACGGGCCGCGCCGAAGTCAATGCGAAAAGAGAGAGTCGACGCGGGCGCTATTCGCGCCGGCGGCTCGCAAAGGCGGGAATCGCGTCCGAAACGGCCACGGCAGGCAATACCGCGACGACGGCGTGCACCGGCCCGGCGATCGCCTGGATCGGTCGTGCCGCGACCTGACGCCGCACTTCGGCGGTGGCCTTGACCGCCGTCGCCACCACCGTGCTGCTCAGCGCCGTCGGCACCTGCGTCCCGCGCGCGCCGGCCGTGCCGCTCAGCGCGGACAACAAGGCGGACAGGAGCAGGATCAGGTTCAAGCGGGCGCTACTTCATCGATTATGACGGACGGTGACATAGGGTCGCGTCCTCCAAAGGTCTATCAAATACTCGTTACTTTGTCGGTCGACCGCTTCATTGCCAGCGTAAGAAGGCATGATGCCGACGAGACGTCGGAGGCACTTCTGTGCCGTTAATCCCTCCTCAGTCCGGCGTGAAGTGGATTCCCGGTATCGTGTAAGTTGATCCAATTGCCTTACCCGTTTCGTCTCGGGCGGGCTTGAACCGGCCATGGCGCGCAAACATCGCGCATGCCGCGTCGTTGAGAATCGCCGGTGCGTCGCTCTCGACGATCGTGCAGCCAGAAACTCTTCCTGACGGGTCGACATCGAGCCTGACCGCCACCGAGCCACTTTCTTTTCGCGCGCTCAGGGGAATCTCGTCGGCGTGGAGCCAAGTCCCAGGGTTTTCGAGCGGAGTTACATGACTGGACTTGTCATCGGGCGCGGCCGCCGCGGACAACGGCAGCAAAGAGCTTCCAACGGCGATCAGCAACCAATGACGAGCCATCATGGGGCCTTTCCTCTCGATATGCGGATTCACCGTCTTTTCGGTGGGGCGACCGGACCCTTCGGTGCTGGCGGCGGAAGCGTCGATCCGGAAGCGGGCGCGGCGCCGGCGACCGGTACCGGTTCGGGCGGCGGCGGCATCTCCAGCTTCCACATCATCGACGAGCTCCACTTGCTCGGCGTCGGTTTGTTCTTCTTGTTGCGTGGCACTTCGAACCGGCCGTTGGCGGTCATGAAATTGCACGTCGTCTCATCCAGCAACGGCGATTCGGAACTCTTGGTCACCTTGCAATCGGTCACGCGCCCGGTGTCATCGATCGACAGCGTGAAGCTCACGCGTCCTTCCTCTCCCGTCGCGCGCGCCGCCGGCGGATAGCCGTCTTGTGGAATCCAGCTGCCCGGATTGCCGATCGGCTTCGCGGTCGGAAGCGCCTCATCGTCATCCTGCGCCTGCGCGACGGTCGGAAACGCCAAGACGGCCAATGCCAGAACCACGGCGATACGCATGTTTTTCTCCACCTTTGCGGCGCACGCTAGCGCAATCTGACAGGCATTGTCACCGCCGCCTTTGCCTGTCCGGAACGCGGCTCTATGAGGGCCGCCATGACCGATCGCTCGCCCCTCGCCCCCGCCGCTTTCCCTGACCTGCCCGAGATTGCCGGCATCACCCGCCGTGTTGCCAAGGCGCAGTACAAGAAATGGGATCGCTGCGATCTGACCTATGTCGAGCTGACGCCCGGCACCGCGGTCGCGGGCGTGCTGACCAAGAGTCGCTGCGCCTCGCCCGAGGTCGACTGGTGCCGCGCCGCGCTCGTCCTCGGACGCGCGCGCGCGCTGGTCGTCAATGCCGGCAATTCGAACGCCTTTACCGGCGATCGCGGACGCCATGCGGTGGAGGGCCTGGTCGCCAATGTCGCGCGGCATCTCGACTGCCAGCCATCGGACGTGTTCGTCGCCTCGACTGGCGTGATCGGCGTGCCGTTGCCGCTCGACAAGGCCGAAGCTGGGCTTGCCGCAGCGTTCACCGCCGAACCGTGCGGCTGGGAAGCGGCGGCCGCGACGATCATGACTACCGACACCTTCGCCAAGGCGGCAGTGACGCGCGCAATGGTAGACGGCAAGCCGGTCAGCCTGGTCGGGATCATCAAGGGATCGGGGATGATCGCGCCCGACATGGCGACGATGCTCGGCTTCATCTTTACCGACGCCGCGGTCGATCCGGCCTGGCTGCAGGCGGCGCTTGGTCGCGCCAATATCCGCAGTTTCTCGTGCATCACGGTCGACAGCGATACCTCGACCAGCGACACCGTGCTCGCCTTCGCGACCGGCGCGGCGGGCAATGTCGCGATCGCGCATGACGACGATCCCGGCGCCGATGCCTTCGCGGCGGCGCTCAACGATCTCTGTCTTCAGCTCGCACATCTCGTCGTCCGCGATGGCGAAGGCGCGTCCAAGTTCATCGCGATCGAGGTGACTGGCGCCGAAAGCGACGCCAGCGCGCACCGCATCGGCATGAGCATCGCCAACTCACCGCTGGTCAAGACGGCGATCGCCGGCGAGGACGCCAATTGGGGTCGCGTCGTCATGGCGGTCGGCAAGGCCGGCGAACCCGCCGAACGCGACCGTGTGGCGATCCGCTTCGGCGAGACGCAGGTGGCGCGCGA
>DASVNU010000257.1:0-1895 GCA_036383655.1 Sphingomonas sp. | reverse complement strand
AGCGCCCTCGGGCCGCGGGCAGGTGATGCCCGTCGCCTGGTTGAGCATCGACACGACGAGGTCGCGGCGCGACTGGAACAATCGGGCATTGTCCTTGAGGAACGCCTGGTCGCCGGTCAGCGCCGCGACGCTGGCGGCCTGGGCGATCGAACAGGGGTTGCTGGTCGATTGCGACTGCAGCTTGGCCATCGCCTTGATCAGCCAGGGCGCGCCGCCGGCAAAGCCGATCCGCCAGCCGGTCATCGCATAGGCCTTGGAACAGCCATTGGCGGTCAGCGTGCGGTCGTAGAGCGAGGGGCAGACCTGCGCGATCGAGGTGAAGCGGAAATCGTCGAACACGATATGCTCGTACATGTCGTCGGCGAAGATCCAGACCTGCGGGTGGCGCTCGAGCACCGCGCCCAGCGCCTTCAATTCGGCTTCGCTATAGGCCGCCCCGGTCGGGTTGGACGGCGAGTTCAGGATCACCCATTTGGTCTTCGCGGTGATCGCCGCCTCGAGCTGCTCGGGCTTGAGCTTGTAATTCTGCGCCGCGCCCGCCGCGGCGAACACCGGGGTGCCACCGGCGAACAAGACGACGTCGGGATAGCTCACCCAATAAGGCGCGGGGATGACCACCTCGTCGCCCGGATCGAGCGTCGCGACCATCGCGTTGAACAGGGTGTGCTTGCCGCCCGCGTTGATCGTGATCTGGTTGATCTCGTAATCCAGCGCATTGTCGCGCTTGAACTTGAGCTGCACCGCTTCCTTGAGCTCGGGCGTGCCGTCGACATTGGTATATTTGGTCTTGCCGTCGCGGATCGCCTTGATCCCGGCTTCCTTGATGAACTCTGGCGTGTCGAAATCGGGCTCGCCGGCGCCCAGGCCGATCACATCGACCCCGGCGCGCTTCAATTCCTGGACGCGGCTGGTGATCGCCAGCGTCGGAGAAGGCTTGATGCGGGCGAGCGCGGCGGAAGGCTGCATGATGGGCTCCTGATGGTCGCGGGCGGCTATAGCGATGCCTTCGGTTCTCGCAACCGCAACAAAAGTTTTCGCCCCGACAAGCTCACCCAATCCTCCCCCGCCAGGGGGAGGTGGCAGGCGCAGCCTGACGGAGGGGGAGGAAGCCAGACGGCGAGTCGGTCGCCATCCTCCCCCTCCGTCGCTACGCGACACCTCCCCCTGGCGGGGGAGGATTATTGGGCTGATGTGAGCTTGGCCGGGATCAGCCCGCGCAACGCGTTACCGATCAAGAAGCCGCGGCTGAGGTCGGCGCGAGTCAACGCCGCATCGACCGCGCGCCCGCTCTCGATCAGCTCGGCGCGCAACACGCCCGGGAGCAAACCGGCGCTAAGCGGCGGGGTCAGCAACATGCCGCCGCGCTCGACGAACACATTGGTGAAGCTGCCTTCGGTGATATGGCCGTCAACCTCGAACACCGTCTCGAATCCCTGACGAGCGTTATCATGGAAAGCGCGGTCGCTGGTCTTGTGGCGCAGGCGGAAATCGTCGGGCGCGACCGGCAGCGGCGCGATCGTCACCGCGACCGGTGTCTCGGGCATCGCCGGCATCGCCGCGACCTCGATCGCGACCGCGCCCGATGCCGCCAGCAGCAGGCGGATGCGTTTCGCCTCGCGCAGCCGGAAGGTCGCCGCCTGGAGCTCGTTGCGCGTGGCGTGGCGATCGAACGCGAAGCCGAACGCCTGCGCGCTCGCCTTCATCCGCGCCAGATGGCGTTCGAGCAAGGCGATCCCCTCGATCGGATCGAACGCCATCGTCTCGATCAGGTCGAACCGGCGTGCGCCGGCGCCGACGAACGCGGTCTTGGCCTGCGCCTCGTCCCATTCGTCGCCCATCCGCGAATCGGCGACGATGCCGCCGCCCGCGCCCAGCAGCGCATGGTCCGCGCCATG
>DASVNU010000256.1:0-4003 GCA_036383655.1 Sphingomonas sp. | reverse complement strand
GCAAAGGCGGGCAAGGCCAAGGACAGGACGACCGGAGCGCGGGGCGATGCCGCGGCGGTGTCGCCCGCGGCGAGCGCGAAGCCATCCATCGCCGCGACGTCGTACAGCGGATAGTCCGCCGCCGCATATGCCGGCTCGGCGGTGACCCGACCGAGGCTGTCGGACAGTCGCACCGCCATCGCCGGGAGGAGGTCGCAGTGCGCGCGCACCAGCGCCATCGCATCGGCGAAGCTTGGTCGGTCGGGGCGGGCAGGGGTGATTGCGGGCTCAACCACGGCTGCTGTCCAGCGCGATCAGATCCGTCGGATAATTGATATTGGCGATGGGCGGCAGATCGAGCGCCGCGACGCCGTTCGCGCTTGCCCAGTTGCGCACCGAGCGATCGCCCGGCGCCGCGAGAAGATGATCGAGTGTCGGCGCGAGCGCGGTCGGCCACGCGCCAAGGACCGGCAGATTGGCGACGAAGGCACCCGCCTTTTCGGCAAGCAGCGTGTCGAACACATCTCTGGGGATCAAGGGCGTATCGCAGGGCGCGGTAAGCACGATGTCGAAGCCATTTTCCGCCCCGAAAGCGAGCGCGGCGCACAAGCCGCCGAGCGGCCCCAACCCGGGGGCCGGACGATCGGCGATCGAGTCATGTCCCGCCAGATTTCTGCCGCAGACGATCATGCGCCCGGCAAATGGGCGCAGCGCGTCCAGCGCGTGCTCGATCAACGCGCGCCCCTCGAACAAGGCGACCGCCTTGTCGCTGCCGAAGCGGCTGGAGGCGCCACCCGCCAGAATCGCGCCGAGCACGCGCATCAGGAAGCTCTGGCGCGCGCGGCGATGGCCGCCGCCGGCTGGCTATGCGGTTCCTTGCGCAGGATCGCGTCGGGCCGCGCCAGCACGGCGAGCCGCAGACCCGCGTCGCTGGCGCGCGCCAGGGCAAGGCCGGTCGGTGCCGAAATGGTCACGAGCAGCGGGCAGTCGGCGAGCACCGCCTTTTCGACCAGTTCGTACGAGCAGCGCGAGGTGAGCAAGGCGAAGCCGCCGTCCCACGTCGTCCCCGTCCGCAGCATCGCCCCGAGCAGCTTGTCGAAGGCATTGTGGCGGCCGACATCTTCGCGCACGAGCAGAATCTCGCCATCGGCAGCGGCCAAAGCGGCGGCATGGACCGCTCCGGTTTCGCGCCCGAGCGGCTGGTGGTCGCGCAACTCGGCGAGGCTGCGAAACAAGGCGGCGTCATCGGCCGTGGTCGACTGCGTCACGCGGGGGAGGGGGCGCAACGCCTGTTCGAGATTCTCGATGCCGCACAGCCCGCACGACGATTCCGAGATGCGGTGGCGCACGCGCTCGGTCACCAGGACGCTACGCTCGGCGATCAGCGTGATCCGCAGCATCAGCCCGGCGGGCAGCGACAGGCTCTCGACCTCGACGATATCGGAGCGGCGATCGATCAGCCGCTCGGCCAGCGCGAAGCCGTAGGCGAGATCGACCAGATCCGACGCCGAGGCCATGAGAACGGCATAGCCCAGGCCGTTGATCTCGATCGCGACAGGCGTCTCATCGGCGATGGCGCGGTCGACGCTATCGCTGCTGCCATCGGGCGCGACGCGCTCGAAACGTTCGTGTTGAAAGGCGGCTGGGTCAGCCGGCATCGGAATGACTGCCTTCGTCCGCGGCATCGACCTTCGTGGTCGGCGTTTGCGACCATGACTCGTCGCTGTTGCGCAGCCGTCGCAGCGCGCTTTCGGCGATCGGGGTCAACTCGACACCGTCGTCGTCGAGCATCTCGAAGGCGCGCGCCGTCATGCTCGGCGTCCAGAATTTGTGGATATGATCCGCCGTCGCCGCGACGGCCGCCGCATGGCCGATCGCCGCGAAATTGCGCGCGATCTGGTTGGCCATGTAGATCAGCCGCTGGTCGGTGGTCATCATCGCACGGTCACTCGGCGGCCGCGATGGTGTCGATCCGCCGGCTGAGCGTGGCTTGCGCTTCGTAACGCTGCTGCCAGTCGGATGGTCCGTTCGACGCCATCACCTGGACCGCGGTGACCTTGTATTCGGGGCAGTTGGTTGCCCAGTCCGAATAATCGGTGGTGATGACATTGGCCTGGGTCGAGGGATGGTGGAAGGTGGTGTAGACCACTCCCGGCGCGACCCGTCCGGTGACCAGCGCGCGCAGCGTGGTTTCTCCGGCGCGGCTGCGCAAGGTCACCCATTGGCCGTCGTGCAGGCCGCGATTTTCGGCATCGTGCGGATGGATTTCGAGCCGGTCCTCGGGGTGCCAGGCGACATTCTCGGTCCGCCGGGTCTGCGCACCGACGTTATACTGGCTGAGGGTACGGCCCGTCGTCAGCAGCAACGGGAACCGCGGCCCGGTCTTTTCGTCGGTCGGGACATAATCGGTGACGACGAAATGGCCCTTGCCGCCGGCAAAAGCGTCGATGTGCATCGTCGGAGTGCCGGCCGGATTGGCGTCGGTCGCCGGCCATTGCAGCGACCCATGCTCGTCGAGCGCGGCATAACTGACGCGCGCGAAGGTCGGCGTCAGCCGGGCGATCTCGTCCATGATCTCGGAGGGATGGCGATAGCTCCAGCCGAGGTCGAGCGCGTTGGCGACGAGCTGGACGATTTCCCAATCGGCATAGCCGTTGCGCGGTTCCATCACCTTGCGCACGCGCTGAATGCGGCGTTCGGCATTGGTGAAGGTCCCGTCTTTTTCGAGGAAGGTCGAGCCCGGCAGGAAGACGTGCGCGTAATTGGCGGTTTCATTGAGAAACAGGTCCTGCACGACGACGCATTCCATCGCCGCCAGCCCCGCGGCGACATGCTGGGTGTTGGGGTCGGACTGCAGGATATCCTCGCCCTGGATGAACAGCGCCTTGAAGCTGCCGTCGGTCGCGGCGTCGAGCATGTTGGGGATGCGCAGGCCCGGCTCGCGGTCGAGTTCGACTCCCCAGGCGGTTTCGAACGACGCGCGGACGGCATCGTCGGAGACATGGCGATAGCCGGAGAATTCGTGCGGGAAGCTGCCCATGTCGCACGCGCCCTGGACATTGTTCTGGCCGCGCAGCGGATTCACGCCGACGCCGTCGCGACCGACATTGCCCGTCGCCATCGCCAGATTGGCGATCGCCATCACGGTCGACGAACCTTGCGAATGTTCGGTGACGCCCAGGCCGTA
Organism: Sphingomonas sp.; assembly: GCA_036383655.1. Lineage (GTDB taxonomy): Bacteria > Pseudomonadota > Alphaproteobacteria > Sphingomonadales > Sphingomonadaceae > Sphingomonas. The sequence continues at coordinate 837 of DASVNU010000256.1, read as the reverse complement.
ATAGATCGCAGCATTGCCGCCAGTGGCATAGAGCCGCGCCGCAGCACGGAGCTCGTCGGCGGGGACGCGGGTCAGCGCCTCGATCGCCTCGGGCGAGCGTTCGGGCTGCGCGACGAACGCCGCCCAATCTTTATATTCGTCCCAGTCGCACCGCGCCCGGATATAGTCCTCGTTGACCAGGCCTTCGGTGACGATGACGTGCGCCATCGCGGTCAGCACCGCGACATTGGTGCCGGGGCGCAATGCGAGGTGATGGTCGGCGGTGACGTGCGGCATGCGGACCAGGTCGATGCGCCGCGGATCGATCACGATCAGCCGCGCGCCTTGCCGCAACCGTTGCTTCATGCGGCTGGCGAACACCGGATGGCCATCGGTCGGATTGGCGCCGATCACCAGCATCACGTCGGCATGCTCGACGCTGTCGAAATCCTGCGTGCCGGCCGAAGTGCCGAAGGTCGTCTTCAGGCCATAGCCGGTGGGCGAATGGCAGACGCGCGCGCAGGTATCGACATTGTTGTTGCCGAAGCCCTGACGGATCAGTTTCTGGACGAGGAAGGTTTCCTCGTTGGTGCAGCGCGACGAGCTGATGCCGCCGACGCTGCGCGTGCCATAGGCCGCCTGGATGCGGCGGAACTCGCTTGCGGTATGCGCGATCGCCTCGGGCCAGGAGACCACGCGCCACGGCTGGTCGATCGCCTCGCGGATCATCGGCTCGAGCATGCGTTCCTGGTGATTGGCATAGCCCCAGGCGAACCTGCCCTTGACGCAGCTATGGCCGTGATTGGCCTTGCCGTCCTTCCACGGCACCATCCGCACCAGTTCGTCGCCGCGCATCTC
>DASVNU010000255.1:0-8668 GCA_036383655.1 Sphingomonas sp. | reverse complement strand
CGAGCAAGTTCAGGCCCAGCACCGCGTCATAATCCTCCAGAAGGCGCAGCTTGTCGGCTGGCGAAGTCGGCGCGTGCGCAAGCATGCTGGAGAGATGGACCAGTGCCTTCGGCGTATTGAGGTCGTCGCTGAGAGCGACGTCGAGCAGTTCGCGGAAATGCGCCACTGTCTGCGGATCGTCCTGGAAATCACCAGGATCCAATGTCCGCAGGGCGGTGACAAGATGCACCATCCGCTTGAGGCGAGTGAGCGCCGCGTCGAGGCTCTCCTCGCTGAATTCGAGTTCCGAGCGGTAATGCGCCTGAAGGCACATCAGCCGATAGGCGAGCGGATGGACGCCGGCGTCGATCAACTTCTGCAACGTGCGGAAGTCGCCGCTCGACTTGGACATCTTGCCCGCACGCTCGACCAGGAAATTGTTGTGCATCCACCAGCGCGCGCCGGTATCGTCACAGCCGCAGAACGCCTGGTTCTGCGCGATCTCGTTGGGATGGTGGATCTCGCGATGGTCGATCCCGCCGGTGTGGATGTCGAACGGCGAGCCGAGATATTTCTCGCTCATCACCGAACATTCGAGGTGCCAACCCGGCGCGCCGCGGCCCCAGGGCGAATCCCATTCCATCTGGCGGTTCTCGCCGGGGGCGGAGGCGCGCCAGATCGCGAAGTCCTGGGGATGGCGCTTGCCTTCGACGGTCTCGATCCGGCCCTCGCGGACATCGTCCTGTGTGCCGGCGAGGCGGCCGTAATCGGGCACGGTCGAAACGTCGAAATAGAGACCCGAGTCGAGCTGGTAGCAATGGTTCGCCGCGATCTTCTCGCCGAACGCGATCATTTCCTGGATATGATCGGTGGCGACCGACCAGCGCGACGGCTCGCGGATGTTGAGGTCGTGCAAATTCTGCTTGAACGCCGCGGTATAATGCGCGGCGATATCCCAGATGTTCGTCGCGTTCCTGCGCGCGGCGGCTTCCATCTTGTCGTCGCCGGCATCGGCGTCGCTGGTCAGATGGCCGACATCGGTGATGTTGATGACATGGGTGAGCGGGCCCCACCCATTTTCTTTGGCTTTCCAGGTCAGCACGCGGCTGAGCGTGTCGGTGAAGACATAAGCGCGCAGATTGCCGATATGCGCGTAATTATAGACCGTGGGCCCGCATGAATAGACGCGCACATTGGTGGGATCGATCGGCTCGAACCGTTCGAGCGAGCGCGACAGGCTGTTGTAGAGCGTGAGCGGGGCGCCGTGGGACATGGCCGGCGGCTTAGCGGGGCCGACACGGCGCGGCAACCGGACGCTCGGCGGACGGCAAACGGGGCACGGCGCCGTCCCGCCGCCGTGCCCCGCCCACTCGGCTCGGGGAACCCAGGGGGGCGGGGGCATCACCGTGCGAGAAGCAATGACCGCTCGGGGACGGCTATGGCCTCGTGTCGCTGATCAACTCGAGTTCGCGGCTGACGATTGCCTGCAGCCGCTCGCACAGCGGCCGGTAATCGCGGCCTTGCAGCGCCTCCATGACGATCGACTGGCACAGGCCGCCGCCCAGGGTCAGGATCAGGTCGGCCAGCTCCGCCCGCGCGGTTTCGCGGCTGCGCCCGGGCGCCCATGCGGCGAGTGCCATCGCAAGCGCGTGCTTGACGCGCCCGCTGATTTCCTCCTGCAGCCGCGCGATCCGGGGATTGCGCGACGACTCGGCCATGATCTCGGGCATCAGACGATAGCCGTCCACGTCCTCGTCATAGGTGACGAACGCCAGGATCCATTGGCGGACGGCGGTCATGTCGCCCGCCTGGATCGCCCGTTCCAGCCCGGCCTCGTCGAGGAATTGCGACAGATCGCGTAGCGCGATGGCGGCGATGATGTCCTCCTTGGAGGAGAAGTCGCGGTAGATCTGGCCGACCTTCACGCCGGAAACGGCGGAAATCTGCGCCACTCCCGTCCGGTGGAATCCGTTCTCGATGAACAGGCGGCGCGATGTGTCGAGGATATGCTGCCGACGCTCTGCCGCGCGCCCCGCGGGGACGAGGGGGAGGATATCGGAACAAACCGCCTTCGCTGACATTCTTTCTTCAATCCCTCGCTTGACGAGCGTCACTTGTTCGCAGTAGCAGCATTTGTGAGTGAACGATCACTCACATAACATAATCCAACGGGATTCGTATGTCACTCTTCCGTAACGCGCTCCCCGCGATCGCCTTGGTGTCGCTTGTCGCCTGCGCGCAAGGCGGTCAACAACAGCAGGCCCAGGCCGGGCCGCCGCCGGTCGGATATGTGGTGGTGCAAGAGGCGCCGGTGTCGCTGACCACGGAGTTGCCGGGTCGGACGACGGCCTATGAAACCTCCGACGTGCGCCCCCAGGTCAACGGCATCGTGCTCGCGCGCCTGTTCCAGGAAGGCGACATGGTCACCAAGGGCCAGGCGCTCTACCGGATCGATCCCGCGCCCTATGAAGCCCAGGCGGCCAACGCACGCGCGGCGCTTGCCCGTGCGCGAGCGGCGATCGCGTCGACCGCGGCGCTTGCCCGCCGCTATGGCGAACTGGTCAAGATCAACGCGATCTCGCGCCAGGATTATGAGAATGCGCAGGCCAGCGCAGAACAAGCGCGCGCCGATGTCGCCGCGCAGGAAGCGGCGTTGCGCACGGCCACGATCGATCTCGGCCGCACCACCGTGCGCGCGCCGATCACCGGGCGGATCGGTCGCTCGGTCTATACGACCGGCGCGCTGGTCACCGCCTCGCAGGCAGACGCGCTGGCGACGATCTCGCGGCTCGATCCGATGTATGTCGACATCCAGCAATCCAGCGCCGACCTGCTCAGGCTCAGGCAGCAGATCCTGGCGGGCCAGGTTGCCGGCGACGGCCAGGCGCGGGTGCAGCTGAAGCTCGAGGACGGATCGACCTATGGGCCCGAAGGCACGTTGCGCTTCGCCGATGTGACGGTCGATCCCAATACCGGGTCGCAGACGATCCGCGCGCAATTCGCCAATCCCAACGGTCTGTTGCAGCCGGGCATGTATGTCCGCGCGCAACTGGCGCAGGGCACCCAGCTCCAGGGCATGCTGGTGCCGCAACGCGGGGTCGGCCGCGACGAGCGCGGCAACCCCACCGCTTTGGTCGTCGGCCAGGGCAACAAGATCGAGCCGCGTGTGATCAAGACTGATCGCGTGATCGGCGACGCCTGGCTGGTCACCAGCGGGCTCAAGCCCGGCGACAAGGTGATCGTCGAAGGCGCGATGATGCTGCGCCCCGGCATGCCGGTCACGCCCCAGCCATGGAATCCCGACGCCAAGCCCGCTGCGCCGCAGCAACCGGGTCAGGCGCAGGCGAAGAAGTAACCATTCATGTCCCGCTTTTTCATCAACCGGCCGATCTTTGCCTGGGTGATCGCGATCGTCCTGATGCTGGCCGGCGTGATCGCGATCTTCTCGCTGCCGGTCGCGCAATTCCCCAGCATCGCGCCGCCCGCGGTGTCGATCACCGCGACCTATCCGGGCGCGGACGCGCAGACGCTCGAAAACACCACGACCCAGATCATCGAGCAGCAGATGAAGGGGATCGACCACCTTCGCTATTTCTCGTCCTCGTCCTCGTCGGCCGGCACCGTCACCATCACGCTGACGTTCGAACAGGGCACGAATCCCGACATTGCGCAGGTCCAGGTCCAGAACAAGCTGCAGGCAGCGACGCCGCTCTTGCCGCAGGAAGTCCAGCAACAGGGTATCCAGGTCGCCAAGGCGACGCAGAATTTCCTGCTGATCGTGGGCCTCTATTCGGACACCGGCGCGCACGACGGCGTCGACCTGGCCGATTATGCCGTGTCGAAGCTGCAGGATCCGCTGAGCCGGGTGAACGGCGTCGGCGATACCCAGGTGTTCGGCTCGCAATATGCGATGCGCATCTGGGTCGATCCGCTCAAGCTCAACAATTACGCGTTGACGATGACCGACGTGACGACCGCGGTCCGCGCGCAGAACGCGCAGGTCTCGGCGGGCCAGATCGGCGGCTTGCCTGCGCCCAAGGAGCAGATGCTCAACGCCACGGTATCGGTTCAATCGCGCCTGAATACGCCGGCGCAGTTCGGGCAGATCCGGCTGAAGAGCAATGCCGACGGGTCGGTGGTGCGGCTGGCCGACGTCGCGCGCGTCGAACTCGGTGCCGAGAATTACGGTTTCACCTCGCAATACAATGGCAAGCCCGCCGCCGGCATCGCGATCAAGCTTGCGCCGGGCGCCAACGCGCTCAGCACGGTCACCGCGGTCAAGGCGCAGGTCGACGCGGTCGCCAAGCAATTCCCGGCCGACGTGAAGGTCGTCTATCCCTACGACACCACGCCGTTCGTGCGGCTGTCGGTTGAACATGTCGTCACCACTTTGCTCGAGGCGGTGGTGCTGGTCTTCCTGGTGATGTTCCTGTTCCTGCAGAACTGGCGCGCGACGCTGATCCCGACGATCGCGGTGCCCGTCGTGCTGCTCGGAACCTTCGCGGTGATGGCGCTCGCGGGATTCAGCATCAACACACTGACCCTGTTCGGCATGGTGCTGGCGATCGGCTTGCTGGTCGACGACGCGATCGTCGTGGTCGAGAATGTCGAGCGCCTGATCACCACCGAGGGGCTGAGCCCCAAGGACGCGGCGCGCAAGTCGATGGACGAGATCAGCGGCGCGCTGGTCGGTATCGGACTGGTGCTGTCGGCGGTGTTCCTGCCGATGGCGTTTTTCGGCGGCTCGACCGGCGTGATCTATCGCCAGTTTTCGCTGACGATCGTGTCGGCAATGGCGCTGTCGGTGATGGTTGCGTTGATCCTGACGCCGGCCTTGTGCGCCACGTTGCTCAAGCCGCACGACCCCGCCAAGACCCAGGGCAACGGCCTGTTCGCGCGCTTCTTTCGCTGGTTCAACGACAAGTTCGAACGCGGCCAGGTCCGGTACGAGCAGGGCGTACGGTCGACCGCGCGCAGCTGGAAGCGATCGATGCTGGTCTATGCGTTCATCCTGATCGGCATGGCCTTCCTGTTCTGGCGCCTGCCGACCGGCTTCCTTCCCGACGAGGACCAGGGTTATGTCGTGGCGATCGTCCAGGGACCGTCGGGCGCTACCGCCAGCCGCACCGCCAAGGGCCTGGATCTTATCCGCAACCACTTCCTCAACGACGAGAAGGCGAACGTCGAAGGCGTCTTCCAGGTCAACGGCTTCAGCTTCGCGGGCGCCGGCCAGAACAGCGGCCTGGCCTTCATTCCCCTGAAGCCCTGGTCGGAGCGCCCGGGCGGCCAGAACACCGCGATGGCGATCGCCGGCCGCGCGATGGGGACCTTTTCGCAATATAAGGACGGGCTGGTGCTGGCGATCGTGCCGCCGGCGGTGTCCGAACTCGGCAACGCGACCGGGTTCGACCTGCAGCTCGTCGATACCGGCGCGATCGGACATGACGCATTGATCCAGTCGCGCAACATGATGCTCGGCATGTCGGGGCAGGACAAACGCCTGGTCGGCGTGCGGCCCAATTCGCTCGAGGACGCGCCGCAGCTCAAGGTCGATATCGACCAGGACAAGGCGCGCGCGCTCGGGCTCGATCTCGGCGAGGCCAATTCGATCATCTCCGCGGCCTGGGGCGGTGCCTATATCAACGACTTCATCGATCGCGGGCGAGTCAAGCGCGTGTTCGTCCAGGCCGATACGCCGTATCGGCTCAAGCCCGACGATATCGGCAATTTCTACGTACGCTCGAGCAACGGACAGATGGCGCCCTATACCGCTTTCTCGACGCTGAGCTGGGCGCAGGCGCCGGTGCAGCTGACGCGCTACAATGGCCAGCCGGCGATCGAGATCCAGGGCGCGCCCGCGCCGGGCGTGGCGTCGGGCGCGGCGATGAAGGCGATGGAGGATATCCATGCCAAGATGCCGCCGGGGACCGCGCTCGAATGGACCGGCCTGTCCTATGAGGAACGGCTATCCGGAGGGCAGGCGCCCGCGCTCTACGCGCTGTCGCTGCTGATAGTGTTCCTCTGCCTTGCCGCGCTCTATGAAAGCTGGTCGGTGCCGATCTCGGTGCTGCTCGTCGTCCCGCTCGGCGTGCTCGGCGCGCTGCTCGCGGCGACGCTGACTGGGCTCAACAACGACATCTACCTCCAGGTCGGCCTGATCACGACGATCGGCGTGTCGGCGAAGAATGCGATCCTGATCGTCGAATTCGCCGAGGAACGGATGCGCGATGGGCTCAATGCGTTCGAGGCGGTGGTCCAGGCGGCCAAGCTGCGCCTGCGCCCGATCCTGATGACCAGCTTCGCCTTCGTGTTCGGTGTATTCCCGCTGGCGATCGCGGCGGGCGCCGGGGCGGGCGGGCAGCACGCCATCGGCCGCGCAGTGGTCGGCGGCATGCTGTCGGCGACGATCCTCGCCATCTTCTTCGTGCCGATGTTCTTCGTGGTCGTGCTGCGCCTGTTCGGCCAGCATGGCGAACGCGACACGGCAACCGACCACGATCCCGGCGCCGACGCGCCGCAGGGAGCCTGATCCGTGACCGTCCGTCCTGTCCTTACCGTCCTGCTCGCCGGCACCATGCTGTCGGCCTGCAACCTCGCCCCCAAATATGTCCGGCCGCAGGGCGCGGTTCCCGCCGCATTGCCCGAGGGCGGCGTTTATCCGCGTGCCGCGACCGACGCGCCGGACGTCAGCGCGATCGGATGGAAGGACTTCTTCACCGACGACCGCCTGCGCCAGGTGATCCAGCTCGGGCTCGACAATAATCGCGACCTGCAGCTCGCCGCCGCCAACGTGCTCCAGGCGCGCGCGCAATATCGCGTCCAGCGCGCCGACATCCTGCCGACGATCAACGCCAGCGGATCGGCGACCTATACCAACAGCACCGCCGCGGCCGCGGGTGCCGGGGGCGCCGCTGGTGGCTCCTCGACCGATATCCAATATTATTCGGCCAATGTCGGGGTCTCGGCGTTCGAGGTCGACCTGTTCGGGCGCTTGCGCAACCTCTCCAAGGCCGCGCTCGAACAATATTTCGCGACCGAGGAAGCGCAGCGCTCGACACGGATCAGCCTGATCGCGGAGATCGCGACCGCGTGGCTGACGCTCGCATCGGACCAGGATCAGCTGCGATTGTCGCAGAATACGCTCAAGGCGTTCGAACAGACGCTCGATCTGACTCGCGCGCAATTCCGCATCGGCGTCGCCTCGGAGCTCGAATCGCGCCAGGCCGAAACCAATTACCAGGCGGCGCGCAACGACATCGCCACGCTTCAGACCAGGATCGCGCAGGACCAGAATGCGCTCAACCTGTTGGCCGGCACGACCGTAGGGGCCGATCTGCTGCCGGCCGCGCTCGGCGACGCGGCGGTGACTCGCGACGCATTGCCGGGAAACCTGTCGTCGGAGGTGCTGCTGCGCCGTCCGGACGTGCTCCAGGCCGAACACCAGTTGATCGCGCAGAACGCCAATATCGGCGCCGCGCAGGCGGCGTTCTTTCCGCGGCTCTCGCTGACCGCGACGTTGGGTACGATCAGCCCTGCTTTGGGCGGCTTGTTCGGCTCGGGGACCGGCACTTACAATGCCAACCCGTCGATCGCGCTGCCGTTGTTCGACGGCGGCCGCAACAAGGGCAATCTCGACTACGCCAAGGCGTCGCAAAAGGCGGCGGTCGCGACCTATGAAAAGACCATCCAGACCGCGTTCCGCGAGGTCGCCGACGCGCTCGCGCAGCGCGGCACGATCGACGAACAGGTCTCGGCACAGACCGCGCGCGTCAATGCGGCGCAAGTGGCGGCCAAATTGTCCGACGCACGCTATCGCGCGGGGGTCGACAGCTTCCTGACGTCGCTCGATGCGCAACGTACCTCCTACGCCGCGCAGCAGCAGCTCGTGACGACGCGGACGGCGCGGTCGAGCAACCTGATCGAGTTATACCGGGCGCTCGGCGGCGGACTCGATTGATCGATTAGATCGTTCATTTGCGTTTTCGCGCAACAAGCATATCCTCTCCCAAAAATGGGGATGGAGAGGTGAGGATGGACAAGTTCGAGCTTGTTGCGGACGAACCCGGCGACAAAGCGCTGGTGATCCTGCAGAGCCTGTTATGCGTGTTGCGTGAAAAGAACCTGCTGACGCGCGCGGATATCGAAAACCTGTGCGACAAGGTGCAGGCCAGCGTCGCGGCCAATGCCGGCGGCGCGCTGCCGTGCAGCGGCGCGGGCGCGCTGGCGGCGGCCACCGAGATGGGCAAGATCGGCGACTATATCGGCCAGCGCTACGGTGGGAAGCATCGCCGGAGCTGAGTCCGCCGGAGCAGAAGACCCAGCCGGTCGGCCCGCGCTCGCTGATGTCGAGCACGACCAAGGCGTAATCGTGATCGGCCATCGCCGCGCGCATCTCTTCGCCATTGCCGGTGGTATCGACGACATAGCCATGGCCGGTCAGGAACGCGACGATCAGCTCGCCGATGCCGGGATCGTCATCGACGATGAGAAGGCGGGTCTGCAAATCCACTCCGCGCGCGGTCAAAGCATTCTGTGACGCAGATGCAACAGCGCGATTGGCTTGCGTTTTGCCAGACCCGCTGTTAGGAGCCGCGCCTTCACGCCCGGACTTTGTCTGCGGCGGCCATAATCATTTGATCTGGAGTTGACGGGTTTTATGCAAATCATCGTGCGCGATAACAATGTCGAT
>DASVNU010000254.1:0-26993 GCA_036383655.1 Sphingomonas sp. | reverse complement strand
CAAATCGGCGAGCGGATCCTGCAGGTAACGCTGCACCGCGCGCTTCAGCGGCCGTGCGCCATAGACCGGGTCGTACCCGACCCGCCCCAGCCAGTCGCGCGCCGCCTGGGTCAGGTCGATCGCGATCTTGCGGTCGGCGAGTAGCTTGCCGACGCGCGCGACCTGGATGTCGACGATCGGCGCCATCTCGCTTTGCCCGAGCCGATGGAACAGCACGATCTCGTCGAGCCGGTTGAGGAATTCCGGGCGGAAATGTGCGCGGACGATCTCCATCACTTGCGGCTCGACCGTCGCCACATCCTCGCCGTCGCCCAGGCTGGTCAGATATTGGCTGCCGAGGTTGGAAGTCAGCACGATGATCGTGTTGGTGAAGTCGACCGTGCGGCCCTGGCCGTCGGTCAGCCGGCCGTCGTCGAGCACCTGGAGCAGGATGTTGAAGACGTCGCCATGCGCCTTCTCGACCTCGTCGAACAACACGACCTGATACGGGCGACGGCGAACCGCGTCGGTTAGCACGCCGCCTTCCTCATAACCGACATAGCCCGGCGGCGCGCCGATCAGCCGGGCGACCGAATGCTTTTCCATGAACTCGCTCATGTCGATCCGGACCATCGCCGCGCTGTCGTCGAACAGGAATTCGGCCAGCGCCTTGGTCAGCTCGGTCTTGCCGACGCCGGTCGGGCCGAGGAACAGGAACGAGCCGAGCGGGCGGTTCGGGTCCTGCAACCCGGCACGCGCGCGGCGCACCGCGGTCGATACCGCGCGGACAGCCTCGGCCTGGCCGATGACGCGCTTGCCGAGTTGCTCCTCCATGTTGAGCAGCTTGGCGCGCTCGCCTTCCATCATCCGATCGACCGGAATACCGGTCCAGCGGCTGACCACGCCGGCGATATCCTCGGCGGTGACTTCCTCGCGCAGGATCGCCCCGACGGTCGCGCCTTGGGCTGCCTCAAGCTGCTTTTCGAGCTGCGGGATAGTGCCGTAGGACAGCTCGCCCGCCTTGGCGAGATCGCCCGAACGTTGCGCCTGATCGAGCGCGCTGCGCGCGGCATCGAGCTGTTCCTTGAGCTTGGCTTCGGCGCCGATCTTGTCCTTCTCGGCCTGCCAGCGCTGGGTCAGCTCGCTCGATTGCTGCTCGAGATTGGCGAGCTCGCCCTCGAGATTGGTCAGCCGGTCCTTCGACGCGGCGTCCGACTCCTTCTTGAGCGCCTCGCGCTCGATCTTGAGCTGGATGATGCGGCGATCGAGCGTCTCGATCTCCTCGGGCTTGGACTCGACTTCCATCCGGATACGGCTCGCCGCCTCGTCCATCAGGTCGATCGCCTTGTCGGGCAGGAAGCGGTCGGTGATGTAGCGGTTCGACAAGGTCGCCGCCGAGACGAGCGCGGCGTCGGTGATCCGCACGCCATGGTGCAGCTCGTATTTCTCCTTCAATCCGCGCAGGATCGAGATCGTGTCCTCGACCGTCGGCTCCCCAACGAACACCGGCTGAAAACGCCGCTGCAGCGCCGGGTCCTTCTCGACATATTTGCGATATTCATCGAGCGTGGTGGCACCGACGCAATGCAGTTCGCCGCGCGCCAAAGCCGGCTTCAACAGGTTGGACGCGTCCATTGCGCCCTCGGTCTTGCCCGCGCCGATCAGCGTGTGCATCTCGTCGATGAACAGAATGATGTCGCCCTCGGCGCTCTTCACTTCGTCGAGCACGCCTTTCAGCCGCTCCTCGAACTCACCGCGATATTTAGCGCCGGCGATCAGCGACCCCAGATCGAGGGCCATCAGCCGCCGGTTCTTGAGCGTGTCGGGCACGTCGCCATTGGCGATGCGCAGCGCCAGGCCTTCGGCTATCGCCGTCTTGCCGACGCCGGGCTCGCCGATCAGCGCTGGGTTGTTCTTGGTGCGCCGCGCCAGGATCTGGATCGTGCGGCGGATTTCCTCGTCGCGGCCGATCACCGGGTCGAGCTTGCCGTCACGTGCCGCCTGCGTCAGGTCGCGCGCGAATTTCTTGAGCGCGTCGTAACGGTCCTCGGCGCCCGCGGTGTCGGCGGTACGGCCGCCGCGCAACTGGTTGATCGCTTCGTTGATCCCCTCGGGAGTCGCGCCGGAGGCCTTGATCGCCTTGCCGGCGGCGGTGTTGAGGCTGAGCGCCAGCGCCACCAGCAGCCGTTCGACGGTGACGTAGCTGTCGCCCGCTTTCTGCGCGATCTGCTCGGCCTGATCGAGCACACGCACCGCGTCATTGTTGAGCCCCGGCTGGGTCTGCGCGCCGCTCCCCGACACGGCGGGGATCTTGGCCAGCGCCAGGTCGGTCTCGCTCGTCGCCTTTTTCGCGTCGCCGCCGGCTTTCTGGATCAGTCCGGCGGCGAGGCCCTGTTCGTCCTCCAGCAGCGCCTTCAACAGATGCTCGGGGGCGATCTGCTGGTGGTTCATGCGGATCGCGACGGTCAGCGCCGATTGCAGGAAGCCCTTGGCGCGGTCGGTGAATTTTTCGAGGTTCATTCGTGGTCCCTGATCGGTGTTGGCCGGATCGATAGTGGCCCGAATTTAGTGTTGCAACTTTGCAACACAAGGCCGGGCGGCACAAATCCTACGCCATCGTGGCGGCGATCGTCATGGGTCCGTCACGGACCTTTCTTCGGACTGCAACGCGATTGCCTCCATTGTGCAACGCAGCATGCCTAGGCGCGACCCAGAGGGAACGATCCACGTAGTCCCAAGGGGAATGTTTCATGATCCGCATCGTATCCGCCTGTCTGCTCGCCGGCACCGCTCTAGCGTGGCCGCTCGCCGCCCAAGCCGCGGACAAGCCCACAGCCGACGACAAAGCGGCGACGGCAACCCCGGCGGCCGACGATAGCGCGCCTGCCGCCACCGACACCACCGACATCATCGTCATCGGCCGCGGCGAGTCGCGCCAGGTGCAACGGATCGGCGCCGCCGACATCGACATCCTGGCCTCGGGCACCAGCCCGCTCAAGGCGATTTCCAAGCTGCCCGGCGTCAATTTCCAGTCGGCCGACCCGTTCGGCGCCTATGAATGGTCGGAGCGCGTCTCGATCCGCGGCTTCAACCAGAACCAATTGGGCTTCACGCTCGACGGCATCCCGCTCGGCGACGGCAGCTATGGCAACGTCAACGGCCTGCACATCAGCCGCGCGATCAGCTCGGAGAATATCGGCGAGACCCGCGTGTCGCAGGGCGCCGGGTCGATCGGAACGCAGGCGACCAACAATCTCGGCGGCACGGTCGAATTCTTCTCGTCCGACCCGACCGAGACGTTCGGCGTCACCGCCAACGGCACCTATGGCAGCAACAATGCGGTGCGCGCCTTCTTCCGGCTCGACACCGGCACGCTCGGCGCCAACGGCCCCTCGGCCTATGTCTCCTACGCCTTTGCCGACACCGACAAGTGGAAGGGCTGGGGTTCGCAGCGCCAGAGCCAGGTCAACGCCAAGTTCGTCGCGCCGGTCACGCCCGGGGTCCGGCTGGTTGGCACGTTCGATTTTTCGGCGCGGCGCGAGAATGACTATCAGGACATGTCGCTCGATATGATCAAGCGGCTCGGCTGGCGTTGGGACAATATCAGCAACAATTTCCCGCTGGCGGTCAAGGTCGCCGATGTCGCCAACAATATCGACAATTTCAACAACACCACTGGCGCACCCGGAGGAGATGGTCTGTCCGACATTACCGGCCTTCCGCCGTCCAATCCCGCGGCGGGCAAGGTCTTCCCGACGCCGATCGGCACGATCGATGACGCTTATTACGACGCGGCGGGCCTTCGGAACGACTATCTCGCCTCGCTCGGTGCCGAGAGTTCGGGTGACTCGAAGATCAAGTGGAGCTTGAAGGGCTATTACCATTCGAACCACGGCCAGGGGATCTGGTTCACCCCGTACGTACCGTCGCCATCGGGCGTGCCGATCTCGGTCCGCACCACCGAATATGACATCCGCCGCAAGGGCGTGTTCGGCTCGGTCGGCGGCGATCTCGGTGCGTTCGGCGAACTGACCGTCGGCGGCTGGTACGAGCGGAACGATTTCCGCCAGGCGCGGCGTTATTACGGTCTCGACAGCCTGACGGTTTCGACTCGCGACAGCCTGGACTTCCAAGATTACCCGTTCGCGACGCAGTGGGATTTCCAATATCACACCGACACGGTGCAATATTATGTCGAGGACAAGCTGACGTTCGGCAATTTGACGGTCAACCTTGGTTGGAAGGGCTATGACGTTCGCGCCACCGCGACGCCGATCGTTTCGGGCGGCCTGGCGCAGGGCAAGATCAAGACCACCGACTGGTTCCAGCCGCATGCCGGCTTCGTCTACAAATTGGGCGGGCAGGCGGAAGTGTTCGGCGGCTTCACCGAAGTGACGCGCGCGTTCGTCGCCTCGGCGACGGGCGGCCCCTTCGCGACGACGCAGGTCGGCTTCAACAATCTCGGCAATTTGAAGCCCGAGACCTCGGATACTTACGAGCTCGGCGCGCGCGTGCGCTCGGGGCCGTTCACCGGGTCGATCGCCGGTTATTATATCGACTTCCAGAACCGCCTGATCGCGTTCGCCAACGGCGCGGGGATCATCGGCAATCCGGCGATCTTGCAGAATGTCGGGTCGGTCCGCTCCTACGGCATCGAAGCGACCGGCCAGGTCAAGCTGCCTTATGGCTTCGGGCTGTTCGCCTCCTATGCGTATAACGATTCGACCTATCGCGATAACGTCTTCAACGCGAAGGGCGTGCTGATCGCCAACACCGCCGACAAGACCGTGGTCGACTCACCCAAGCATATCGCATCGGGCGAAATCAGCTATGACGGCCAGCTGTTCTTCGGGCGGATCGGCGCCAATTATATGTCGAAGCGCTATTTCACTTATGAGAACGATCAGTCGGTCCCGGGCCGCGTGCTGTTCGACGCGACGGTCGGCGTGCATCTCGATATCAGCGGCCGCAAGTTCGAACTTCAGGGCAACGCCACCAATTTGTTCGACAAGAAGTATATCGCCACGATCGGGTCGAACGGGTTCGGCAACCGGGGCGACAATCAGACGCTGTTGGTGGGCGCGCCGCAGCAGTTTTTCGTCACGCTCAAGACCAAGTTCTGAACCTGGTTTAGGGTGAAAAGGGGAGGGGCGCGTCGGCAGCGGCGCGCCCCTATTTTCTGTATGATCATCAACTCCCTCGCCCCTTGTGGGCGCATCAGGTCGGTCATGCCCCCGGCATGACCTAAACAGCGCGGGGCGCTGTTTACCTGATGCGGGAGGGAGCCGACGTAGTCGGCGGAAGGGTGAGGGGGAGTCGTATGCTCGACACACTCCCCCTCATCCTTCCCATTCGCTTCGCTCGCGGGCCCCTTCCTTCTCCCACAAGGGGAGAAGGAGTTTCAGCACCTCGTGACAAAACCCCAAGCTTCACGCACACCCGCTCACGAAACACCGGCGGGGAGCGCGGGGACTTGAGGATCTTGAAACGGATCGGCCTGGGTCTGGCCGTACTGCTGGTGCTCGCCGCGATCGGGCTGGCGACGTGGGAGCCGCTGACCGCGGTGCGCGCCGAGGCACCCCCGCCGTGCCATTACGATACGGTGATCGCGCGCGACCATTTCGGGGTGCCGCATATCTTTGGCGCGACCGATCCCGATGTCGCTTATGGCATCGCTTATGCCCATGCCGAGGACGATTTCAGCACGCTGCAGGAGGTCGTCGCGATGGCGCGCGGGCGGCTTGGCGCGCTCGACGGCGCCGACGGGGCCAAGACTGACTATGTGCTCCATCTGCTCCATGCGAGAGAGACGGTCGATCGTGACTATCTGAAACAGCCGGGCGACGTTCGCGCGTTGCTCGATGGCTATGCGTCGGGCCTCAATGCCTATGCCGCGCGGCACCCCGACGAGGTGAAGCTGGCGAAGCTGTTCCCGATCAATGGACAGGACATCGCCACCGGCTTCGTCATGCGCTCGCCCTTCTTCTTCGGGCTCGACGCGACCCTGGGCGCGCTGGTCGGCGACACGCGGCTGCCGCGCGAAAGTGCAGGGCCGGCGCCCGACGCGCCCGACGTTACGCCGGTCGGGCCGGATGGCCGCGAGAACGGATCGAACGCCTTTGTGGTCGCGCCTCGGCGCTCGTCTGACGGGTTCACGCGGCTCGTCTCCAATTCGCACCAGCCGTGGCGCGGCGCGGTCGCCTGGTACGAACTCGTCGTCCATTCCAGGGCCGGGTGGAATTTCGCGGGGGCCATGCTGCCGGGATCGCCCTATCCGCTGCTCGGGCATAACGAGACGCTGGGCTGGACCAACACGGTCAACCGCCCCGATTTGATCGATACCTACAAGCTCGTGCTCGACGATGACGGGACGCATTACCGTTTTGACGGCCAGTGGCGGCCGCTCGAAAAGGAGACAGTCTGGCTGCCGGTCAAATTGTGGGGACCGTTCGTGCTGCCGGTGCCCAAGACCGTCTATCGCGCGGTGCAAGGGCCAGTGGTGGAGAACAAATCCGGTGCCTATGCGATCCGTTACGCCGGTGCCGACCAGCTCAAGATGGTCGAGCAATATTATCGCCTCAATCGAGCCAAAACGTTCGACGACTGGCAGCGCGCAATGGCGATCCAGGGCGTGCCGGCGACCAATTTCCTTTATGCCGATGCGACCGGGAACATCGCCTATTTCTACAACGCCTCGTTCCTCAACCGGAAGCCGGGCTACGATTATTCCAAGGTGCTGCCGGGCGATACGTCGGCCGATTATGTGCCGGGGACGGTGCCCTGGGCGATGGTGCCGCGCAACGTGAATCCGCGATCCGGCTTCCTGGTCAACGCCAATTCGACGCCGTTCCTGTCGGCGGGCGCGGGATCGGAAATGAACCCGGCCGACTGGTCGCCCCTGCTCGGCATCGAGACCGACACGACCAATCGCGACAACCGCGCGCTCGAACTGATGAGCGCCAACCCGGCGATCAGCCAGGCCGACCTCGAGCGGATCAAGTTCGATACCGGCGTCAGTCGTCGCGGCTGGACCGGTAAATGGTTCGCCGACCTGATCGCGGCTGACCCGAAAGGCGACAAGCAGGTCGCCGCGGCGCAAGCGCTGCTCCGGCAATGGGACTGGACTCTCGATGGCAAGGGCCCGGCCGACGCGCTTGGTGCGCTGATGATGAAAGCCGGCCAGAAATGGCATTACCCACGCGAGCCCGAGCTCGATCCGCGCGCGACGCTAATCGAAGCGACCGCCTATCTGCACCGCGTATTCGGCCGGCTCGACCCGCCGCTCGGCGATATGCTCAGGCTACGTCAGGGCAAGGTTGATCTGCCGCTCGACGGCGGACCCGAAGTGTTGCGCGCCACGGCCAATTGGGACGAGGCGCCCGACGGCCGGCTCGCGGTCAAGCACGGCGACAGCTTCATCATGTTCGTCCAATGGGACAAGGCCGGCCGCGTCTCGTCGCGATCGATCCAGCCGTTTGGGACCGCGACGACGCGGCCTGACTCCCCGCATTATACTGATGAATCGGCGATGTTCGTCGCGCACAAATTAAAACCGGTTTGGTTCTATCCGCGTGAACTCAAAGGAAATATCGAGCGTCTCTATCGGCTGTGACTTGCCAGTGTGCCGAAGCCGTCTTAGCCTCGTGTCGTCCGATTTCCTTCCCGATCGAACAGGGGCATTCATGAATATCAAGCTTTTCGCGCTTTCCGGCGTCGCGTTGCTCGCGATTGCTCTTCCCGATCTTGCCGTCTCGCAGACCAAGCCGGCCGCCGCCAAACCTGCCAAGCCCAGCAAGGCGCCGCGCGCCGCGCCGGTCAGTGTGCTCGCCAAGTCGGTCGATATCCCCTTCACCCAGTTCAAGCTCGCCAACGGCCTGCGCGTGGTCGTCCATACCGATCGCAAGGCGCCGATCGTCGCGGTCAGCGTGTGGTACGATGTCGGCTCGAAGATGGAGCCCGCGGGCAAGACCGGCTTCGCGCATCTGTTCGAGCATCTGATGTTCAACGGCAGCGAGAATGCGCCGGGCGATTTCTTCGTGCCCTTGAAGAATGTCGGCGCGACCGATTTCAACGGCACGACCTATTTCGATCGCACCAATTATTTCGAGACGGTGCCGACGCCGGCGCTCGACCGTGCGCTGTTCCTCGAAAGCGACCGCATGGGCTATCTGACCGGCGCGATCACCCAGGGTGTGCTCGACGAGCAGCGCGGCGTCGTCCAGAACGAGAAGCGCCAGGGGGACAACGAACCCTATGGGCTGGTCGAATATCGCCAGCTCTCCGGCCTGTTCCCCAAGGGGCACCCGTACGAACATTCGACGATCGGTTCGATGGCCGATCTCGACGGCGCCAGCCTCGCCGACGTGAAGGGCTGGTTCAAGGAACATTACGGCCCCAACAACGCCGTGCTGGTGCTCGCCGGCGATATCGATGAAGCGACTGCCCGGCCGCTGGTCGAGAAGTATTTCGGCGGCATTCCGGCGGGCCCGAAATCGACCCAGCCCAATGCGCCGGTGCCGACGCTGCCCAGCGCCAGGATCGAGACGATGAAGGATCGCGTCGCGACCACCCGGATCACGCGATCCTGGGCAGTGCCGGGGCTCAACGATCCCGACAGCACCGGACTCGACGTCGCAGCCGGCGTGCTGGGCGGCGGCGCGAGTTCGCGGCTCTATGACACATTGGTGCGCAAGGAGCGGCTGGCGGTGCGCGTCAACGCCAACAACCAGAGCTTCAGCCAGGTCGGGATATTCGAGGTCAGCGTCGACGTGCGGCCGGGAGTCGACGCAGCGACGGTCGGGAAGCGGCTCGACGCGGTCGTCGCCGATTTTCTCGCGACCGGGCCGGACGCCGACGAAGTCCAGCGCTACCAGGTGCGCAGCATCGCCGGCCGCGTGAAGGGTCTGGAAGCGGTCGGCGGGTTCGGCGGTAAGGCCGTCGCTTTGGCTGAGGGCGCGCTCTATTCGAACGATCCGGCGCATTACAAAAAGGAGATGGCCGAGCTTGCCGCGGAAACGCCGGCCAGCGTCAAGGCGGTCGCCGACAAATGGCTGAGCCGCCCGGCCTATGGGCTCGATATCATCCCGGGCCCGCGCGACGCTTATGCCGAAGCGGCGGCGCCCAAGCCGGTCGCGACCAAGCCCGCCGATGAACCCGCCGGCGAATCTGCCGCCAAGGGCACGCGCGGCGCGATGCCCGATGTCGGATCGATCGCCAATCTGACCTTCCCCAAGGTCGAGCGCACGACGCTGGCGAACGGCGTGACGGTGATCTACGCGCAGCGCACCGCGACGCCGGTCACGCGGATCATGATCAATTTCGATGCCGGCGTCGCCGCCGATGTCCCGACCGCCTTGGGTACGCAGCAACTGACCCTGGCGTCGATGGCCGCGGGCACGACCAGCCTGGGGTCGCTCGATTATGCCGAGGCGCAGGAGCGGCTCGGCGCCAATATCGGCGCCGGGGTCGACAGCGACAGCACATCGTTCGCGATCGACCTGCCCAGCCCGAACCTGACGCCGGGCGTTGCCTTGTTCGCCGACGTGCTGCGCAATCCGGCCTTCGCTCCCACCGAGGTCGACCGGCTCAAGAACCAGCAGCTCGCCGGGATCGCGTCCGAACTGACCAACGCCAATGCGCTCGCCGGGCGCGCGATGATGCCGCTGATCTATGGCCCGGCCTCGCCTTACGCCAAGTCGTTCGGCGGCGGCGACACCACGGCAGTGGCCAAGCTGACCCGCGACGATCTGATCGCATTCCGCCAGGCATGGCTGCGCCCCGACCGCGCGACCATGTTCGTGGTCAGCGATCGTCCGTTGGCGGAGATCAAGGCGGCGCTCGACGCCGGCTTCGGCGACTGGACGATGGACGGCGCCGCCGGCGTCAAGGGCGACGTGGTCAAGACCGCGCCGGTGGCGCCCAAAATCGTGCTGGTCGACCGTCCCGATTCGCCGCAATCGGTCATCTATGGCGCGATCCCGACCGGGCTGGTCGGCACCGACGAACTGCTCGCGGTCAATACCGCCAATGACGGGCTCGGCGGCGGTTTCCTCGGCCGCATCAACATGGATCTGCGCGAGGACAAGCATTGGACCTACGGCGCCAGCGGCCGTTTCGCGCGTGCCAAGGGAGCCACGCCCTATATCGTCGCGGCCGGCGTCCAGGCCGATCGCACCGGCGACTCGATCGTCGCGGCGATGGGCGATGTCACGTCCTATGTCGGCGACAAGCCGATGACCGAGGAAGAATTCGGCCGCGCGATCACCGGGGCGATTCGCTCGCTGCCGGGCAGCTTCGAGACGTCGCGCGCGGTGATGGGGGCGATGGTTTCCAACGTAACCTACAAACGGCCCGACGATTATTACGCGACCATCGCCGACAAATATCGCGGGCTGACTTTGCCCCAACTCCGTAGCGTCATCGGCCAGGCGATCGACCCCCGAAAGGTGGTCTGGGTAGTGGTCGGCGATGCCAAGACGGTTAGGCCCCAGCTTGACAAGGTCGGGCTGCCTGTCGAGGTCGTGTCCGCGGCGTCGCTGGGCGCGCGCTGACGGAATTCACGGGAGAGAAACAATGGCAGTCGATGGCGTGTACGAGACGGTCGTGAAGTCGCCGATGGGCGACCAGAAGGCGACGCTGACGGTCAAGGCGGACGGCGGCAGCTGGACCGGCACCCAGGCGGGCGCGATGGGCACCGCCGAGATCACCGACGGCGTTGTCGACGGCAACACGATCAAATGGTCGATGAACATCACCGTGCCGATGCCGATGACGCTGACCAACGAAGCGACGATCGACGGCGACACGATCACCGGATCGGTCACCGCCGGCGCGTTCGGCAGCTTCCCGCTGACCGGCACGCGGGTCGCCTAACGCAGTTGGCCCACGGTCCGCATTGCGGACGCGGGCCAGCGGCCTGAATAGAAGGCCCGTCTTCCGATGTGGAGGCGGGCCTTTTCGTTGCCGGACGTCGCCGATCGATTGCCGATGGTCACCCACATGCCGCGACAAGCCGCACGGCACGCGCGACGAGCGGCGCGCGCTTCATCGCAATTGGTTTGCCGGCCGCCCCAACGCGCTGATATCCCTGACCGAAATATGGGGGAATAGCGCAATGAAGGTGGGCCTGTTGATCTGCGGTGCGATCGTCGCGGTGATGATGCCGGCCGCCGCCCTGGCCGACGATCCGCGCGATCCGGCGATGCGCAACGCCGCGGCGCGGGCACGTGACAGCGCGATAACCCGCGAGCTCAACCGCCGGGAAAATGCCAGGGTGCTCAAGCGCGGCGTGACCTGGCGGACGGTGCGTGGGGGCGGCAGGGACGAAGCCGGCGACGATCAATATGCCGCCGCGTCGCAAGATCATGAGCGTGACATGGCGGAATACGCCCGCAGCCGCGCCCGGTACGAGCGGGACATGGCCGACTGGCGCCGCGCCGTGGCCGCGTGCCGCGCGGGTGACGATGACGCCTGCGACAATTGATATTCGATATCTGGCCGTAGGTTCCTGAGCGCTTCCCTTGAAAAGTGGACGGGAGCGGCCAGCCCAATTGCCGATACAGATGCTTGAGCTAAAACGGCGGAATGAACGATTTCGCTAGGGGCTATCCGACAATTTCTACCTGATGGGGCCAGGCGTTCGCCCGCCCTTTCGCGGTCGGCATGGACATCTGCCTCGCCAAGCCGGCGCATTATGTGAAGGCGACACAATGCGTGTGGGTGTCGGGGGCGAACCAAAGCTATGTCGCGCTGCCGGTGGTGAAATGAGGGAGAGGAAGACAATGCTCGATCGCCGCGATGTCCTGAAGGCGGGTGCCGCCGCCGCCGCTCTCGCCGCAACCCCGGCCTGGGCGCGGCCGGCCGGGTCCGGGCTGGACACGCTGTTCGACAGCTTCTTCCAGGAAGGGCTGCAGCTGCGGCCCGAATCGGCGACTTTGCTCGGGTTCGACAAGGGCGCGAATGCCGGCCTCCGGGCGAAACTTTCGGATGGGTCGCCGGCGGGGCAAGCGGCAGCCAAGGCGCTGACGCAGAGCCAACTCAAGCGGCTGGCCGCGGTCGATGTCGCGGCGCTGACCCCGGCGGAAAAGGTCAGCTACGACGTCGTCCTCTACACGCGCAAAGCCGCGGCCGCGGCGCAGGCATTCGATTTCGGCGGCGGCCGCTCGCCTTACGTGATCAGCCAGCAGGACGGCGCCTATCAATCGACGCCCAATTTCCTCGATACCAAGCATCCGGTCGACAGCGTCTCCGACGCCGACGCCTATCTGTCGCGGCTGGCGGCGTTCGGGACGCAGCTCGACGACGACACCGCGCAGATGAAGCATGACGTGGCGGCGGGCGTGGTTCCGCCCGACTTCCTGATCGGCAAGACGCTGACGCAATTGACCGCGATGCGCGTGCCCGCGGCGCAGGCGACCGTGGTCACCTCGATCCAGCGCCGCGCCGCCGCCAAAGGCCTCGACGCGCATTACGGCAAGGACGCCGCCCGGATCTATGATGAGCGCATTCTGCCGGCGATCGACCGCCAGATCGCGGCGGTCAAGGCGGTGCAAGGCAAGGCGACGCATGATGCCGGGGTGTGGAAGCTGAAAGAGGGTGACGCTTTCTATCGCATGGCGCTCGAAGGCTCGACCACGACGCGGCTGTCGCCCGAGGAAGTTCACCAGTTCGGGCTCGATCAGGCCAAGGCGATCGGGGATCGCATCGCGCAATTGATGGACAAGGCCGGCCTGCCGGCGGGACCGCTCGGGCAGCGGCTGGCGAGCATCTACAAGCTGCCCGGCCAGGTCTATCCCGATACCGATGACGGCAAGGCGCAGGCGATCGCCTTTTGCAACGGCCGGCTCGACGCGATCCGCGGCCGCTTGCCCGAGGTGTTCAAACGCATGCCGACCTACAAGTTCGAAGTCCGGCGCGTGCCCAAGGAGATCGAAGCGGGCGCCGCGTCGGCTTATAGCCAGGGTCCGGCGATCGATGGATCGCGACCGGGGCTGGTCTATTTCAACCTGCACGATTCGGCGGAATGGCCCAAATTCATGCTGCCGACGGTGGTCTATCACGAAGGCCTGCCCGGGCATCAGTTCGAGGGCGGGCTCGCGCTGTCGAACGCCAGCCTGCCGCTGATCCGCAAGTCGATCGGTTTTTCGGGCTATGCCGAGGGCTGGGCGCTCTATGCCGAACAGGTCGCGGCCGAGCTCGGCATGTATGATGGCGATTCGCTGGGCGAGATCGGGTATCTGAAGGAAGCGCTGTTCCGCGCGCATCGCTGCATCATCGACACCGGGCTGCACCATTTCAGATGGAGCCGCGAAAAGGCGATTGCTCTGTTCGTCGACGGGCAGGGCGAGGCACCGGGCTTCGCCGACCGCGAGATCGACCGTTATTGCGCGAGCCCGGGGCAAGCCTGCAGCTACAAGCTTGGGCATGCGAGCATCGTCAAGCTGCGCGACCGGGCGAAGGCGGTGCAGGGGGCAAAGTTCGATATCAAGGAATTCCATGAGGCGGTGCTGGCGAATGGTCGGGTGCCGCTGGAGATATTGGAGCAATTGGTCGGGGCTTGGATCGGGAAGGCGTAGCGGCCGTCAAAATCCTCCCCGGCACGGGGAGGGGGACCATCGCGGAGCGATGGTGGAGGGGCCCCGCGACAAAGGAGCAACTGGCGAGGAGGCTGCGGATGGGTGGGCCCCCTCCACCACGCGGCTGGCGCCGCGCGGTCCCCCTCCCCGTTCCGGGGAGGATTTTTAGTCTCGCTTCAACCGCGTCACATGCCCCATCTTGCGTCCTGGCCGGGCATTGCCCTTGCCGTAGAGGTGCAGATGCGCGCCCGGCTCGGCGAGGATCGTCGCCCAGTCGTCCGCCTCGGCGCCGATCAGATTGATCATCTCGACCGCCGGCGCGGTCAGCGCGGTGTCGCCGAGCGGCAGGCCGCAGATCGCGCGGATATGGTTCTCGAATTGCGAAGCGACCGCGCCTTCGATCGTCCAATGCCCCGAATTGTGCACGCGCGGCGCCATCTCGTTGAACACCGGACCTTCGGCGGTAGCGAAATATTCGCAGGCGATCACGCCGACATAGCCGAGCTGATCGGCGATCCGCCCGGTCAGCGCCGCCGCGACTCCCCATTGGTTGGCGATCTCGGCGGGCGCCGGCAGCGAGGATCGCGCCAGGATGCCATGCTTATGCTCGTTCCACGGCGGCGGATAGCTGACCATCGACCCGTCGTGCCCGCGCGCGAGTATGATCGAGAATTCATGGCTGAAGCTGACGAACCCTTCGAGGATCGCTGGGCGCTGGCCGATATCGCTCCACGCCGCCTCGGCCGCGTCGCGCGTCGCGATCCGGACCTGGCCCTTGCCGTCATAGCCAAGCCGCAGCGTCTTGAGGATCGCGGGCGTTCCGATCTCGTCGAGCGCCGCGTGCAGTTCGTCGAGACTGGCGATGCGCCGCCACGGCGCGGTGCGGCCGCCGATCGTGTCGACGAATGCCTTTTCGCTTGCGCGGTCCTGCGCGATGCCCAGCGCGCGCGGGGCGGGGTGGACCGGCACCTGGGTCGCCAGATAGGTGACCGGCTCGATCGCGATATTCTCGAATTCGTAGGTGACGACGTCGCAGCGCGCCGCCATTTCATCGAGCACGATGCGGCTGTGATAATCCGCACGGGTGAAGCTCGACGCGGTCTGCGCCGCGACGCTTTCGGCGTCCGGCGCCAGGATATGCGTGCGATAGCCGAGCTCGGCCGCCGCCGACGCCAGCATGCGCCCGAGCTGGCCGCCGCCCAGGATACCGATCGTCGAACCCGGCGCCAAAGGACCGCGGTGCATCGTCATTCGGGATCGATCGCGACGCTGTCGGTCTGTTTCGCGCGCCACGCCTTGAGGCGTTCGGCCAGCGCGTCGTCGCTGGTCGCGAGGATCGCGGCGGCGAGCAATCCGGCGTTGATCGCTCCCGGCTTGCCGATCGCCAGCGTGCCGACCGGCACGCCGCCCGGCATCTGGACGATCGAATAGAGACTGTCGGCGCCCTTCAGCGCCTTCGATTCGACCGGCACGCCGAGCACCGGCAAATGCGTCATCGACGCCGCCATGCCGGGCAGATGCGCTGCCCCGCCGGCGCCCGCGATGATCACCTTCAGCCCGCGATCGGCGGCGCTGGTGGCATAATCGTAGAGTCGCTGCGGCGTGCGATGCGCACTGACCACCTTGGTCTCATGCGGCACGCCAAGCTCTTCCAGCTTCTCGGCAGCATGGCGCATCGTCTCCCAGTCGGAAGTCGAGCCCATGATGATGCCGACGAGCGGTTGCATCGCGGCGCGTTAGCGGGCTCCCGTCGCCGGGGCAACTGTTGCGACACGCGATGGTGGGATAGTCTGGAAGGATGATAGTATTGCTACCTTTATTGCTCGCGGCCGCGTCGACGGCGCCCGCAGCGGCGATCCCGACGCGCGCAGGCCAATGTTCGTGGGTGCGGGGCCGATTCAGCATCTACAACGGATCGAGCCTGAACCGACTCTGGGTTGTCGGCAGCGGGCATCTGCTTGCTCTGCGCGATGGTGATGAAGATGTGCCTCCGGCAATCGGGCGGCTATGGAATCAGCGCAATCCGTTTGATTATGAGTTGTGGGGAGAATTTCGTGTCTGCGCGCGCGAGCGCTGGATCAAAGGACATATGCAACACGTCCGGGTCACGGCCACGAGGAAGACCGTTCTTCGTCTCCGCTGAACGCCTGACAAACAATTACAGCGCCTCTTTGCAGCCGCGCGTCAGATGCACGCCGCGCAGGAAGCCGCGCCGGGCGAAGCCGGCCTGGGTCGCCGCGGCGAGGCGGCGGTCGGCGGCGGCGGCCCCCGACACCTCGCGCACCACCCCGCGAAACGGGATCAGCGAGTTGACCACCGCGCCACCCGCTGCCTTGCCGACGCTCATCTTGTCGTTGGGACCGCCGGCGCTGTAATCCGGACCGAGCGACGCATCGAGCACGCGCACCGCGTCGGCGATCTGGCGGCAGGTCTTCAGCCCGGCGAGCGAATAAGGCGCGTTCGACGCCTCGACCAGCGAGGGCGGGATCCTGGTCTTGGCGATGCCGACGTCCTTGGCGGGCTGGCTGACCACGTCCTTGGTGTCGTCGATCGTCTCTTTTCGCTTCTCGTCGCGCGTCGATTGCGGCGCGGGATCGGCGGTGGCCGGGGCGGTGGTGGTCACGGGATCGGCGGGCGCCGTGCTCTGCGCCACCGCCGCGGGCGGCAGCAGCATCGCGCCGGCCATCGCCAACGTCGCGATCAACGTCTTGCGCATCCGATCATCACCTGCGTGCATCCGGCTTCTCCAGTCGAGCGATCGCCCGATCGTTACGATAGGAGAAGAAACGCGTGTCAGGGACTCTCGATCCCTTCAATCCGCGGTGGTCGGGTCGATCACATTGCGCACTTCCGAAATCGAATTTGCCGGAAAGCCCGCGGTATCGGCATGCTGGCGGATCAGATCGGCCGACGGTGCGCGATAGATGCAGTAAATCTTGTCGTCGGTGACGTAGCTATGGACCCATTGGATATCGGGTCCGAGGTCGCGCAGTACGCGGCACGAGGTTTGCGACGCGCCCTTGAGATCGGCGGCGCTGGCTCCGCCGATTCCCGGCATGTCCCGTTCGATGACGAATTGCGGCATGGCGATTCTCCCGATGATCGATCGTCGCTGCGCCTTTGTCGGCGCGCGAGATAGGAAAAAAGCGTCCTCGCTCTGTCGATATCGGCGGTGCCTTTTCGTCGTCTATAATGGGCGAGGCAATCGCGCGGCGATGGCGCCGCAGCTCGACCCAGGAGTTTTTCAGATGCGTTTCATGTCCATCGTCACCTCGCCCCGGTCGGAAAAGTACGGCAACCCGACGCCCGAACTGCTCGAAGCCATGGGCAAGCTCGCCGATCGCGAGATCAAGGCCGGCCGCATGATCGATAACGGCGGGCTGATGCCGCTCGACCAGGGCGCGCGCGTCAGTATCGCCGGCGGCGCGCTGAGCGTGCTCGACGGGCCGTTCGTCGAGGCCAAGGAAGTCATCGGCGGTTATGCGATCTTCGAGATGTCGAGCAAGGAAGAGGCGGTCGCGCTGGCGGTCGAGTTCATGCAGCTTCACAAGGATCACATGCCCGGCTGGGAAGGCACGTGCGAGGTCCGCGCGTTCGCCGGACCTCCGACGGCTTGATCGGACCATTCCCCTTGCGGCGTCGGCGGCCATGACGGCTGCCGACGTCCATCGCACGATCCTGGCCGTATGGCGGGTCGAGCAGCCCAGGCTGATTACCGGCCTGGCGCGGATGTTGCGCGATATACCGCTGGCCGAGGAGCTGACGCAGGAGGCATTGCTCGCCGCGCTCGAACGCTGGCCGCAAACCGGCGTGCCCGAACGGCCCGGGGCCTGGCTGATGACCACCGCGCAGCGGCTGGCGCTCGATCATCTGCGGCGCGAGCCGATGCTCGAACGCAATCACGCGATGCTCGCGCGCGACCTGGAGCAGGCGCAGGCCGAACCGCCCGATTACGAAACGATGCTCGACGACGATATCGGCGACGAGATGCTGCGGCTGATCTTCACCGCCTGCCATCCCCTGTTGCCCTACGACGCCCGGCCGGCGCTTGCGCTGCGCATGATCTGCGGCCTGACCACGGCCGAGATCGCGCGGGCATTCCTGGTGTCGGAAGCAACGGTCGCGCAACGTATCGTCCGCGCCAAGCGAACCTTGTCCGATTCGGGGCTCGCCTATGAGACGCCGCATGGCGAAGAACTCGCCGAGCGGCTGTCGTCGGTACTCGAGGTTATCTATCTGATCTTCAACGAAGGCTATACCGCGGCGCGTGGCGACGACTGGCTGCGCCCCGATCTGTGCAGCGAGGCGTTGCGGCTGGGCCGCGTGGTCATTGCCATCGCCCCGCACCAGCCCGAAGCGCATGGACTGCTCGCCTTGATGGAGCTCAACGCCTCGCGCACCGCGGCGCGGACCGATGCGGCTGGTGAGCCGATCCTGCTACTCGATCAGGATCGCGCTTTGTGGGATCGCACCCAGATCCAGCGCGGGATGCGATCGCTGGCGCGCGCCGAGGAACTGGGCGGTGCCGGCGGGTTCTATACCCTGCAAGCGGCGATCGTCGCGTGCCATGCCCGTGCCACGCGCGCCGCCGAAACCGATTGGTTGCGCATCGCATTGCTCTATGCGGAACTGTCCGCCGCCACCCGATCGCCGATCGTCGAACTCAACCGTGCGATCGCGGTCGGCATGGCGGAAGGGCCCGCGTCCGGGCTCGCCATCCTCGACCGCATCGCGGATGCGCCCGAGCTCAAAGGTTATCACTTGCTGCCGAGCGTGCGCGGCGATTTGTTGCGGCGGTTGGGGCGTCACGACGAAGCGCGGGCGGCGTTTGAAACGGCCGCCGCGCTGGCCGGTAACCGGCGCGAACGCGATCTGCTCAACCGGCGCGCGCGGGAAATGGGTTAGGCGATGCCGTGAAGCGCGCCACCCCGGCCTTCGCTGGGGTGGCGTTGCATCAGGTGCGTTTGATCAAGCTCCGACGGTGAGCGCGATGGCCGCCCGATGGGCCGGGTGTTACCGCTCGTTCAAATAATAGCGGTCAGTGGCGTTGAGCTGGTCGTCGAGCTGATAGACGATCGGCTGGCCGGTCGGGATTTCCAGGCTGGTGATCTCGTCGTCGGGGATGTTCGACAGATGCTTGACCAAAGCGCGCAGCGAATTGCCGTGCGCGGAGATCAGCACGCGCTGCCCGTCCTTGAGCGCGGGGGCGATGCGCCCTTCCCAATAAGGCAGGACGCGCGCGATCGTATCCTTCAGGCTCTCGGTGTTCGGGATCGCGATGCCGGCATAGCGGCGATCCTTCGACAGATCATATTCGCTGCCCGCTTCCAATGGCGGCGGCGGGATGTCGAAGCTGCGGCGCCAGATATGCACCTGCTCGTCACCATGCCTGGCCGCGGTCTCGGCCTTGTTGAGGCCGGTCAGCCCGCCATAATGCCGCTCGTTGAGCCGCCAGTCCTTCTCGACCGGCAGCCACAACCGACCCATCGCCTCGAGCGCGAGGTCGAGCGTCTTGATCGCGCGCGTCTGGAGCGAGGTGAAGCACAGATCGAAATCGAGGCCCTTGGCGGCCATCAGCTCGCCCGCCAGCCGCGCTTCCTCGGCGCCCTTTTCGGTGACGTCGATGTCCCACCAGCCGGTGAAGCGGTTTTCGAGGTTCCAGGCCGATTGGCCATGGCGGATCAGGACGAGCATGGGCACGAAGCTACTCCTTGCGGGGGATCGGGCGGCTCTGTAGCGCTTCGGGGCGGAACGGCAAACCGGGAGAGCGAGTCATGGCGATCGTGCGGCAAACCATGGTGTATGACGGCCCGGGCGGCCCGTTCGAGGGCGTGTTCGCCTATGACGATGAGGTCGAGACCGCACGGCCGGGGGTGATGGTCGTGCCCAACGTGCTCGGTCAGAAGGAATCGGACAGCGTCACCGCGGAGAATATCGCCAAGCTCGGCTATGTCGGCTTCGTCGCCGACGTGTTCGGGCAGGGCCGGCGCAAGACCTTCACCTCGGAAAATCCGGTCGAGTATATGAACGAGCTCAACGCCGACCGCGGCTTGCTCCGCGACCGGCTGCAAGCATCGCTCGACGTGCTCAAGAAATTTCAGCTGGTCGATCCGGCCAGGACTGCGGTCTATGGCTATTGCTTCGGCGGCAAGTGCGTGCTCGACATGGCGCGCGCCGGGCTCGACGTGCTCGGCGTGGTGTCGTTCCACGGCGTCTACGACAGGCCCGACTATGCCAGCGTCGCGCCGATTAAGGCCAAGATACTGGTCTGCCATGGCTGGGAAGACCCGATCGCGCCGCCCGACGTCATGATCGCGCTGGGCAAGGAATTGAGCGAGGGTCAGGCCGATTGGCAGATCCACGCTTATGGCACCGCCGGTCACGCCTTCACTGATATGGATCGCAAGGGCGCGCCGGTGGTGCGTCCCGGCGTCGCTTATGAGGAACGCGCCGACCGCCGCAGCTGGAAGGTGGCCAGCGACTTCCTGGCGGAGCTGTTCGGCTAGCAGGCGAGGGTGCCGGCACTCGCCTGCGCCTTCTCCCGATCAGATTCCGTCGATCACCTCGGCGATCGTTTCCAGGCACGCCACCGCCAGGATCTTGCAGCGATCCGGCGACCAGCCGAATTCGGGGTCGGGATTGGGGTCGTGATCCTTGAACGGCATTTCCAGGGTCATCGACACCGCACCGAACCGCTCGGCGAGCTGGTTGGTCGACATGGTCAGATTGGCCTTGCCCGGGGCCGATTTCTCATAGCCTTTGGCGGTCTGGAATTCGGGCGTGCGCGCGGCGAGGCGGCGGCCGAAATCGTAGAATTTCTCACCGAACGCGTCGGTCCAGCTCGGGATGCCTTCATAGCCGGCCAGGAAATTGGCCGGGATCGCCTCGTCGCCATGGACGTCCATCGCCAACTTGACCCCGGTCCGGTCCATTTCGTCGCGGACCAGTTTGACCTCGGGGCTCTTCGCCATCGTCGGCTCGTGCCATTCGCGGTTGAGGTTGATGCCCGCCGCGTTGGTCCGCAGGTGCCCGCGGAAGGTGCCGTCGGGGTTCATGTTGGGGACGACGTGGAAGGTACATTTGGTCCTGACCGCGTCCGCCGCAGGGCTGGTCAGCCATTCCAGCGCGCCCTCCATCCACCATTCGGCCATGCTCTCGCCCGGGTGCTGGCGGGCGTAGAGCCATACCGGTTTGTCGCCCGTGCCGATGGTCAGCAGGTCGATCGCGCGGCCGTCGAGCGTGTGGCCGAGCTCGCGATGCGTCACGCCGGGCTTTGCGGCGTAGGTCGCGATCAAATCCTCGTGCCGCTCCATCGTATAGGGCGCGAAATAAGCGAACCAGGCGACCTGCGCGTCCGATTGCCAGTCGAATTCGAGCACGCCGTTGTCGTAGCGCGTCGGGATCATCCGCCAGTGGACGCGGTCGGTCGAGGCGCGCGCCTTGTAGCCCGGCCAGCCGAACGGATAGGCCGACTTGCCCGCATTGACGATGCGGAAGGTCAGCTTGCGCCCGGCCGCGTTGGCGACGCGGAACGAGAACCATTGATAGAAATCGGACAGATGGTCCTTGGCGATTTCCAGGTCGATGCGGTCGCCCTGGATCTCGACGACGCGGATATTGCCACCGTCGAACGCGGCGGTGATGGCAGGAAGGGAATCGGTCATTTGACCTCGATAGTCCGGCCCGACTCGCCAGGGAACCCGGTGAACAACGCGGTCGCCAATTTGGGGGCGAGCTTGTCGGCCACGGCATTGCCGACCACGCCGACCGCGCGCGACTGGGCGCGGCCTTCCCACACGCCGAGATCGCCCTGGCGCTGGTTGATCTTGACCGAGAGCAGGCTCAGCGCGTCCTCGCGATCGCGGCCGCGACCGATCGGGAACGACACGCCGCCGCCCAGGCCCACGCCGCCGCCGCGATTGCCGCTCCACGTGCCTCCGCCGAGCCCGATGCTGAACGGCGAACGCTCGCGCACCGGCCGGGCGTCGGTATGGAAGCCGATCTTGGCGACGTACACGCTGTTCGATCCGTCGGGCACGAGGGTGTAGCCCTGCTTGCCCAGCGCGTCGCCGACCGCGGCGGCATAAGCCTGGAATTCGGGGCCGTTATCGACGCCATCATCAGGGACCAGCGCGATGGTGCCGCGGCCGACATCGTCGACGCGGTAGCGCGTCACTTCGGTCGGGAAGGCGGCGGGCGCCGTCGCGCACCCCGTCATCATCAGGGCTGCCAGCAGGATCGCTCTACGCATTTCACTCTTCTCCGCCATCGCGTTGCACCGGTATGTCGCCTTATAAGACGTAGCCGGTTTTACCCACCCGTGGGTTGACTTCGGGCGACCCCCACTATAGGCGGCGCGCTTCCCAGTTTCACTGCAATCTTAAAGAAGCGAATCGATCATGAAGATCCGCAATTCACTGAAGTCGCTCAAGGACCGGCATCGCGATAACCGCGTGATCCGCCGCCGTGGCCGCACCTACGTCATCAACAAGACCAACCGTCGCTTCAAGGCTCGCCAGGGCTAAGCTGCGGACGGTTTCTGTCGTCGCCGTGATCGGCGTCGGCAGTATGTTGGACGACCGGAACCTCGAGTTCCTGACGAGCGCCCGATCGATGAGATCGGGCGCTCGACGCGTTTGTGTGGCTTGGCTCTAGGTCGTCATGCCGGACTCGTTCCGGCACCCAACGTGCCACAGCGGCTGAATTCCGTTGTGGAGGGTTGGGCCCCGGAACAAGTCCGGGGTGACGGTGGGAGAGACTCGTCGCGGCGCCTCAATTATACCCCTTCAACTCGTCACCCATGATCCGCACGACGTGGAGCACGTTGGTCGATCCCGGCGTCTTGAACGGCACGCCGGCCATCACGATCACGCGGTCGCCGGCTTCGGCGAGATGATGGCGCAGCACCATTCGCTTGGCCTTGGCGACCATTTCCTCGAACGAATCGACGTCGCGGGTGTGGACGGCATAGGCGCCCCACAACAGGCCCGAACGCCGCGCCGTCTCGATCTTCGGTGTCAGCACCATGACCGGCACGCCGGGGCGCTCGCGCGCGATGCGCCGTGCGGTCGATCCCGAACTGGTGAAACAGACGATCACCTTGGCCTCGATCGTCCGCGCGATGTTCTTGGCCGATTCGGACAAGGCGTCGGCGGTGGTCGGGTCCGATCGAATCACGGTGAAATGGATGCGGTCGCCATGCGCCGGGTCGCTTTCGACCGCCTCGCCGATCGCGTTCATCATCGCGACCGATTCGATCGGCCATTTGCCCGCTGCCGATTCGGCCGACAGCATGATCGCGTCGGCGCCGTCGTAGATCGCGGTGGCGACGTCGGAGACTTCGGCGCGCGTCGGCGAGGGCGATTCGATCATCGATTCGAGCATCTGCGTCGCGACCACCACCGGCTTGCCCTGGCGGCGCGAGGCCTCGACGATGCGCTTCTGCAGCGGCGGCACCGTCTGCGGCGGCAATTCGACGCCGAGGTCGCCGCGCGCGACCATCACGCCGTCGCACGCCTCGATGATCTCCTCGAGCCGCTCGATCGCCGCGGGCTTCTCGATCTTGGCGAGCAACGCCGCCTTGCCGCCGATCAGCTTGCGCGCCTCCATCAGATCCTCGGGCCGCTGGACGAAGCTGAGCGCGATCCAGTCCACGCCCTGCTCGACCGCGAAGGCGAGGTCGCTGCGGTCCTTTTCGGTCAGCGCCGCCATCGGCACCACCACGTCGGGGACGTTCAGGCCCTTGTTGTTGCTGAGCGGCCCGCCGACCTCGACATTGGTGACGATGCGCTCATTGTCATGCTCGAGCACGCGCAGGACCAACTTGCCATCGTCGAGCAACAGCCGCGCGCCCATTTCCATCGCCGCGAAGATTTCCTTGTGCGGCAGTTCGACCCGGGTCGCGTCGCCCGGTGTCTTGTCGCGGTCGAGGATGAAGGTCGTGTCGGTCTTGAGCTCGACCTTTCCGTCGGCGAACTTGCCGACGCGCAGCTTGGGCCCCTGGAGGTCGGCCAGGATCGTGGTCGGTCGGCCATATTTCTTTTCCAGGCTGCGAATCGCCTCGATCACCGCCACTTTCGACGCCTGGTCGCCATGGCTCATATTGACGCGAAAGGCGTCGGCGCCAGCCTCGTACAGCTTGGCGATCATTTCGGGAGTGTTGCTCGCTGGGCCCAATGTCGCGAGAATACGGACCTTGCGCGAGCGAGGAGCGATGGCCTTGGTCATCCTGGGGAGGTTCCTCTGCTTGTCGAGTGCACGCCCTAGTGCCTATCTCCGATGGATCAACCGTGGAGCGTATAATGGATAAGCTCGATCAACTCGATGACGCATCGGCCGCCGCCGCATTTCGCCGGCTGGTGCGCCTGCTCCGGCATCGCGAGGACGCGCAGAATATCGACCTGATGGGGCTTGCGGGGTTTTGCCGCAACTGCCTCTCGGACTGGGTCGCCGAAGCGGCGGGCTTGTCGAAGGCCGAGGCGCGCGAGATCGTCTATGGCGAACCCTATGACGGCTGGAAGGCGCGCCAGCCCGAGGCGACACCCGAGCAAGTGCGGCGGATGGACGAGAGCATGGCCAAGAACGCCGCGCTCGATGAGGCACTCGAGGACAGCTTCCCGGCGAGCGATCCGCCGGCGATGACCGAGCCGAATCGCTAACTTCAGGTCGAATAGCGGTTGAGGGCTTGGCGACGACCGCTTAGACGGCGGCGCAAGCGCGCTGGCCGCGCCAATGCGATATCGCAATCCATTCGAACAGGCGGGGCAGAGCACTCGCCTCACAGTGAGGACTTATGGCTGAAGAACGTGTGACCGAAGAGCGTGGCGAAGGCATGGGCGGCGGTCGCGTCGCGGCGGACGAGCTCCGCCTGCTGATCGAGCGCGCCGAGCGCCTGGAAGAAGAGAAAAAGGGCATTGCCGACGACATCAAGGACGTCATGGCGGAGGCCAAGAGCCGCGGCTACGACGTCAAGGCGATCCGCAAGATCCTGGCGATCCGCAAGAAGAAGCGCGAGGAATATCAGGAGGAAGAGGCCATCCTCGAAACCTATCTGCACGCACTCGGCATGCTCTGAGGTTCATTCCAATCGAATGACGAGGACGGCGGCGCTTGCGTCGCCGTTTTTCGTTGCGGCACCGGCAAACCGATTTGGCGTTCGCCCTTATCCAAGGCATGGCTGTCCGCGATGAGCCCGCCCCCTTCTTATGACGCGATCATCCTGGGCGCCGGCGCCGCGGGGATGATGGCCGCCGCCGTCGCGGGACAAAACGGGCGGAAGGTGCTGCTCGCCGATCATGCCGATGCGCCGGGCAAGAAGATCCTGATCTCGGGCGGCGGGCGGTGCAATTTCACCAACATCCACACCGCGCCCGACCGCTATCTGTCGGCCAACCCGCATTTCGCGCGATCGGCGCTGGCGCGCTACACGGCGGCGGATTTTATCGAGCTGGTCGAGCAATACGGCATCGCCTGGCACGAGAAGACGTTGGGACAATTGTTCTGCGACGGCTCGGCGAAGCAGATCGTGGCGATGCTGCTCGATCGGTGCGAGCAAGGCGGAGTCGACCTGAGCCTGGGCCATGCGGCCGGCGACATCGGCCATGCCGACGGACTCTTCAGCCTGTCGCTGGGTAGCCGCGTGGTATCGGCACCTCGCCTGGTGATCGCGACGGGTGGACCGTCGATCCCGAAAATGGGCGCGACCGGCTTCGCTTATGACATCGCGCGGCGATTCGGATTGAAGGTGGTCGAACCGCGCCCCGCGCTGGTGCCGCTCACCCTGGGCGGTGATGAAATTCTGTTCCGCGACTTGTCGGGCGTCGCGACCGAGGTTGTCGCGAGCGCGGGCGGCGGGCGATTCCGCGAGGCGGCGTTGTTCACGCATCGCGGGCTGTCGGGGCCGGCGATCTTGCAGGTGTCGTCTTATTGGCGGCATGGCGACGCGGTGGCGATCGACTTCCTGCCCGATCGCGATGCCGGCTGGCTGCTCGCCGAGAAGCGCGCGCGGCCGCGCGCCACCTTGCGATCGATCTTGGGGCAAGCGTTGCCCGACAGGTTGGCCGAAACCTTGGCTGAGCGACTGACCCTTTCCGGCAACCTTGCCGATCTTTCCGACAAAGCGCTGGCCTCGGCGGAAGCGCAACTCGGCGGCTGGATTTTCCAACCCAACGGCACCGAGGGATTCGCCAAGGCCGAGGTGACGATCGGCGGCATCGCGACCGACGGCCTCTCGCAAAAGACGATGGAGGCGAAGACGGCGCCCGGCCTTTATTTCATCGGCGAAGCGGTCGACGTCACCGGCTGGCTCGGTGGCTACAACTTCCAATGGGCCTGGGCCTCGGCCGTCGCGTGTGGGGAAGCGTTGTAAAGATTGTTCACGCAAAGGCGCGAAGGCGCAAAGAAAGAGAAGGCTCGGCGCCGTACTGCCGATGGCCTGGTCTCCCGACCGCCACCTCGAGCATCATCTTCGCGCCTTTGCGCCTTTGCGTGAATCATTTCAAAACCCCTGCTTTGACCACGCACGCCGCCCGGTTTAGAGACCCCGACCATCATCCAAGAGGACCCGATGGCAGGCCATTCCAAGTTCAAGAACATCATGCATCGCAAGGGAGCGCAGGATAAGAAGCGCTCGGGCATGTTTTCGAAGCTCAGCCGCGAAATCACCGTGGCCGCGAAAATGGGTCTTCCCGACCCCGACATGAACCCGCGCCTGCGCGCGGCGGTCAACGCGGCCAAGGCGGCGTCGGTGCCCAAGGACAATATCCAGCGCTCGATCGACAAAGCGAGCCGCAGCGATGCCGAGAATTATGAAGAGATTCGCTACGAAGGCTTCGGCCCCGGCGGTGTGTCGCTGATCATCGAAGCGCTGACCGACAACCGCAACCGCACCGCGACCAACGTCCGCACCGCAGTCAGCAAGAACGGCGGCAACCTCGGCGCGTCGGGGTCGGTCAGCCATGCGTTCGACCGCATGGGCCTGATCACCTATCCGGCCAAGGCGGGCGACGCCGACAAGGTGTTCGAAGCCGCGCTCGAGGCGGGTGCCGAGGACGTGAGTTCGTCCGAGGACGGGCACGAAATCTGGACCGCCAACGAATCGCTCCACGAAGTCGCCAAGGCGCTCGAACCGGTGCTGGGCGAGGCGGAAAGCGCCAAGCTCGCCTGGCGGCCGCAGACCATGATCGACGTGAGCGAAGGCGACGCCGCGACCCTGTTCAAGCTGATCGACGCGCTCGACGACGATGACGACGTCCAGACCGTCTGGGGCAATTACGAAGTGTCCGACGACGTCATGGAGAAGCTGGGTTGAGCAAAACTCCCCTCCCGCTTGCGGGAGGGGTTAGGGGAGGGCATGTCCCGTCCCTGTGACGCTCAGACAGGCCCTCCCCGGACCTCTCCCGCAAGCGGGAGGGGAGCCATGATCATCCTCGGCCTCGACCC
>DASVNU010000253.1:0-3325 GCA_036383655.1 Sphingomonas sp. | reverse complement strand
TGCTTTGCTCCGCCACCGCCTGATCCTGTCGCCCGCCGCCGAAATCGATGGCCGGATGGTCGAGGAAGTCGTCCACTCGATCATCGAGACGATCGAGGCGCCGCGGTGAAAATCGCGCCCGCCAATTCCCCCAATCGTCATGCTGGGCTCGTCCCGGCATCCACCGGGCGGCAGGCCGGTAGGCACGAGCCTCCTGTCTTGCGCTTGCGGCACGGTGGATGCCGGCACAAGGCCGGCATGACGGTCAGGGGTCAAGACCACCGGGAACCGCGCTCCATTGGCGCGGCCGAGGGGAACCAGCGTTGATCTACCCCACGCGCATGGCAGTCATGGCAGCGGCGGCGGGGGCTCCCGTCGCGCTGTTGATCGCCGTGCTGACCCCGGACCATTGGTATGCCGGCCTGGCCTGGCCGGCCGCGATCCTGATCGGCGCGCTGATCGACGCGATGCTCGCCTTGCCCGCCAGTCGCATTGCCGCCGGGCTGACCCTGCCGCGCACCGCCAGCGTCGGCGAGACGGTCGAGGCGGTGATCAGCGTCGAGGGCCCGCCGCGCGGCGGGCCCGGCATTGTCCAGATCGCGATCGCCGCCGATCCGCTGGTCGGGCTGGAGGATGACGGCCGCGCGAGCGTCCAGCTCGACCAGGGCAAGGGCGCGATCGCGCTGCCCGTCGCGACGCGCCGCCGCGGCATCGCGCATTTCGCGACTTTCTGGGTGCGCTGGCGCGGGCCGCTCGCGCTGGTCTGGCGGCAGAAGCGGATGGCGAGCGAGGCGGCGCTCAAGATCCTGCCCGACATCCGTCCGGTCCGCGAACGCGGCGCGCGAATCTTCCAGCGCCATGCATTGCAGGGCCTGATGACCCAGCTCGATCGCGGCGACGGCACCGATTTCGACGCTCTGGTCGAATTCCGCTCGGGCATGGATCGTCGCGCGATCGACTGGAAGCAATCGGCCCGGCACCTCAAGCTCCACGCCAAGGAATATCGCACCGAACGCAACAACCAGATCGTCTTCGCGATCGATTCGGGACGCCAGATGTCCGAGCCGGTCGCGGGCATCCCGCGCGTCGACCGCGCGGTCGCGGCGATGCTGCTGACCGGCTGGGTCGCGCTCAAGCTCGGCGATCGCGTCGCGCTCCATTCGTTCGATTCGCGCCCGCGCATCGCCAGCGGGCTGATCTCGGGCGCATCGGCCTTTCCCGAGCTCCAGCACCTCGCCGCCGGGATCGATTATTCGGGCGAGGAAACCAATTACACTTATGCGCTGACCACGCTCGCCGCGCGGCTGACGCGGCGCTCGATGATCGTGATGTTTACCGAATTCACCGACCTGACCAGCGCCGACTTCATGATCCGCGCCGCCGCCCGGCTGGTCGAAACGCATCTGCTGCTGATCGTCGTGCTGCGCGACGAGGAACTCGAATCGCTCGTCGATCACGCCCCCGACACCGCCGACGACATCACCCGCGCGGTGACCGCCGCCGGGCTGCTCAAGGACCGGCTGCTCGCGCTGACCCGGCTGCGCCACCTCGGCGCGCATGTGATCGAAAGCGAGTATGACCGCGTCGCCGATCGCCTGGTCGAAGGCTATGTCGACCTCAAGCGGAGGAACCTGTTGTGACGGCCTATGTCGACGTCCGCACGCCCTTGGTCAACGCGACGCGCTTTCGCGCGGTGCACGAGGCCGATTGGGATCAGCTCGACAAGATCCTGACCTTGATCGAGAAACGCGGCGTCGGCGCGGTGCCCGACCAGCAATTGCTCGTCCTGCCATTGCTCTATCGCGCGGCCTTGTCCTCGCTGTCGGTGGCGCGCGAAACCTCGCTCGACCGCGCGCTGATCAACTATCTCGAACAGCTCTGCACGCGCGCCTATTTCCAGATCTACGGCGTCCCGACCTCACCGATGAAGCAGCTCGCGCATTTCTTCGCGCGCGGCTGGCCCGAAGCGGTGCAGGCCTTGTGGAAGGAGACATTGGTGTCCTTCCTGTTGACCGTCGCCGGCGCGTTGGTCGCCTATCTGCTGATCGCACACGATCCGGCCTGGTTCTACGCGATGATTCCCGACGGCATGGCGCAGGGGCGCGATCCGACCGCCAGCACCGAATTGCTGCGCCAGACCATCTATGACGGCGGCAAGGACGCGCAGCAGAGCGCGCTCGCCTTGTTCGCCTCGTTCCTGTTCACGCACAATTCGCAGATCGCGATCTTCTCGTTCGCCTTGGGGTTCATGTTCTGCGTGCCGACCGCGGGGCTGATCGTCTATAACGGCCTGATGCTGGGGGCGATGCTCGAGGTCTTCGCGTCGAAGGGGCTCGGCTATGGTTTCGTCGGCTGGCTGATGATCCATGGCACCACCGAATTGTTCGCGATCATGATCTCGGGCGCGGCGGGGTTCCGTATCGGGCTCGCCATCGCGTTTCCGGGCCGGCTGTCGCGGACCGATGCGGCGGTGGCGGCCGGACGATCGGCGGCGACCGCGATGGGCGGCACGGTGATCATGCTCGCGATCGCCGGGCTGCTCGAAGGGATCGGGCGCCAGACGATCACCAATGACGAACTGCGCTATGCGATCGGCCTGACGATGCTGGCCGGCTGGCTGCTCTATTTCTACATGCCGAGGGGGAAACGCGATGGCGCGCCCGCCTAGGAACGTGGTGACCGCACTCCGCCGGCGTTTCATCACGCCCGAGGGAGTCGATCTCAATATCGAGCTGGGCACGGCAAGCGCGCGCGCCGGCGCCTTCCTGCTCGACGGTGTCATGATGCTGGGGGTGCTGATCCTCGCCTCGATCGCGATCGGGCTGATGGCGATGGCGTCGCAGTCGATCCTGATGGTCGGGCTGTGGATCGTCGGCTTCTTCGTGCTCCGGAACGGCTGGTTCACCTTGTTCGAGATGGGCGCGCGTGGCGCGACGCCGGGCAAGCGGATCGTCGGGCTGCGCGTGGTGGCGCGCGACGGCGCGCGGTTGACGGGTGGCGCGGTGATCGCGCGCAACGCGATGCGCGAGATCGAGGTGTTCCTGCCCCTATCCTATTTCTTCGCCTCGCTGGGCGCGATGTTCACCGGTGGCGACGTCCTGCTGCCACTGCTCGCGCTGGCCTGGAGCATGTTGTTCCTGTTCTTCCCCTTGTTCAATCGCGACCGGTTGCGCGTCGGCGACCTGCTCGCCGGGACCTGGGTCGTGCACCGCGCGCGCGCACAGCTCGGCCACGACCTCGCCGCGTCAGCCGCGCAAAGCATGCGCCCGCGCCGCGTCTTCACCGACGCCCAGCTCGATTTGTACGGCGTCTACGAACTGCAGACGCTGGAGGAAGTGCTGCGCGG
>DASVNU010000252.1:0-1589 GCA_036383655.1 Sphingomonas sp. | reverse complement strand
CGGAAAAGACCGCGGAGAACTACCGCTGGCAGATCCGCGACCGCCCGATCCGCATCCGCGAGGGCGCGAACAGCGGCTATGGCGACATGGAAAGCATCATCATCGGGGAGTACCCCGGCGTGACCTTGGTCTAGCCGATCCGCCGGATCGGATCGATGCCGTCCCAATCCTGCGCCGCCTCCCGGAACATCGCGAAGACCTGCTCCTTGAGCGGGTTGGCGGTGATGAGTTCGGTCATGAAGCCGAGCGTCGCGACCGTGTCGAGCCAGCAGACGGGCGCGCCTTTCATCAGCCCGCTGAAGACCACTTCGGCGCCGGAGCGGCGATAATGCGCGAGATCGCCTGCGAAATCGTCGGTATAGGTCGACATGTGGTGCAGCCGGCTCGTCCCCGCCGGCACCAGTTCGCGGAAAATCGACGGACCTTCCTCGATCTGCTCGATCAGTTCGATCTGCATCGGGCCGGCCTGGGCGATCGCGGCATGAAACCGGACAGGCTGCCACGGTTCGCCGCGGTAGATCGCGTTCTCATAGACGACGTCGTCGAAATAGAAGAACGGCCCGACGCCGGCCTGGCGTGCCCAGTGCTCGATCGCGGCGTGAAGGTCGGGTACGACCCAGGCGATCTGCATGTATTGGCGGCTCGGCAGATGGACCATAGTCGGCATCCTCTCTCACCGCCCAGCATATCGCGGGGACGGAGTATGGCCAGTGGGGATGCGGCTCGCACGAACCTCGCTAGAGGCGTGACTGTCGCTGCAAGAAACGATTTCGCGGTTGGGTTGCCCGCGGCCGCCGCGCTAGGAACCCGCCGAACCGAGCAGAACGGAGCAGCATGACAGACCTTTCCGGCAGAACCTGCCTCATCACGGGCGCATCGTCGGGCTTCGGCGCGCACTTCGCGCGGATCACCGCGGCGGCCGGGGCGCGCGTTGCGCTCACGGCTCGGCGCAAGGAGCGGATCGAGGCACTGGCCGAGGAACTCCGCGCGGGCGGCGCCGAGGCTGTTGCCATCGCCATGGACGTGACCGACGAAGCCTCGGTCGTCGCCGCCTACGATGCCGCCGAGGCCGCACTGGGCCCGGTCGACACGGTGATTGCCAATGCCGGCGTCTCCTCGCCGGGCCGCGCGACCGAGGTGCCGGCTGCGGCGATGGCGACGCTGCTCGACACCAACGTGCTGGGCGTCTTCCTCACGGCGCGCGAAGGCGCCAAGCGAATGATGGCTGCAGGCAGCCGCGAAAACGGGCGCGGCCGTATCCTGCTGATCGGCTCGATGGGCGCCGAAACGCCGGTCAAGGGCGAGGTCATGTATTGCGCCAGCAAGGCCGCGGTCGCGCGCATGGGGCGCAATCTCGCCGGCGAATGGCTGCGCAGCGGGGTCAACGTCAACGTGCTCCAACCCGGCTTCATCCTGACCGAACTGGCCGACGACTGGTTTGGCAGCGAGGCCGGCAAAGCGCAGATCGCGACTTTTCCGCGCAAGCGGCTGCAGCCGATCGAATCGCTGGACCCCATGGTCCTCTACCTCTGCTCCGACGCCTCGTCCGCGATGACGGGCTCGGTCATCACCATCGACGACGGACATTC
>DASVNU010000251.1:0-4718 GCA_036383655.1 Sphingomonas sp. | reverse complement strand
GATCAAGATGCCGGCGCTGTCGCCGACGATGGAAGAAGGTACGCTCGCCAAGTGGCTCGTCAAGGAAGGCGACACGGTCAAGTCGGGCGACATCATGGCCGAGATCGAGACCGACAAGGCGACGATGGAGTTCGAAGCGGTTGACGAAGGTACGATCGCGCAGATCCTGATCGCCGAGGGCACCGATAACGTGAAGGTCGGCACGGTCATCGCGACCCTGGCTGTCGAGGGCGAGGAAGTATCGAAGACGGCGCCCGCTCCGGCCCCTGCGTCCACCGCGCGGGCTGAAGAGCCCGAGGTCGCGCAGGAAGCGGCCGAGAGCGGTGCGCCGGAGCCTCACTTGGTCGAGACCGGTGCGCGCCAGATGTTAGAAGCGGCCAAGCACGACGCCGAAGTCGCCGACCCGGAGGTCCCCGCCGGGACCGAAATGGTCAAGCTGACGTTGCGCGAGGCGCTGCGCGACGCGATGGCCGAGGAAATGCGCAAGGACGACCGCGTCTTCGTGATGGGCGAGGAAGTCGCGCAGTACCAAGGGGCGTACAAGGTCACCCAGGGCCTGCTCGACGAATTCGGCGACACGCGGGTGATCGACACGCCGATCACCGAATATGGCTTTGCCGGCGTCGGCACGGGCGCGGCGATGGGCGGCCTGCGCCCGATCGTCGAGTTCATGACGTTCAACTTCGCGATGCAGGCGA
This sequence comes from Sphingomonas sp., assembly GCA_036383655.1. GTDB lineage: Bacteria > Pseudomonadota > Alphaproteobacteria > Sphingomonadales > Sphingomonadaceae > Sphingomonas. The sequence continues at coordinate 4,020 of DASVNU010000251.1, read as the reverse complement.
TCGACCACATCATCAATTCGGCGGCCAAGACCAATTACATGTCGGGCGGCCAGATGCGCTGCCCGATCGTGTTCCGCGGTCCCAATGGTGCGGCGAGCCGGGTCGGCGCGCAGCACTCGCAGAATTACGGCCCCTGGTATGCCAGCGTCCCCGGCCTGATCGTGATCGCGCCTTATGATGCGGCAGACGCCAAGGGCTTGCTCAAGGCCGCGATCCGCAGCGAGGATCCGGTCGTCTTCCTCGAGAACGAATTGCTCTACGGCCGCTCGTTCGAGGTGCCGCAGGTCGAGGATTGGGTGCTGCCGATCGGCAAGGCGCGGATCATGCGCGAAGGCAAGGACGTGACGATCGTCAGCTATTCGATCGGCGTCGGGATCAGCCTGGAAGCCGCCGACGAGCTCGCCAAGGAAGGTATCGAGGCCGAAGTGGTCGATCTGCGCACCTTGCGTCCGCTCGATCGCAAGACGGTGCTCAAGAGCCTGGCCAAGACCAACCGGATCGTGGTGGTCGAGGAAGGCTGGCCGACCTGCTCGATCGCGTCCGAAGTGGCAGCGTTCGTCATGGAGGAGGGGTTCGACGACCTCGACGCCCCGGTGCTGCGCGTCGCCAACGAGGACGTGCCGCTGCCTTATGCCGCGAACCTCGAGAAGCTCGCGTTGATCTCTGCCGCCAAGGTCGTCGAGACGGTCAAGAAGGTCTGTTATCGCTGACCGACGACACAGCGTTCGTCAAACCGTTCGGACTGAGCTTGTCGAAGTCCGCTGGCTCGGTAAACCCGTGCTACTCGTCCTTCGACAAGCTCGGGGCGAACGGAGATGATGGGGCGCGGTGACAGTGCGGGCGGGTAACTGATGGTGTCGACGACGACACTCGGCCTTGTCGGCGCGGGACTCGCGCTGGCGATCGTCGTGACCTGCTGGGTGCTGTACGTCGGGCTGCGCGCACGCGCGGCCGCGGCGGCGACGCTGGCGGGGAACGACAAGCTGAATGCCCTGTTGGCGTCGGCGCCGGCGCTGGCGATGGTGGTGCGCGCCGATGGGCGACTCGAATTGCCCGACCGCCTGGCCGACTGGCTGGGGCTGGTGCCGCCACCCAAATTCATGGCCGAACTGGTGTCGCCCGGTACCGGGTTGACCAGCGAGGACGCCGTGCTGCTGGGCGATGCGGTGACCGCGGCGCAGAAAGCGGGCGAGCCGTTCGCACTGACGATCCGTCCGCAGGGATCGACGCGGCTGCTCGCGGTCCGTGGTCAGCGCGCGTCACGCGAAGTGGGCTCGCCCGGCGGCGTGGTCGTATGGTTCTTCGATTCGACCGAGAGCCAGGCGCAGATCGGGCAGTTGCGTGAGGAAGCCTCCGACCTGGGGCAGGCGTTTGCCGCGTTGCGCGGGCTGATCGAGGCCGCACCGTTGCCGATGTGGTACCGCGGCCCCGACATGCGGCTGGCGATGGTCAATTCGGCCTATGTCCGCGCGGTCGAGGCGAGCGACGCCAAGGACGTGGTGGCGCGCCAGGTCGAATTGATCGAGGGATCGGGGATCGGCGGCCCGCTGGCGAGCGCGATCGTCGCGCGCGACACCGATCGGCCCAACGTCCAGTCGATGCCCGCGACGATCGGCGGCGCGCGGCGCATGCTCCGGATCCACGATGTGCCATTGCCGGCGCCGCCGGGCGGCGTCGCGGGATTCGCGATCGATATCGAGGATCTCGAACAAGCGCGCGGCGGCATGAAGAGGTTCTCCGACGCCCAGCGCGCGATGCTCGACCGCTTGTCGGCGGGCGTCGTGCAATTCGCCGCGGACCGTAGCCTGGCGTTCTGCAACCAGTCGTTCCAGCGCATGTTCGCGATGCGCAGCGAATGGCTCGCCGATCGGCCCGAATTCGACCGCGTGCTCGAACGGATGCGCGAGGCCAACCGCCTGCCCGAAGTGCGCGATTTTCCGGGCTGGAAAGCGGAGCGGCGCGACTGGTTCCTGGCGGCGACGGGGGCGATCGAGGAAACCTGGACGCTGCCGGGTGGCGTGCATCTGCGGCTGGTCGGTAATCCGTTGCCGGATGGCGGTTTGTTGCTGATCTTCGAGGATCGCACCGAACAGGTCCAGCTTGCCAGCGCGCGCGATACCTTGCTCCGCGTCCGCACCGCCACATTCGACAATCTGTTCGAGGCGCTGGGCGTGTTCGCGGGTGACGGACGGCTGCAGATCTGGAACAACAAATTCCGCCAGCTCTGGGAATTCGACGAGGAATTCCTGACCAGCCATCCCCGCATCGACGCGCTGGTCGAAAAAGGCGCGACGCGGCTCGCGCAGCCGGGGCGCGCGAGCTTGATTGCCGAGATCGTGCGCTCGGCGGCGGTGGGACGGCAACAACGCGGCGGTCGCGTGGCGTTTGCCGACGGGCGCCATTTCGAATTCGCCGGCGTGCCGCTGCCCGACGGCAACGCATTGTTCACGATGCTCGACATCTCCGACAGCCGGCATATCGAACAGGCGCTACGCGATCGCAACGAAGCGCTGGAGGCGGCCGATCAGGTCAAGACCGCGTTCGTCGCCAATATGAGCTATGAATTGCGCACCCCGCTGACCTCGATCCAGGGCTTCGCCGAAATGTTGGGCGAGGGCTATGCCGGCAAGCTCACCAAACAAGCCGACGGTTATGTCGATGCGATCCTCGAATCGGTCGCACGGCTGGCGGCGCTGGTCGACGACGTGCTCGACCTGACCGAGGCCGATCAGAACAGGATCGAGCGACTCAGCGTCGACCTGGAAACCACGGCGTATAACGCCGCAGAGACGATCGCCCCGATCGCCAAGCGCAAGAAGGTCGATTTCGCGATCGAGGTCGCGCCGTCCACCGGGATGGTCAAGGGCGATGCCAAGAAACTGCGCCAGATGATCGAACATTTGCTGCGCCATGCCGTCGGCGGGATCGAGGCGGGCGGACGCGTACTGCTCCACACCGATGGCGATGCGCGGATGGCGCGGATCGTGGTGTCGGACGATGGGCCGGGAATGACGCCCGATGCGATCGAGCATGCGTTCGACCGGTTCGGCGGGCACGAACCGCGCGATGACGACCGCGCGCTTGGGCTGGGCCTGCCGATCGCGCGACAATTCGCCGAAGCGCATGGCGGGACGATCCAATTGTTGTCCGAACCCGGGGCGGGGACGTTGTTGATCGTTGAACTGCCGCGATAGCTTGCGTCACGCATTTGATGCGCATAATCTATGCGCATAGGAGGTTGTCATGGCCCGAATTCGTGAAGATCGCGCTCCGTTTCGTCGTCCGACGAACGTATCGCTCGATGCGCGTCTGGTCGACGAAGCCAAGGAACTCGGCATCAACGTCTCGCGCGCAAGCGAGGAAGGATTGGCACGCGAAGTGAAAGCCGAGCGCGAACGCCGGTTCAAGGAAGAGAATGCCGAGGCGTTCGAGGAATATAATCGCTTTATCGAGGAGAACGGATTGCCGCTCGAACGGTATCGCACGTTCTGATGGCACGATTTGATGTGCATTGCGGCGAAGGCGAGCCGCTTTTGCTCGATTGCCAAACCGATTTGCTCGAAGGAATCAACTCGCGGCTGATGGTGCCTCTGTATCGCACCGACCGGATCGAGCGAAAGGTCCCGCGTCTGAATCCCGTCTTCAATGTCGCGGGGCACGATATGATCATGTTGACCCAAATGATGGGCGCGGTGCCGATCAAGCGGATCGGGGCATGCGTCGATTCGCTGGCGGCCGAGCAGGACGCCATCATGAACGCTATCGACATGCTGTCGATCGGCTATTGATGCTGCTCGCCGACGCCGCCGCCAGCGAGGCATTGGGCGCAGGTCTCGCCGGTGTCGTCCGTCCAGGCGACGTCATTAAGCTGTCAGGCCCGCTCGGTGCCGGCAAGACCAGCATCGCACGCGGATTGCTGGCTGCCTTGGGGCTCGAAGGAGAAGCGCCGTCGCCAACCTTCGCGATCGTCCAGCCGTATGCGCCTCCAGAGACGCGGCTGCCGGTGATGCATGTCGACCT
>DASVNU010000250.1:0-9822 GCA_036383655.1 Sphingomonas sp. | reverse complement strand
CCGCCACAACCCGCACCCGTAAATCGTCAGAATATGGCCTGCCCATAACGCACCAGCCTCCAGCCCAGCTGAAAAGCTTGAATCAGTTTTCATGCCCCATGGGAATCCCTACCGATTCAACTCGATCGGGTTCAGGTCTAGAACAGAACCGACTCAGGAAGCCTCCGCCTTGCGCACCCGACGCAGCCGCGGCTCGCGATCGAGCCCGGCTTCCTCCTTGATGGATTTGCGCAATTCATCACGTTTTTCGTGGATCGACGCGATTACCGGGCCCATCGCGACGCCCAGGTCGACAAGCACCGCTTCGGATAATTGCAGCGAGCTCTCGAGCGTTTCGGGCACGGCGTCGGTGACGCCCGCCCGATAGAGCTCGGCAGCATGCGACGCATCGCGCGCGCGAGCGACGATCGTCAGGCCTGGCACCCAGCCGCGCACGCGCTTGGTCAAGCGCGCGGTCAACACCGGATCGTCCATCGTCAGCACCAGCGCCTTGGCCCGGCCGAGATTGAGGCGATCGACCAGTTCGCCGCGCGACACGTCGCCGAACAGCACCGAATAGCCTTCGTACCGCGCCGCGTTGACCGCATCGATGTCGGCCTCGACCGCGATATAGGGTTGGCCGTGCTCGCGCAGCATGTCGGCGACCATCCGCCCGACGCGGCCGAAGCCGATCACCACGGTGCCGGGCCCTTCCTCGGCAAGCTGAAGGTCGGGAGCGAGGCGCTCGCGTGCTTCCAGCCGACGCGAGACCAAATGGCCGATCTCGGCCAGCGCCGGCGTGATTGTGAGGCCGAGCGCGGTAACCGTTTGCCAGAACGCCGCATCCTGTTGCGCGATAAGCCCGGCAGCGGCGGCCGTCCCGAGCACGATCAGCGTCGTCTCGGACGGGCTGGACATCAACAGGCTGGTTTCCGCGGCGACGCCGTTGCGTGCCTTGGACAGCTTGAGCAGCGCGAAGGTGACGATCGATTTAGCGGCGACGACGCCGAGCAGCGCCAGCACGAAATCGCCCCAATGATCGAACAAGGTGTCGAGGCTGAGGCTCATCCCGACCGTGATCAGGAACACGCCGAGCGCAAGGCCCTTGAACGGCGCGATAATGACCTCGACTTCGTTATGATATTCGGTCTCGGCGATCAGCACGCCGGCGAGCAGCGCGCCGACGATCGGCGACAGGCCGGCCGCGGTGGTGGCGAGGCTCGCGACGATCACCACCAAGAGCGAGATGGCCAGGAACAGCTCCGGACTCTTGGTCCGGGCCGCCTGCGCGAACAGACGTGGCAGAACAAAGCGGCCGACCAGGAAGATCGCGGCGATCGCCACCGCGCCCCAGATCAGGACGTTGACGATGTCCCCACCACGTCCACCCATCGCGCCGAGGCCGAAGATGATCGGCACCAGCGCGAGATCCTCGAACAACAACATGGCAAAGGCGATGCGTCCGACCGGGCTCGTCGTCCCCGCGATCGGCAGCACCAGGGCGGTCGATGATAGCGCGAGCGCCAGGCCGAGGCCCAGGCCCGCTCCCCAGGGGTTTCCGGTGATCAGCAGGGCGACGCCGATTACCGCCGCGCATCCGAACAATTCGGCGGCGCCGATGCCGAATACCGCGCCGCGCATCGCCCACAGGCGCTTCAACGAAAGTTCGAGGCCGATCGAGAACAGCAACAACGTGATGCCGAACTCGGCAAAGGGCTCGATCGCGTGCGGATCCGAGATCGTGAAATGGTAGAGCCAGGGATACCGACCGACCAACGCGCCCAGCCCGGCGGGCCCCACCAACATGCCGACCAGGATGAACCCGATCACCGGGCTGACCTTGAACCGTGCGAAAGCCGGGATCACGATGCCCGCGGCACCGAGAATCACCAGAGCGTCGCTGAACCCCTTGTTGTCGAGACCAATTGCCATGGCGGCATCAAAGCAGGCCGGAGGGAGTTTGTCAGGTCATGATCGAGACCGACATCTGCATTATTGGGGGCGGGCCGGCGGGAATGGTGGCCGGATTGCTGTTCGCGCGCGCCGGGCTCAAGACGATCGTGCTCGAAAAGCACCAGGACTTCCTGCGCGATTTCCGCGGCGATACGGTGCATCCCTCTACCCTGAGGATCTTCAGCGAGCTCGGCCTGCTCGATGAACTGTTGCAGCGCCCGCACCAGAAGATCGAACGGTTGAGCGCGCGGATCGCGGGCCGCGATCTGCAAATCGTGGATCTCACCCATCTTCACGTGCCCGCACCCTATGTCGCGCTGATGCCGCAATGGGATTTCCTCGATTTCGTCGCCGATGCGGCGCGACGCTATCCGAGCTTCGAATTGCGCCAGCGTTGCGAAGGCGCCGAACTGATCGAGGCGGGTGGGCGCGTATGCGGGGTCAGGACAGGCGAAGGCGAGGAAATCCGCGCGCGGTTGACGATCGCCGCGGACGGCCGCGATTCGCGGCACCGCGATGGCTTGCCCGCAACCGTGATCGGCGCGCCGATGGACGTCTTCTGGTTCCGCATTCCCAAGATTGCCCAGCCCGAGAACGCGACGATGGGTGTGTTCGACACCGGTACCTTGTTCGTGCTGATCGACCGCAGCGATTATTACCAATGCGCCTTCGTCTTCCCCAAGGGCGCCGCGGAGAAGATCCGTGGTGAGGGGCTGGATGCCTTTCGCGCCCGCGTCCGCGCGGTCGGTCCCGAAACCGCGACGGTCGATCAAAGCGTGTCGAGCTGGGACGACGTCAAGCTGCTGACGGTGACGGTCGACCGGTTGGAGAAATGGGATCGCCCGGGCTTGCTGGTGATCGGCGATGCCGCGCACGCCATGTCGCCAATCGGCGGCGTTGGGATCAACCTGGCGGTCCAGGACGCGGTTGCCACGGCGAACCTCCTCGCCGCGCCGATGGCAGCGGGCGACGATCCCGATCCGCTGCTCCACAAGGTGTACGACCGTCGTATCCGCGCGGTCAAACTGACCCAGGGAATGCAGCGGATGGTGCAGGATACGATCATCGCGCCGCTGCTCGCCAGCACCGAGCCGCTCGACAACCCGCCATTGGCGGCGAAGCTGCTCGACCGCATTCCGCTGTTGCGGCGTATTCCGGCGCAGGTGATCGGGATGGGTTTCCGGCCCGAGCACGTACGGTCGCCCGAGGCGAAGTAGCGGGAGGCAACTCGCTCCCGTCTGATCGCCCGCTTCAAAACAGCTGCGACGAATCCAGCACATATTGCTCTCTGATCGCGTCGGCGGAGCGCTTGCGGCCGCTTTCCGACATTGCGATCAGGCCGCGCTTGGTGAGTGGGCCGTTAGGGTCCCACATCGATGCATACATGTCGAGAAAGGCCTGGAGTTCGGGCTTCGGCTTCAGATGCTTCTTCTTGACGTAGAGGTACAGCGTGCGGACGCCGGAATATTTGCCGCTGGCAATGGCGTCATAGCCGGGCGCGACACCGTCGATCGGCACGCCGCGCAGCCGGCTCGCATTCTGTTCGAGGTAGGAATAACCGAACAGGCCAAGTGCGTTCGGATTGCTTTCCAGGCCCTTGACGATGAGGCTGTCGTCCTCGCCTTGCACGACATAAGGGCCGTCGCCGCGGATCTGACGGCACACGCGATCGAACTCGGCCGGATCGCCCGATGTCTGCATCGCTTTGGCCGTCGGCATCGCCTCGAAGCAGCCGGGTTGCAGAAGCAGTTCGACGAAGGCGTCGCGCGTCCCGCTGGTGGTCGGCGGGCCCAGCAGCTGGATCGGGATCGCGGGGAGCTTGGGGTCGACGTCCTTCCAGGTCCTGGCGGTGTTCGGCTTGCCCATCGGATTGGCGGCCAGCGCGAGATAGATTTGCTTGCGGCTCAACTGGAGCTTGGGTCCCTGCTTCGATTCGGCGAGCGCCAGGCCGTCGAGGCCGATCGCGACCTCGATAATGTCGCCCACGCCATTCTTCTGACAGCGCTCGAATTCGACGCGCTTCATCCGACGCGAGGCGTCGGCGATATCGAAGGAATCGGGGCCAGCGCTCTCGCAGAAACGCATGATGCCCGGCTGCGTCCCGGTCGACTCGACGATCGGTGCGCGGCGCCCGCTCTTCGCCTGGACGAACGCCTCCGACACGGCTTTGGTGAAGGGGTAGACCGTCGAGGATCCCGCCGACCGGATCGGATCGGACTCGCTGCCGCAGGACACCAGGGCGAGAACCGGCAAGGCCGCGAGGGTTAATACACCAAGTCGACCGAGCATCGTCATTCTCCCCCAGCCGGCTACCTGCGTGACAGGTAGACGCATCCCGTTGCCTGCGTTGTGCGCTTCGGGCGTGACCGTCGTGTGACAGGTTTGGGGAGAGCCCATTGCCAAGGGCCTCCGGCTGGCAGGAGTGGTTCGGGATAATACCCCTCTCCCCTTGTGGGAGAGGGAGGGGCCCATCGCGCCAGCGATGGGAGGGTGAGGGGGCGACCGCGTAGCGGTCGCGCGGCGCCGTGCGCCGCTCCCCTCATCCAGGCTGCGCTAGGCAGCAGGCCGCCAAGCTACGCTACCCTTCTCCCCACAAGGGGAGAAGGAACAGGCATCACGCCCAGGTCGCCATGCGCGTTTCGAGATTCTCGCGGACCGCCTCGAAAAACTGCTCGGTGGTCATCCACGCCTGATCGGGGCCGATCAGCAGCGCGAGATCCTTGGTCATCTTGCCGCTCTCGACGGTCTCGATGCAGACCTTTTCGAGTTCCTCGGCGAAGCGCGTCACGTCGGGCGTGCCGTCGAACTTGCCGCGATATTTGAGGCCGCCGGTCCAGGCGAAGATCGACGCGATCGGATTGGTCGAGGTCGCCTTGCCCTGCTGGTGCTGGCGATAGTGGCGGGTAACGGTGCCGTGCGCGGCTTCGGCCTCGACGGTCTTGCCGTCGGGCGACAGCAGGACCGAGGTCATCAGGCCGAGCGAGCCGAAGCCCTGCGCGACCTGGTCCGACTGGACGTCGCCGTCGTAATTCTTGCAGGCCCAGACGAACTCGCCCGACCATTTGAGCGCGCTGGCGACCATATCGTCGATCAGGCGGTGCTCGTAGGTGATGTTCGCTTCCTTGAACTTGTCGGCGAACTCGGCCTCGAACACTTCCTGGAACAGGTCCTTGAAGCGGCCGTCATAGGCTTTGAGAATGGTGTTCTTGGTCGACAGATAGACCGGCCATTTGAGGTTGAGGCCGTAATGCATAGAGGCGCGGGCGAAATCGCGGATCGAATCGTCGAGATTGTACATGCCCATCGCGACGCCCGACGAGGGGAATTGGAACACCTCCTCCTCGATCTTGTCGCCATTGTCGCCGACCCAGGTCATGGTCAGCTTGCCCGGGCCGGGGACGCGGAAGTCGGTGGCGCGATACTGGTCGCCGAACGCGTGACGGCCGACCACGATCGGCTTGGTCCAGCCCGGGATCAGGCGCGGCACGTTCGAGATCACGATCGGCTCGCGGAAGACGACGCCGCCGAGGATGTTGCGGATCGTGCCGTTGGGCGACTTCCACATCTTCTTGAGGCCGAATTCCTCGACGCGCTGTTCGTCGGGGGTGATCGTCGCGCACTTCACGCCGACGCCGTATTTCTGGATCGCCTTGGCGCTGTCGACGGTGACCTTGTCGTCGGTCGCATCACGATGCTCGATGCCGAGGTCGTAATAATCGAGGTCGATGTCGAGATACGGTTTGATCAGGCGTTCGCGAATCCATTCCCAGATGATCCGCGTCATTTCGTCGCCGTCGATCTCCACGACGGGCGTCTTCACCTTGATCTTCGCCATATCCGCTTTCCTGATGGGAGTTTCGGTCGCGCCTCTAGGGTGAAGCGGGGAGGGGGGTCAAGCGCCGTACCCCATGGCATGGCGTGGAGCCCGACTCGCGTCGCGTGCATTGTACCGCACAAGCAACACGGTTAGACGGCGCGCATGCCTTCACTCGATCCGCCGGAAATCGGCACGTCCACCGTCAAGTGGCGCTTTCCCGCGATGCACCCGGAAGGGCGTCGCTACGTCATCATCGCCGCGGTGGCGACATTGCTGTCGCTGCTCATCTGGAAAGTATTGTTCTGGCCGCTCGCGTTCCTGACGCTGGGTGTCGCCGCCTTCTTCCGCGATCCGATCCGCGTCACGCCGCGCGACGACAGCCTGGTGATCGCGCCCGCCGACGGACTGGTGACGATGATCCAGCCGGTCGTGCCGCCGGTCGAGCTCGATGTCCTGGGGTCGGCGCCGCTGATCCGCGTGTCGATCTTCATGAGCGTGTTCGACGTGCATGTGAACCGCACGCCGGTCCAGGGCATCATCCGCCGCGTCGTCTACATCTCGGGCAAGTTCCTCAATGCCGATCTCGACAAGGCGAGCGAAGAGAATGAGCGTCAGCACCTCGTCGTCGAAGGGAAAGACGGCCGGCTGATCGGCTTCACCCAGATCGCCGGGCTGGTCGCGCGGCGCATCGTCGCCTTCGTCAAGGAAGGCGACATGGTTGCCCCTGGCCAGCGTATCGGGCTGATCCGCTTCGGCAGCCGGGTCGATGTGTTCCTGCCCGCCGATACCGCCTGCCAGGTGATCCTGGGGCAGCGCACCGTCGCAGGCGAGACGATCATCGGGCGGATCGGCGGCGAGATCATGAGTGGCGTGACGCAGTGAGACCACCGCGCCCGCGACGGCTGCGACGGCCGGCCTCGGGTCTGCCGCTCCGGACGATCACACCCAACGCACTGACCGCGCTGGCGCTGAGCGCCGGGCTGACCGGCGTACGCTTCGCGATCGGCGGGGACTGGCAGATGGCCGTGGTGATGATCCTGGTCGCTGGCGTGCTCGACGGCGTCGACGGGCAAGTCGCGCGGATGTTGCGCGGAACCAGCCGCTTCGGCGCCGAACTCGATTCGCTCAGCGACGCGATCTCGTTCGGCGTGTCGCCGGCGTTGATCCTCTATCTCTGGTCGCTGACCAATGTGCCGCGCTTCGGCTGGATCTGTGCATTGGTCTTCGCGGTGTTCTGCGCGTTGCGCCTGGCGCGCTTCAATGCCCAGATCGATACGACCGAACAACCGCGCAAGGCGGCGGGGTATCTGACCGGCATCCCGGCGCCGGCAGGCGCGATCGTCGCGATGCTGCCACTCTATATCTGGTTCATCACAGGTGAGCCCTGGCTACGCTCGCCCTGGCTGGTTGCACCATGGATGGCATTCATCGCGTTTCTGATGATTTCCAGTATCGCGACCTTCAGCTGGGCAGCGCTCAGGCTCCGGCGCAACATCCGGTTCGAGGCATTGGCGGTGATCGTCGCGATCGGCGCAGCGCTGATCTCCGCGCCCTGGCCCACGCTCAGCGGCCTCTGCCTGATCTATCTCGCGCTGATTCCATTCAGCGCGCGTAATTACGCGCGGATCAGGCGGCAACGCGCCAATGTGTCGGCTGCGCCAAAACCGGACGCGCAATTACCCTGATCGTCACCACATGGCGCGGCGGCAGCGGCGGAACGGTCGACGCACGGCCGGCACCGGCGAGCGCGGCCTGGATGCTCGGTAATGCCGGAACGACGGTCGAGTAGATGGTGGCGCCCGCCGCGATCAGCGCGCCGGCGAACATCAGAATGGCAACCAGAGCGAACATTGTGACTTCCCCTTCGGCCGGATCCGGACCCGAGTTCGAACCGACCACCTGGCGATTCATAGGTTCCGTGTCCTGTTGATGATCGCTGTATGTTCTGTTGATGTTCTGTTCGTCAAGCCAAAAATGAGAACATAGCAGGAATATGGTGGCCGGAGCGCCCACTCCAGTGCCGAGTCGGACGCGCTTACCCCCGCCACTTGCCTTTCGTGATGCTTTGGACTAGGGGGCGCGCCTCAAACCCGCATGGGAAGCATCATAACCCGGTGCCGAGCCTGCCCCCGTCATCTTTGGCGCGGGGATGAAAAGGTTCTCGGTTCCCGCTTCCCAGAGGAACAACCGGAAGGAGTTATCCCTATGGCGGCACCTGTCGTCACCATGCAGCAATTGCTCGAAACTGGCGCGCATTTCGGCCACCAGACGCACCGCTGGAACCCGAAGATGAAGCCGTATCTGTTCGGCGATCGCAACGGCGTCCACATCATCGACCTGTCGCAAACCGTGCCGCTGTTCGCGCGCGCGCTCGAATTCGTCAATTCGTCGGTCGCCGCCGGCGGCAAGGTGCTGTTCGTCGGCACCAAGCGCCAGGCGCAGGAGCCGATCGCCGACGCCGCGCGGCGCGCCGGCCAGCATTTCGTCAACCACCGCTGGCTGGGCGGCATGCTCACCAATTGGAAGACGATCTCCAACTCGATCAAGCGCCTCAAGACGCTCGAAGAGCAGCTCTCGGGCGACACGCACGGCCTGACCAAGAAGGAAGTGCTCCAGCTCACCCGTGAGAAGGACAAGCTGGAGCTGTCGCTCGGCGGCATCCGCGACATGGGCGGCGTTCCGGACGTGATGTTCGTGATCGACGCCAACAAGGAAGAGCTGGCGATCAAGGAAGCCAACACGCTGGGTATCCCGGTCGTCGCGATCCTCGATTCGAACGTCTCGCCCGACGGCATCGCGTTCCCGGTTCCGGCCAACGATGACGCCGCCCGCGCCATCCGCCTCTATTGCGAGGCCGTGGCGATCGCCGCGACCCGTGGCGGCCAGCAGCGCCAGGCCAATGCCGGCGTCGATCTGGGTGCCCAGGTCGAAGCGCCGGTCGAGGAAGCGCTGAGCGTCGAACCCGCCGAGGAAGCGCCGAGCGCCCAGCCGATCGAGGAAGCGCTGAACGCCGAGCCGGTCGTCGCCGACGTGGCGCAGCAGGCCGACATGGCCGCCGAGGGCGAGCGCCAGATCGACGCCTGAGCCGTCGCCTAACCGTCATGCGGGCGGGGTAGGGCGACAACGCCCCGCCTCGCCCGCAACCACATTATGACTAGAAGGACTGAAGACATGGCCGACATCACGGCAGCAATGGTCAAGGACCTGCGCGAGAAGAGCGGCGCGGGCATGATGGACTGCAAGAAGGCGCTCGGCGAGGCCGGCGGCGACATGGACGCCGCGATGGACTGGCTGCGCACCAAGGGTCTCGCGGCCGCCGCCAAGAAGTCGAGCCGCACCGCGGCCGAGGGTCTGGTCGGCGTCGAGGTTTCGGGCACCAAGGGTGCCGCGGTCGAAGTCAATTCGGAAACCGACTTCGTCGCCAAGAACGATCAGTTCCAGACCTTCGTCCGCGACGTGACCTCGGTTGCACTCGAACTGGGCGACGATCTCGCGACGATCAAGGCGGCATCGCTCGGCGGCAAGACCGTCGAGGAAGTGCTGACCAACAATATCGCGACGATCGGCGAGAACCAGACGCTGCGCCGCGCCAAGAAGCTCGAAGTGAGCAAGGGCGCGGTCGTGCCCTACGTTCACAACGCGCAGGCGCCGGGCCTCGGCAAGATCGGCGTGCTTGTCGCGCTCGAGAGCGAGGCGCCGGCCGACAAGCTCGAGGCGCTCGGCAAGCAGTTGGCGATGCACATCGCGGCGGCCTTCCCGCTGGCGCTCAACGAGGAAGACCTCGACCCGGCGGTGATCGAGCGCGAGCGCGCGATCGCCCAGGAAAAGGCGTCGGAGAGCGGCAAGCCCGCCGAGATCGTCGCCAAGATGGTCGACGGCGCGATCGCCAAGTATCGCAAGGAGAACGCTTTGGTCAGCCAGCTGTTCGTGATGGACGGCAAGACCAAGATCTCCGACGTGGTCGCGGCGGCCGCCAAGGACGCCGGCTCGCCGATCGCGCTGAAGGACTATGTCCGCTTCCAGCTCGGCGAAGGCATCGAGAAGGAAGAATCGGACTTCGCGGCGGAAGTCGC
>DASVNU010000249.1:0-43285 GCA_036383655.1 Sphingomonas sp. | reverse complement strand
CCCCGCCGTCTTCCCGGCGTCGAAGACACGGTGCGACATGCAATTGTCGTCCACCACGTCCCAGTCGATGTCGATCCCCAGCCCCGGCCCTTCGGGCACATGGATGTTGCCGTCGGCATCCATCAGATCGCGCAGGCTCTGCTTCATCGGTAGCTGGAACGTGTCCTCGGGGACGAACAGTTCGAAATATTCCGAATTGCGCACTGCGCAGGCGACATGGAGATTGGCGACGTCCATCGGTCCCATGGTGGTGGTGTGCAGCTCGCAATTGATGCCGTGCGCTTCGGCCAGGTGGCATACCTTGAGCGTGCCGGTGACCCCGCCCTTCCACGAGACATCGGCGCGGACCATGTCGAGGGCATTGGCCTTGATCGCCTGGGCGACGCCCCACGGACCGCCGCGCGTCGTCTCTGTGCCGACGATCGGGATGTCGACCGCGGCCGCGAGCTTGGCATATTTGTCGAGCTCATAGTCGCGGAACGGCTCCTCGAACCAGTAATAGCCGAGCTGTTCGAGGTGGCGGGCGACGCGGATCGCCTCGGGCAAGGTATATTCGGCGACCGGATCGGTCATCAGGATCATGTCTGGGCCCACCGCCTCGCGGACCGCGGCGTGGATCGCCATGTCCATGCTGCTGGGACCGCAGGGATGGACCTTGTACGCCTTGAAACCGCGCTCCTTGTAATGGAGCGCCTCGCGGACATAGTCGTCGATCGCCGGCAGCCAGAGGCTGCTGGCATAGACCGGCATGCTGGTGCGGTAGCTGCCGAGATAGCGGTGGAGCGGCAGCCCGGCGGTGCGCGCCGCCGCGTCCCACAGCGCCACGTCGATCGGGCCCGGCAGGAAAACCGGGAAGAAAGCGCCGTGCCGGTCGATGTTCCAGAAATCGTGCCAGATCTTCTCGCGGTCATGGATGCTGCGGCCCAGGATCACCGGCGCGATCACGTCGCTGAGATAGGCATCGGTGATCGCCCCGGAACGTGCGGCCCAGAAGGTCGCGATTCCCTCGATCCCCTCGGACGTGGTGATCCGCCCGACGCCATAGCTCCACGGCATCGGCGCCGCGCCTTCGCGCTCCTCGTCGAACAGCCCCTTGGGCCGCCTGCAGATCCAGGTCTCGAACTTCTCGACGCGCATTCGGCATCCCTCTTAAAACTTGTCTTACAGGATAGGGCGGCTACATCATTCCGACAACATCATTCGACACGGGGAGAGGACGGATGTCCGGTGCATCGCCGTTGCTGCTGGCCAATGCGGAGTTTGGCCGCCGTGCGTTCGCGCTGGGCATGGGGGCGGCGTTCGCGCTCGCTGCGGTGCCGGTGCGCGCCACGGGTGGACCTCTGTGGCGAGCAAAGATGTGCGGTAGGCGCGGTGGCGAAGCTCGCCGGGAGCGGAGCCGGACCGCGCGTGAACGGGGCGCTACCTTTTCTTGCCTGCCGCGATCGGCGCGAGGATCGCTGCAAGCGCATCGTCGAAATGCTGCGCCATTGCCGCTGCCGCGGCGGCCGGGTCTCCGGCGACGACTTCGCGGACGATATCCTCATGCAAGTCCTGCACCCGCTTGAGCTCGGGCGTGGCGGACCAGCGTTCGATGCCCGCGAGCATCGAAGCTTCGATCAACTGGCGGAAGGCCTCGATCAGCAACGGATAGAGCGGATTGGCGGTCGCCCGGGCGAGCGTCATGTGCAGCTTGAGATCCAGGCTCGAATAGCGCTCGGCGTTGCTCAGATGATCGGCCATCTCGGATATGATCGCCCGAAGCTCGACGACGTCCTCGTCGTTGCGACGCTGGGCGGCGAGGGCAACCATCGCGATCTCGATGCCACGGCGCATCTCTAGGATGTCGCGTGCCTCGGCCTGGCCGATCAGGACCGCATTCTTGATCACGCGTGAGATCATTTCGCCGTCAACCGACACGATCGTCGCACGCTTGCCGACCGCCATTTCCACCAACCCGGTGGCCGCCAGCGCGCGCATCGCCTCCCGCACTACTGGTCGGCTGACACCTAGCGTCGTGCTGATCGTTGTCTCGCTCGGGAGCTTGGCGCCTGGGCGCAATTGTTCGCTTGCGACATGATCGCGCAGATAGTCGATGACGCGTTCGACCAGCCCGGTCGTCTTCGCGCCGCCGACATCGGCCTCGTTGCTGGTCGCTTGCACGATATGTCCTCCTGATGCGTGATCTATCGGCAGTTTTCGCCGCAGGGCAAGCGGTGCCTCCCCGGCATTTCTCAAAAAGCCGCTTGCGTCTTCTCGGCGCAAGCTGGTAGTACCTGTCTTACAGGATTGAGAAAAAAATCCTAAGAACGAATTCCGTGAGGAAGCTGAAGGCATGACCACGAGTTTCGGCGCGGGCGCTGACGCGGCCGGCGCCTCGGCGCCTGCCGGACGGTATCGCTGGGTGATCTGCGGGCTGCTCTTCGCCTCGACGACGATCTGCTACATGGATCGTCAGATTTTCGGCCTGCTCAAGCCGACGCTGGATCTCGAGCTCGGCTGGTCCGAGACCGTCTATGGCGATGTCATCGCCACCTTCTCGCTAATGTATGCATGCGGCTATCTGTTCGGCGGGCGGTTGATGGACTGGATCGGCGTGCGGCGGGGGCTTTCGCTCGCGGTTGCCGGTTGGAGCATCAGCGCGGCGCTTCACGGGCTGATGAGCACCCCGTTGGGTTTCAAGTTCGCGCGGGGCGCACTGGGTCTCACCGAGGGGGGCAACTTCCCCGCCTCGATCAAGACGGTGCGCGAATGGTTTCCGGTGCGCGAACGCGCCCTGGCTACGGGAGTGTTCAACGCCGGCAGCAATATCGGTGCGATCGTGACACCCATCAGTCTGCCCTTCGTGGTGGCATTGGTCGGCTGGCGCGCCGCTTTCCTGATCGCGGGGGCGCTCGGTCTGATCTGGGTGGTGCTGTGGTTGCGCTTCTACGACTCGCCGGAGCGGCAGCGGCGCCTTTCGGCCGAGGAATTGGCCTATATCAGGGCGGACGACGCTGGCGCGCCCGAGGCTGCGCGCGTGCCCTGGCTCGCCTGCTTCGCCTATCGCGGCACCTGGGCCTATGCGCTGGGCATGCTGCTCACCAGTCCCGTCTGGTGGTTCTATCTCAATTGGGTTCCCGGCTACCTCCACCAGCGCTTCGGTATCGACATGATGGCGTCGATCGCACCTTTGGTGGCGATTTATCTGGTTGCCGACATCGGCAGCGTCGTGGGCGGCTGGCTCTCGTCGCGGCTGATCGGCGGCGGCATGCCGGCACTGCGCGCGCGAATGATCGCGATGCTGTGCATGGCGATGTGTCCGATCCCCGTCGCGCTCGTCTCGGGCGTGTCTGGCATGTGGCCGGCAGTGCTGCTGATCGCGCTGGCGGCGGCGGGGCACCAGGGGCTTTCGGCCAATCTCTACACAATCGTCTCCGACACGCTGCCAGCGGGCGCAGTCAGCTCGGTGATCGGTATCGGCGGCTTCGCGGCCGGGGTTGCCGGTATGTTTGTGGCGATGGCGGTGGGTCGGATCCTCGACGCCACTGGCGGAAACTACATGGTCCTGTTCGTCGGTGCCGCGGCGGCATATCCGCTCGCGGTGCTCGTCATGGCGCTGATCCTGCGGCGGCCTCCGCCGCCGGCGGAGCATCCGCGGACGGACCGCGACCGGTCTTGATGGAGCAACAATGCACGACGCAGCACTTTTCGACCTTTTCCGGGCCGAACTCTATACGCCGGTAGTAGGCGACATCCTCGACGCGTTGGGGCTGTACCACCAGTTCCTGCCCGCGCCGATCCAGCCAATGAAGACCGACATGAAGCTGGTCGGCCGTGCCATGCCGGTGCTGATGATCGACGTCTATGGACCGCAGGATCAACCGTTCGGCAAGCTCACCGAGGCGCTCGATCAGCTCGAGCCGGGCGACATCTATCTCGCGAGCGGTGGCGAGATGCGCTGCGCCTATTGGGGCGAGATCCTGACCGCGACCGCAAGGGGGCGCGGGGGCGCCGGCGCCGTGATCAACGGCTATCATCGCGATACGCCCAGGGTGCTCGAACAGGGTTGGCCGGTGTTCAGCCGCGGCCGCTTCGCGCAGGATTCGGGAGTCCGCACCAAGGTGGTCGACTATCGCTGCCCGATCGAGGTGGGACCGGTGACGGTGCAGCCTGGCGACTTGGTGTTCGGTGATCTCGATGGCGTGGTCGTCATTCCTGGGGTGCACGAGGCTGAGGTAGTCGAACGCGCGCTGGAGAAGGTGCGCGGCGAGAAGCTGGTGCGCAAGGAGATCGAGGCCGGCATGTCGAGCACCGATGCCTTCGCCAAATACGGGATATTGTGAGCGGGAATGCGATGACGACGGCATTTAGGATCCACGCGGCGGACAATGTCGCGACCTTGCTCGGCGATGCCGAGGACAGCGTCGAGGTGCGCGGCGAAGGCGGCGGCACGCTCGCACTGTTGGAGCCGATCGCGCTCGGCCACAAGGTGGCGCTCGCCGATATCGAGGCAGGCGCGCCGGTAGTGAAGTTCGGCATTACCATCGGCACGGCGAACCGGCCGATCCACGCCGGCGAATGGGTCCATCTCCACAATATCGCGAGCAGCTTCGACGAGCGTTCGGGCGGGTTCGACGTGATGACAGGCGCGGCAAAGGACACGAACTATGATTGAGCCGTTCGACCGCCAATGGACCGGCTATCTGCGCCCAGACGGGCGCAAGGGCGTCCGCAACCTGGTGCTGGTGATCTACACCGTCCAGTGCGCCGCGTTCGTCGCGCACGCGATCGCGGCGGGTGAGGAGGACGTCCAGGTCATCGGCTTCCCGGGCTGCTACGACAATCAGTACGCAATCCGGCTGGTGCTCTCGCTCGCCAGGCATCCCAATGTCGGTGCAGTGCTCTCGGTCGGCCTCGGCTGTGAATATACCCAGCCGGCACGGATCGCCGAGGCGGTGGAGAAGAGCGGCCGCCCCGCCGCATCCTTTTTCATCCAGGATGCTGGAGGTACGCGTTCCTCGACCGAGAAGGGCAAGGCAATCGTCGCCGATCTGCGCGACCGCATCCGCGCGGAGACGCCGCGCGTGGCCATGGGCTTCTCGGACCTTACGCTCGGCGCCGAATGCGGCGGGTCCGACGGCACCAGCGGGCTGGTCGGCAATCCCGCGGTGGGGCGGCTGTTCGACCGGGTGGTCGATGCCGGCGGCTCGGCGATCTGCGAGGAGATCGTCGAGATGATCGGCCTGCGCGACGTGATCCTGGCGCGCGCCGCCGACGATCGCGCGCGCGGCGAGCTGGAGACCGCCTATGCCAAGGCGGAGCGCTATTGCCGCGAGGTGCGGCAATATTCGGTTTCGCCGGGCAATTTCGCCGGCGGACTCACGACGATCGAAGAGAAGAGCATGGGCGCCTTCGCCAAGAGCGGGTCGCGCCCGATCCAGGGCGTCATCAAGGTCGGCGAACAGCCGCCCTGGTCCGGCATGTGGGTGATGGATTCGGTGCCCGACGAGCATTTCATGCAGTTCGGCTACACCAACCCGAACGACACCGAAGGCATCATGGACCTGATCTCCGGAGGGAGCCAGATCGTGCTGTTCATCACCGGGCGCGGGAGCGTGATCGGATCGCCGGTGGCGCCGCTGGTCAAGGTCACCGGCAACAGCCGCACCTATAGCCGCATGATCGAGGACATGGATTTCGACGCGGGGCGCGTGCTGGCGGGAGAGATGACGCTCGACGAGTGCGCCAGCGAACTCGGCGCGATGGTCGCCGATATCGCCGAGGGTATGCCGAGCAAGCCCGAGGCGCTCGGACACAGGGAGTATTTCGTGATGTACAAGCACCAGGACACGCCCGACCTCGACCGGGGGTGCCGCAATGTCGCTTGATGGCGCGCAGGCGTTCCGCCTCGATGGCGAAGTTGCGCTGATCACCGGCGGAGGCTCGGGCCTTGGCCTGGGCATGGCGCGCGCGCTCCATGCCGCCGGCGCCAAGGTGGTGCTGGTCGGCCGCCGCGCCGAACTCGTGCAGGCGGCAGCGGAGGAACTGGGCGAGGGCGCCTATTGGGAAGCGGCCGACGTCACCGCGTTCGACGCCCTGCCGGCGCTGGTCGAGCGGCTGATCGCGAAGACCGGCAAGGTCTCGATCCTGCTCAACAATGCAGGGATCAACTTCAAGAAGCTCGCGATCGATACCGAGGTCGCGGAATTCTCGAATATGCTCGACACACATGTCCTCGCCGCGCACGCGCTGACCCGCGCTGTGCTGCCCGGGATGCTGGCGGCGGGGCATGGCAGCATATTGTTCACAGCGTCGATGACCTCGATGCTCGGCATGCCCGGCGTGATCGCCTATTCGGCGGCCAAATCGGCCTATGTCGGCATGGTCCGCGCGCTTTCGGTCGAGGTGGCAGGGCAGGGCGTGCGCGTGAACGCGATCGCTCCCGGCTGGATCGAATCGCCGATGCTGCGCAAGGCGCTCGACAACGACCCGGCGCGTTCGAACCGGATCCTTCAGCGCACGCCGATGGGTCGCTTCGGCGAGGCCGAGGATATCGGCTGGGCGGCGGTCTATCTCTGCTCGCCCGCCGCCAAGTTCGTCACAGGCGTCCTGCTGCCCATCGACGGCGGCGCCTCCCAGGGATTCTGATCATCATGACCACCGAAATGCCGCTCGCGCCGCATCCCGATCGCCTGCTTCCCGCGGACCCCGAGACCCGCGCGATCGCGCGCGAGCTTTACCTGTCGGTCAAGGACCTGCCGATCATCAGCCCGCACGGGCATACCGACCCGTCCTGGTTCGCCGAGAACCAGCCCTTCCCGGACCCGGCGACCCTCTTCATCATCCCGGACCATTACATCTTCCGGATGCTCTACAGCCAGGGTGTGCCGCTCGAGGAACTGGGCGTTCCGCGGATCGACGGCGGCTGGACCGAGACCGACACGCGCAAGATCTGGCGGCGCTTCGCCGAGAATTTCCACCTGCTGCGCGGCACGCCGAGCCGGATGTGGCTCGATTATGCCTTCCACGAGATCCTCGGCATCACCGAGCGGCTCTCGCCGAGCAATGCCGACCGCATTTATGACCAGATCGACGCGCAGTTGAAGCGGCCGGAGTTCCTGCCGCGCGCGTTGTTCGAGCGCTTCCGGATCGAGACGATCGCGACGACCGAGAACCCGCTCGACGACCTTCGCCATCACAAGGCGGTCAAGGCGAGCGGCTGGTCGGGTCGGGTGATGACCGCGTTCCGGCCTGACAATGTTACCGACCCCGAGCATCCGCGTTTCCGCGAGGACCTGCCCGAGCTGGGGCGGATTACCGGCCATGACGTCGGCAGCTGGGAGGGCTATCTCTCTGCGCTCCGCGACCGGCGGCATTATTTCATCGAGCACGGAGGCGCGACCTCGACCGATCACGGCCACCCTACCGCGCATACTGAAAACCTGCCCCAGCCAGAAGCCGCGGCGTTGTTCGCGCGTATCGCCTCCGGCCAGGGCGACGCGCTCGACGCCGAGCGCTTCCGCGGTCAGATGCTTACCGAAATGGCGCGGATGAGCCTGGAGGATGGGCTGGTGATGCAGATCCACCCCGGCGCGTTGCGCAGCCAGAATCAATACATCAAGCAGACCTTTGGCGAGGCAAAGGGCGACGACTGGCCGTCGCGTACCGATTATGTCCATGCACTGAAGCCGTTGCTCGACGCCTTCGGCAACGAGCGCGACCTGACGATCATCCTATTCACGCTGGACGAGAGCACTTATGCGCGCGAGATCGCGCCGCTCGCCGGCCATTACCCCGCTCTCCGGATCGGCCCGGCCTGGTGGTTTCACGACAGTCCGGAAGGCATGCGCCGCTTTCGTGAGCAGGTTACCGAGACCGCCGGTTTCTACAACACGGTCGGCTTCAACGACGACACGCGGGCGTTCTTCTCGATCCCGGCGCGGCACGATCTCAGCCGGCGCGTGGATTGCGGCTTCCTGGCACGGCTGGTTGCCGAACATCGTCTTGAGCGCGACGAAGCCTTCGCGGTGGCCAAGGATCTGGCATATAATCTGGTGAAGGCCGCGTATCGGCTTTGAGCCGGCCGTCGCCGACCGGGAGGGTCTATACGTCGACCACCGCGGGCGCGCCGTTTACCCGTACGTTCTCCAGCGTCAGGCCGGCCACGCCGCGCGCCACCAGATGGGTGCGGCTAGGATCGGTGAGCGTCACGTCAATGTTGCGCAACGTGACGTTCGAGATCGCCGTTGTCGCGTTGCCCGAGATGTTGCCGAAGCCGCGGGTGGTGCCGCTCACGTCCTCGATCAGGACGTCACGGATGATGCCGCCCGGCGGCGCCGCGGGCACCTTGGTGCCGTGGGTCAGCCGGGCATTGACGATCAGGCCGATCGCGGGATCGTCCGCGCCGAAGGTCTCGGGATGGCCGAGGCCGTAGAATACCTCGCCATTGTGCCAGTGCGACGGCGGATTGGATGCCGGCTGGAGGCGGATGCCTCGAACGTGGAGGCGCTCGTAGACCTGGCCTGGCGTGTCCGGACGAATCTTGAAGCGGATCGTCGGCATGTCGCCGACATTGGTGATCCGCTCAACCTTGATGTCGCGCATGATCGTGCCGTTGCTGCCGAAGGTGACGCAGCCCAGTCCTTCGGTGAAGACGCAGTCATGGATGTGGATCCGTTCGGTGGGCGGTGCCGCCGCATAGGCGGCAGCACCGGCGCCCTGCGTCCCCTTGAGCGCGATACAATCATCGTCGACCGAGAAATGGCAACGGCGGACGGTCACGTCCTGGCAGCTGTCGATGTCGATGCCATCGCTGCTCGGCGCGCGGATATGATGCGGCGCCTGGTAGCGGCAATTCTCCACTACCGCCCGCCGGCAGCGATATAGATGCAGGTTCCAGAAAGCGGAATCCTTGAACGTCACCCCGCTGACCAGCAGGTCGTCGCAGTCCTGCAGAAAGGCGAGCTGCGGAAAGTGGTACTGGACGGCGTGCCCGTCGACAGCTTCCTTGGGCGCGTTGAAGAACATGCGCCAGAAAGGCTCGCCATTACCGTCCAGCGTGCCGGGGCCAGTGATGCGGAGGCCGTGATTGCCGGTGGCGTTGACCAGGGCCATGCGTAGCGGCTCCGGAAAAGCCTCGACGAACCGGCGCATGACGAGTGGGTAATCGGAAAGGTTGGGCGAGCCCTTGAGTACGGCGCCCTCGCGTAGTTCCAGCCCAACACCCTTCTTGAGCACGACCGAACCGCTCAGAAAAGTGCCGCGCGGAACCACGACCATGCCCCCGCCGGCTCGGGCACAGCTATCGATCGCCTTCTGGATCGCAATGGTGTTGATCGTGCTGCCATCGGCGACTGCGCCATAGCGGGTGATGTCGAAACGGCGTCCCGGCGCGGCCAGGCTGGGAAAGGCGGGGAGGGCGCAGAGCAGCCCTACCGCTGGCGCTCGGCGCAGAATTTCGCGTCGCGATCGGTCCATTTCAGCCTCTCCATCCACTTTGCCGCGGCCGCTTGCGAAATCCTGCAGCATCCATCTTGTCTTACAGGTTAATCTGTCTTACAGGTTTGTCCACCTTGAAAGCAAAAAGCTGCAATGGGGAGGTTCCGAATGGCATTTCATACACGGCATTTGCCGCAGGCTTTGAGCATGGTTTCCGCGCTGGCGATTGCGACCAGCGCGATGATCGCAGCGCCTGCAGAGGCGCAGACGACCGATCCCAGTCAGACACCACCGGAGGCGGCGCCAGCCGGCCAAGCCGCGCCGGACACCGACATCGTCGTCACGGGATTCCGCGAGTCGCTCAGTAATTCCTTGGCCCTCAAGCGCAAGGAGACCGGTGTCGTCGACACCATCCTGGCGGAGGACATCGGCAAGTTTCCCGATTCGAACCTGGCCGAATCGATGCAGCGCCTTCCGGGCGTAGCGATTACCCGGGGTGACGGCGGCGAAGGCAAGACGATCTCGGTTCGCGGCCTGGGCGCACAGTTCACCCGCGTCCGGCTGAACGGGATGGAAGGCGCCAGTTCGACTGGCTCGTCGGACATCCGCTCCGGCTATGTCTCGTCGCGCTCGTTCGATTTCAGCGCTTTCGCGTCGGAGCTGTTCAGCTCGCTTGCGGTCCGCAAGACCATGTCGGCCGACATCGAGGAAGGCTCGTTGGGCGCGACCGTGGATCTCCAGACGCCGCGCCCGCTGGATTTCAAGAACGACTTCACCCTGGCGGCCAGCGCGCAGGGCACTTATGACGATCTGCGCGGGCGCATCAGTCCGCGCGTAACCGGCCTGATTTCCAAGAAGTTTCTCGACGGTACCTTCGGCGTCGCCGCCTCCGTCGCTTACACCAAGCGCTATACGCGCGAAGAGGGGTGGTCGGCGATCGATATCCTTCAAGGTAGCTTGAACCACTTCTGCTCGCCGGTCGGTTATACGCCGCAGAGCCCCGGAAATAGCGCGACCAACGGAAGCAATGCGGCGAATTGCTCCACCGGCAATCCGCGCCTCGCCAATACCCCGACCAACGCGGCCAATTACGCACTGGTCGACAATGCCAATACCTTCGTGCCGCGCAGCCCGCGCCTGATCCGTTCGGACCAGGATTATTCGCGTCTCGGTGCGACGCTCAGCCTCCAGGCCGAACCGGCGGTCGGCACGAAGTTCGCGCTCGACGCCCTTTATTCGCGCTACGATGTGACCCGTAGCGACCAGTCGCTCACGGCGATCTCGTTCTCGCGCAACGCGGGTCAGCATGGCAGCGCGGAAAGCTCGGTCGTGGACGCCGTGCGCGCCGACGACGGAACATTGGTCTACGGCAAGTTCAACGGCGTCGATCTCACCTCCGATCTGACACTGACCAAATATACGACCACGTTCAGCCAGATCAATTTCACCGGTTCGCAGGATTTCGGCGCGCTGAAGCTCGATGGCTATGTTGGCATCTCGCGCACGATCATCAACCGGCCGATGCGCACGCAGATCGGTATCTTCGCCAACAACGTCAACGGCTTCTCGTTCGACTATCGCGACGGCGGCCGGATCCCGAACCTCAACTGGGGCGTCGATGTCAACAATCCAGCCAACTTCGTGTTCGGCCCCCCGTCCGCCGACGCGACGACCAACGGCACGCTCGCGTTGACCCGCGGACGCGATGCGACGAACAACACGACCGCCGAACTGAACGCTGCCTGGGAAATCCTGCACGGCGTCAAGCTCCGCGTCGGCGCCCAATATCGCGACTCGAAATATCAGACGTTCAGCACCGGCCGAGTGACGCAGAACCTCGCGCCGCTGCTTCCCGCCGGCACGACGATGGCGCAGCTGACCAGCCCGGTCACCGACTTCGGGAAGTCGTTGCCGGTCGATACGATCTCGGGCTGGGCCGAGCCGGACTATGGCAAGTTCAATTCGGTCCTGGGCTTCGCCAGCGAGACCGGTCTCTATGCGATGACCACGACGACCTCGGCGAATCTGAAAGAGACCGTCAAGTCGGCCTATGGCATGATCGAGTTCGACACGGATGCGCTTCCGGTCCGGCTGCGCGGCAATGTCGGCGTGCGCTATGTCCACACCAATCAGGCCGGTCGGTCGCTGACCGGCACGCAGCTGAGCCTTTCGCGGAATTATGAAGACTGGCTCCCCTCGGCCACGCTGACGGCCGATCTGAGCAAAAACCTGATCCTGCGGTTCGCCGCGGCCAAGGTCATGGCTCGGCCCGAACTGTCCGACCTGCTGCCGGGCGCGGTTTCGATCGCCCTCAACACCCGGACCGTTTCGAGCGGCAACTTCCTGCTCAATCCGATCCGCGCCAAGACGGCGGACGTTTCGCTCGAATATTATTTCGGCAAGAGCGGGATCATCTCGGTGGGCGGTTTCTACAAGGACATCGATACCTTCATCCAGACGCTCCAGCGCAACATTCCCTTTGACGAGACCGGCCTACCGCTCTCGCTGCTCAACGGGGCGCAGGGCGTGGACGGCTCCACGATCTTCACGGTGTCGAACAAGACCAACACGCCCGGGGGACCGCTCAAGGGCGTCGAGGTGAACTTCCAGATGGGGCTGAATTTCCTGCCGGGCTTCCTCTCTAACCTGGGCGTGCTCGCCAACTACACCTATGTCGACTCGAAGATCGTGTACTGCACCAACGCGACCTGCAGCGCGTCGGTTCTGAACGACCTGGTGAACCTGTCGAAGAACACGTTCAACGGGACGCTCTATTACGAGGACAGCAAGTTCAGCATCCGCGCGAGCGGCGCATATCGCGACAAGTTCCTTCTGCGCGTGCCGTCGGGCCGCGCGGGAAGCGACGTGCAGGGCAACACATCGTCTTTCTTCCTGGATGCTACCGCCTCGTATCAGATCACGCCCGAGGTCAAGTTCACCATCGAAGCGCAGAACCTGACCAACCAGGAACTGGGCCTGTTCATGGACTCGACCCGTCAGGACTCGCTGTACAGTGCCTATAGCGGACGCAAGTTCAGCGCTGGCGTCGCGGTCAAGTTCTAAAGCCAAGCGCCGATGGCGCCAAAAGGGGGGAAGCCCGGCCCAAACCTCTCTCGGGCCGGGCTTTCTCTGTTCTGGACCGCCAGCAAAGCCGGCTGTCAGCGCAGCTAGAGCATGTAAAGGACGGCGGAATGCGGCGGCACGGTCACCGTGCGGCCGGGCTTGATCGCGATCTTGCGTAGCGTGGTGCCGTCCCGAGCGTAGCGCGCAGGGCCAGTGAGCAGCATCGCGCTACGCCCGGCCGGCGAGGGCAGGGTGACGGTGGCCGGCACCAGATCCTTATTGATGATCGCGACACGTTTTGTGCGGCCGGCCTGGAGGGCATAAGCGGTGACGAAGCGGCTCGCGCCTGCGAGCGCCGCAGGGATGTACGTCGCGCCGGTCAACAACTGTGCGAACTGGATTCCGTAATATTCCGGGCGGCGCGTAAAGCCGGTCGAGGGCGCCCCGACGATCGGCGAATAATGACCATTGCCCCCGCCATGCCAGTTGACCCCGATCCATCCGAGTTGAGCTAAGCGCAGCATGACGTCCGCGCACCAGAGCGCCGAGGCCAGTGTATCCGAAACCCCAGGCTGGCCGCCGTTCCAGCAGCTATTCCCCTCGGTGAGGCGGAAGGGCAGGCCAGCGGTTTTGCATGCCGCCTGCACGATCGCGAAGCGGTCGGCGTGCATCGTCGTGGTGCTCGGATCGGGTTCCATCAATTGCGCGATCGTCACTTCGGGATTTCCCGCCGGACCCATTGCGTAATAATGACCGGTCAGCATCACGACGTCGGGATGCTTGGGCGCCTCGACCGCGAAAGCGGTGAGATAATCGAGCTTGTTGGAGATGTCCGGCCCGGCGAACTTCACCCCCGGCGCCGCGGCGGCGACGGCGTCGTGGAAGACGTTCCATTCGCGGACGAAGTCCGCGGGAGTCCAGTCGGCCGGGCGATAGCGCTTGCGGAAGGAATCGGGCTCGTTCCCGATCTGGAGCAGGACCAGTCGCGGTCCCAGGAAGCGCTGTACCGCCGCGGCTTCGGCGGCGGCATTCTCCTTGCTGCCCTGGCCGAAATTGAGGCCCCATATGCAGTTCCAGCCGGTAGCGTCGAGGAAGCCGCGCAGATTCCGGAGCGCCAGCGCGGTGGTAACCGTGCCGTGCTTCACCGTCTTGGACGTGTCGGGCCCGAAGACCTCGAAAGGGGGAGTGTCCACGGGGGCCGCGTCCGAATAACTGGTATATTCGCTCGATCCCCCGCCGATGCGCAGCACGCCAGAGGGTGACAGGTCGCGGAAGAGCGCGATCAGGGATCGGTTCGACGATGCGAAGAAGTCTGGATTGGCCAATTGCGCTGCCTCATAGGACAGGCCGACATAGTCCTCAGGAATGGCAGGGCCGGTCGGCGTGCCGCTGAGCGATAATGTGATTTCCGACGTCCGGGCGAAGGCAAGGCGCGGAGAGCTTGCCACGGCGGTAGTGGCAAGGATGCGATTGAGCAGCTGGCGGCGGTTCATGCGGTCTCCGAACAAATGGGGAAGTCGGCTTGCTGCAAGTTCGCGAAGGCTCCGTGCACAAAATCGCTATTTGCGCCTCGATCCAGGTAGCATTTGACGCTGACTGGAGCACCCGATTAATATTTCAGATAACGTATATAACATTTCAGATTTAAGTGGAACGGTGGCGATGAGCCGAAATTCCAATAGCGGCAAAGAAAGCTGTGCCTGTTTTGAACCTTGGGCCTTTCGGAAGAACGAAGGTCCTCGTTGAAGGGAGCGATATGGAGGCGCGGTTCGGACGGAGGAGCTTCCTGACCGGTGCGGCCGGCGCCGCGGGCGCGCTGACGATCGGCACTCCCGGCGTGGCGCACGCGCAGGAGTACGGGGCGCCACAGACCTCGGCCGGGCCCGCGCCGCTCGACTATCAGGAGCGCACGCGCGCACAGCGCATGCGCTGGTGGCAGGATGCCCGGTTCGGCATGTTTATCCATTTCGGCTTGTACAGCGTGATCGGGCATCAGGAGTGGGTGCTCGAATCCGAAGGCATTCCGATCCCCGACTATGAGAAGCTCGCAAAGCATTTCACGCCGAAACCCGGCGCGGCGCGCGAATGGGCGCGGCTCGCGAAGCGGGCGGGGCAGAAATACATCGTGCTCACCACCAAGCATCACGAGGGATTTTGTCTGTGGGACACGAAACTCACCGACTATAACGCGGTGCGGCAGGGACCGGGGCGAGACCTGGTGCGCGAGTTCGTCGAGGCGGCGCGGGCCGAGGGGCTGCGGGTCGGGCTCTATTATTCGCTGATGGACTGGCATCATCCCGATGGCGCCACCTGCGCGACCGATCCGGCGGCGCGCGAGCGCTTCGTCGCCTATACCCACGGGCTGATCCGCGAGTTGCTGACCGATTACGGCAAGATCGACATCCTCTGGTACGACGTCACCTGGCCGCTGACGCCCGAGCAATGGCGCGTGGAAGCGATGAACAAGATGGTGTTCGACCTCCAGCCCGACATCATCGTCAACAACCGCAACGGGCTGGCGGGCGATTTCTCGACGCCCGAGCACAAGGTCGCGGCCGACAAGCGCGCCTGGGAGACGTGCGAGACGATGAATCTGGGCTGGGGCTATCAGCGGAACGACGACGAGTGGAAGAGCACCAAGCGTATCGTCAACGACCTGACCTTATGCGTCCAGCAGGGCGGCAACTATCTGCTCAATATCGGCCCCGATGCCGCGGGCGAGGTGCCGACGGAGTCGGTCGAGCGACTCGAGCAGGTGGGTGCCTGGCTGCGCACCAATGGCGCGTCGATCTACGGGGCCGAAGGGCGCGCGGCGGATGCGTTCGGCAACTATACCAACTTCACCAAGGCGGGAAACAAGCTCTATGTCCACGTCTATTTCTGGCCGTCGAGGACGCCGGCGGCAGGGTGGCTCGACTTCTACCGGCCCGAAACGGTGATCGCAGTCGGCGGGGTGCGGTCAAACGTGGTCGCGGCGCGGCTGCTCAAGACCTGCCAGCCAGTAACGTTCACCCAGAACGGCGCCTCGCTCCGGCTGACCGGACTGCCCGACGAGGCGCCCGATTCACCGACCACGGTGATCGAGATCGAATGCGACGGTCCGGCGTTCGTCGACCATCACCTGATCCGGCCGGAGTGGCAGCGGTACAAGGTTGGAGTAGCGGTCTAGGAGAACAATCCCGGCCGCTCGGTCTTTGATAACGGGTAGAAATCGGAAGCGGCAAGGGTCGTGGCGCGTCCCGGTCGGAGCACGACTTCCTGGCGACGGCCGCCGGCGCGGACGACGCGTTTTCCGGCGATCTCCGGATGCAGCGTGACCAAATTGAGCGTGCCGTCCTTCCAGGCGAGATCGATTGTGCAGCCGCCGCGCACGCGCACGCCACGCAATTTCCCGGTCGGCCAGGCCTTGGGCAAAGCGGGCAGCAGATCGATCAGGTCTCCGCGGCTCTGCACCAGCATTTCGACCAGTGCCGCAGCGCCGCCGAAGATGCAGTCGGCCTGGAAGGGAGCGTGCGCGCCGAGCATGCCAGGGCCGTTGGCATCGGCCTGGATCAGGCGCAGCAGCATGTGGTGTGCCGCCTCTGCCTCGCGGAAATGCGCCCATAAGGCGGTGCGCCAGGCAAGCGCCCATCCGGTCGCCTCGCTCCCGCGCAGCTCGAGCGAGCGGCGCGCCGCGCGCAACAGGTCGGGCGTGTCGTCGGCATTGATCTGCTGGCTGGGATAGACGGCATAGAGATGCGAGGTGTGGCGATGCGTCTGCTCGACCGCGTCGGCGTCCCAGTCGGCAAGCCATTCCTGGAGCTGACCGTTCTTGCCCACCTGATGCGGCGCGAGCCTAGCGCGCATGGCGGTGAGCTGAGGTCGCAGATCCGCATCTCGACCCAACAGCTTGGCGGACGCTGCGGTCCGATCGAACAGATCGCGCAGGATCTGCATGTCCAGCGCGGGCCCGGCGCACAGGGTGCTGCCATGACCGTGATCGTTTTCCGGCGAGCAGGAAGGGCAGGTAACCATCCACCCGCTGGTGGGATCCTTCACCAGTGTGTCGAGGAAGAACAACGATGCGCCGCGCAGCAGCGGATAGATCCGCCGCAGATACGCCTTGTCGCGGTGGAAGTCGTAGTGATCCCAAAGCTGCACGCTGAGCCACGCCGCGCCCGCAGGCCACAGGCCGGTGCGGGCATGATCGATCGGCCCCGAAGCGCGCCACAGATCGGTGTTGTGGTGCGCGACCCAGCCGCGCGCGCCGTACAGGTTCTTCGCGGTATAGGCACCCGAGACCGCCAATTGCTCGACCATCGCGACGAGCGGCTCGATACATTCGGGCAGGTTGGCGGTGTCGACCGGCCAGTAGTTCATCTCGGTATTGATATTGATCGTGTATTTCGAGCCCCAGGGCGGCCGGTTGCTTTCGTTCCAGATTCCCTGGAGGTTCGACGGCTCCGAACCCGCGCGCGACGAGCAGATCGTCAGATAGCGGCCGAACTGGAAGAACAATGCGGCCAGTTCCGGATCGGCGTGGTCCAGCACATGCCCCGCACGCGCGTCGGTCGCCAGCACCGCCGCCCGGGTGGTGCCGAGATCGATCGAGACCCGCCGAAACAGGCGGCGATGCTCGGCGCTGTGGTCGTCGCGAAGCTGCATCCAGGACTTGTGCGCGGCGGCGGCAAGCTGCGCCTTGACGATCGCACGTGGATCGCCGGAGACGTCCACGGGCGATTTGAAACTGCTGGCCGCGGCCAGCAGGATCAGGATCGAGCGTGCGCCGCGCACCTGCAGCATCGGGCCGTCATGGCTTATGGTGCCGCCATCGGCGAAGACTTGCGCGCGAGTCTCGAAATGCAGTCGGCCAGGAATACCGCGATCCGAATTGTTGATGCCGCTCAACACCAGGGTCGAAGTGTCCTCGACTGCCGCCTTGGCTCGTTGGCCGGTGCTGAACGAGCAGTCGAGCGAGACCGGGGCGCCGTCGGCATGGACCAATATGGCGATTACCTGATCGACCGGCGAGCTCAGAATTTCGCGGGAATAGGTGGTCTTGCCCGAGACGAAGCGCGTGCGGCTGATCGCGCCATCGAGATCGAGCTCGCGGCGATACTCCTCGACCGGCGTTTCCTCGACGTCGACCAGATCCAGCCAGAGGTCGCCCAGCGATTGATAGGACATCTCGCGCATCGGGACCGACTGGACATATTTTTCGGCATAAGCCTCCGCCTCGGCATATTTGCCGGCGAAGATCATTTCACGGAGCTTGGGAATCGCGTCGCGGGCGGCGGGATTGAGGTGCTGATAGGGACCGCCGGACCAGAAGCGATCCTCGTTGAGTTGAAGCCGTTCGAGTTTGATGTTGCCGAATACCATCGCGCCCAAGCGGCCATTGCCGATGGGGTGTGCCTCGGGCCAGGCGGTCGCCGGCTTGTTGTGCCACACCAGCCACCGCTCGGGCCTCTCTTCACCCGGAAGCCCACCGGGGGGCGGCGCGCTCCGCGCGGCTGGTGTCGCGGTCGCGGTCAGGCTTGCCGCAAGACCCGCCGCCAGCATTTCGCGCCTTGAAATGTCCATCCCGCTCCCTCGAATAGCTCACTGATATCTCTGTTTCGCTCTGTGATCTGATATGCAAGGATCTTTGGCGCGTTTTGACGTGGTCGCATTACGTCGCGGGGAGGTGCAATGCCGCTTGAAGCCTTGGCTCTTGGCTGGATGCGGAAGGCGGCTGCCTTGCTCTTGGCGCTTGCCGCGCTTCACGCTCTGCCCGCCCGCGCGCAGCTCGACGGCAATTTCGACGAGACGAAGGTAGCGCCCTATCGCCTTCCCGATCCGCTGGTGATGGCCAATGGCGTCGCAGTGAGGACGGCGCAGCAATGGTGGAGCCGCCGTCGGCCAGAACTCGTCGCCCTGTTCGAACACAACATCTACGGCGTCAGTCCGGCGCGCCCGCCGCATATGCGGTTCGCCGTCGCGGAAATGAGCGCCGAGGCGCTCGGTGGTCTCGCCGTGCGCAAACAGGTCACCATCTATCTCGACGGCACGTCGGGTGGGCCGCAGATGTCGGTGCTGATTTACCTGCCCAAGAACGCGCGCGGCCCCGTGCCGATGTTCGTCGGGCCGAACTTCCACGGAAACCAATCGGTTTCCGCCGACCCGGCGATCGCGATCACGCCCAATTGGGTCACGCCGGCAGAAGGCATCAACAAGAATCGCGCGACGCTCCATGCGCGGGGGATCGACGCCTCGGAATGGCCGATCGAGCGGATCCTGAATGCGGGTTACGGCGTCGCGACCTATTTCACCGGCGACCTCTATCCCGACGGCGACACACAATATGCCCAGAGCATCCTGCCCTGGTATCGTACCAGCCCTTCGGCACCCGACCATTGGGGGGCGGTGGCGGTATGGGCCTGGGGACTGAGCCGCGTCTACGATTATCTGGCGACCGATCGGGCCGTCGATGCAAAGCGCGTCATCGTCATCGGGCATTCGCGCTACGGCAAGGCCGCTTTATGGGCGGGCGTGCGCGACACGCGCTTTGCGGCGGTGATCTCGAACGATTCCGGCGAGGGCGGGGCATCGCTGTACCGCCGCAACTTCGGCGAGACGATCCGGGTCATGAACAATTACTGGTTCGCACCGAATTACAAGACCTTTTCCGAGCGCGAAGCGGCGTTGCCGGTGGATGCCCATGAGCTGATCGCGCTGATCGCGCCGCGTCCGGTCTATATCGGGGCGGCGAGTGAGGATCTGTGGGCCGACCCGCTCGGGATGTTCCTCGCGGCCAAGGGTGCCGAGCCGGTCTATCGCCTGCTCGGCGTCGAAGGAATGGCAGGCGAGTCCATGCCGCCGCCCGGCGGCGCTATCCTGTCGCGGATATCCTATCATCTGCGCGTCGGCGCCCATGGCATCACCCTATGGGATTGGGACAATTACCTGCGCTTCGCCGATCGCTTCGTACGGCCGCAGCCGCGTTGACACAAACCTGTAAGACAGCCAAGTTGTTGTGCCCGGCTGAATCGGCCGGGCGGATGTGTTGCGGGTGCGGGCCGACCTCGCAATGCGGCGCCTGCCCGATCACGTCCGACGTGTAGAAAAAATGGAGAGAACAATGGGGATCGCGCGGTCTTGGCTGGTTCCGGCGCTGCTGGCTTGCGCGATATTGGTGTTCACTGCGCACCGCGCATCCGCCGCTCCGGGCCGGAGCGAGATCGCGCTCGCCGATGGTTGGCGCTTCCATCTCGGCGCTGTGTCAGGCGACGCTACCGCGGCCTCGTTCGATGATAGCGGCTGGGAACGAATCCGGGTGCCGCACACCTGGAACCGGGTCGGAAATTACGGCGAGACGCGTCGGGCCGACGCAAACGTTACCCGCGGCGTGGGCTGGTATCGACTCAAGTTCCAGGCGCCGCGGGCCGCGCCCGGCAAGCGCTTCTATCTTCAGTTTGATGCTGCGAGCATCGTCGCCGAGGTCTGGCTCAACGGCCGCAAGCTGGGCGCGCACGCCGGCGCGTTCAGCCGTTTCCGGCTCGACGCCACCGCGGCGATCCATGGCGGCGGCGATAATGTGCTGACGGTCAAGGTCGACAATTCCAAACCCGCGCCAGGTAGCACCACCGAGTTCGTCGTGCCGGTCTCGGGCGACTTCTTCATGTATGGCGGCCTCTATCGGCCGGTAGCGTTGATCGTTACCGGCGCCGCGCATATCGACCTGCTCGATTTCGGCGGGCCCGGCATCTACGGCCATGTTACCAGCCTGAACGACGCCAGCGCCGCCGTCGCCGTGCTCGCGCGCTTGCGCAACGAAGCGGCGTCTCCGGCGGACCTCACCGTGCGGACGATGGTGACTGATGTCTCGAGCAAGGTGGTTGCGCGGGCGGAGCGGCGCCTGCGTCTGGCAGCCGGTGCCGCGGGTGAGAGTCGCGCCGATCTCCCCATCGCGTCGCCGCACCGCTGGAACGGCACCGGGGATCCCTATCTCTACCGCACGACAGTCGAAGTGATCGGCGCAAATGGCGCGGTGCTCGATCGAGTGGCGCAGCCACTCGGGTTGCGCACCGTGGCGATCGACCCGAACCGCGGCTTCATCCTCAACGGCAAACCGCTGCGTCTCAACGGCGTTACCCGCCACCAGGACCGACAGGACAAGGGCTGGGCGCTCTCGGACGCCGACCATGCCGAGGATATGGCATTGATCCGTGAGATGGGTGCGAACAGCGTGCGGCTCTCGCACTATAACCAGGCCGAACCCTTTTACGACCTGGCCGACAGGAACGGCGTGATCCTGTGGGCCGAGCTGGGGCTGGTCAACCTCGCCTCCATTCCCGGCAAGGCCGATACACCGCCGGAGATGAAGGCGAGCGCGGAGCAGCAGCTCATCGAGTTGATCCGCCAGAACTATAACCATCCCTCGGTCGGTGTCTGGTCGATCGGCAACGAGATCACCAACTGGGCGTCGAAGGGCATTACGCCCTCCAACGCGCAGCCGCTGATGAACGCGCTCGATGCGCTGGCGCACGCCGAAGACCGCTCGCGTCCGACCTCGATCGCGGTGTGCTGCGAAACGCTGCCCGGGCAGAAGGACGATGGCCGCGACACCACGTCGGGTACGGCGGATACGGTCGGCTACAACCATTATTTCGGCTGGTACGGTGCGGGCGGGGTCGACGATGCCGCGCGGCTTGCCGAGGTGATGTTGGGACTGCACCAGATGCGTCCCAACCAGCCGGTGGGCGTCGGCGAATATGGCGCCGGCGGCGCCGTCACCCAGCACACCGACAATATCCGCGGCGGCAAGGTCGAGAGCATCGCCCGGCCGCAGCCCGAGGAATATGAGGCCGGGGTCCATGAACTCGCCTGGAAGGGCATGGCGTCGCAGGATTTCCTCTGGGGCACCTATGTCTGGCAGATGTTCGACGCGACCAGCGACCTGCGCTTCGAAGGCGACAGCACCGACATCAACACCAAGGGGCTGGTGACCTTCGACCGCAAGATCAGGAAGGACGCCTTTTATTTCTACAAGGCCGCTTGGACGACGACGCCGATGATCTACTTGACCAGCCGCCGCTATGTCGACCGCGCCTATCCGGTGGTCGATGTACGGGCCTATAGCAACGCGACGAAAGCTAGCTTGACCCTCAATGGTCGCGCCATCGGCAGCGCGGCCTGCGCCGACCATGTCTGCACCTGGCCCGGCGTGCGGCTCGATCGCGGCGACAATGTCCTGGCGGCGAGCGTGGAGGGCGCGAGCGACCGGATCGTCTGGCGCTACACCGGCCCCGACCGCGCGCTGCACATTCGCACGGGCACGCTGATGGGCGCGACGCTCGCCGACGGCACCCGTTACGGCTCGGACGACTTTTTCGACGGCGGCGTTGGCACTACCCTCAATCCCTATAAATACGCGCTCTATGTGATGCCGAAGCCCGAAAAGGGCAGCCGGCGGGTGCTGGGCACGGAGCAGCCCGATCTCTACGCCAGCTGGCGTTCCGGCGCGCGCTTCAGCTACGCCCTGCCGCTGCCCAATGGCCGCTATAAGGTGACGCTGCATTTGTTCGATCCGACGGAGACCCAGAAAGGCAAACGGGTCTTCACTGTGGCGGCGGGCGACGGCAAGCCGGTGACGGTCGACATCGTGGCGAAGACCGGCGCAGGGAAGACCGCGACCACGCTCGATCTGCCGGCGACCGTCACCGACGGTCTGTTGCGGCTAGCATTCGAGGGTAAGGTGGGTGACGCTCTCGTCTCCGCGATCGACGTGGTGGGCAGCTGACCAGAGGCGCCGCCGATTTCAGCGCGGGGTAGTGAGCGGGGTGCGCCGGTGGGGAGCGATCAGCCGGGTCGTCCTCGGCAGACGCCACGTACCGCCTCGCGTAAATCGAGCGTCGGGGAGAAGATCATTCGGGCGCCCGGTCGAGGCCTTCATGCTCGGTGAGGCGGAAGATCAGGTCCATCGGAAACCAGGTGCCGTCCGGTCCTGCAGCGGGGATCGGCTGCTGAAACCGCTTCATCCGCGCGGTCCACGCGATCACGGCCGGATTCGCGGCATCCATCTTCGCTTTCTCGTCTTCCGAAAAGGAATCGCTCGCGTCGATAATCATGAAGAGGCGATTTCCTGCGCGATAGATCTCCATATTCTCGATACCGGCGTCGCGGATCGACTGGGTCACTTCCGGAAAGGTGTTCCCCACTTTGTGCCAGCGCTCATATTCAGCGATGAGTTCGGCGTCGTCGACGAGGTCGAGCGCAAGGCAAATGCGTCGGGTCATACGTTGCTCCAGCCGCCGTCGATGATATTCACGGTCCCGGTCGTGAAGGACGATAGATCGCTGCCCAAATAGAGCGCGAGTTCGGCGATCTCGTCGCCCTTGCCGACGCGGCCCATCGGCTGGCGCGAGGCGAACTCGGCACGGGCCTTGTCGGCATCGCCCGTGGCGGCGAGCCGCTCGTCGAGCGAGGGCGATTGGACGGTGCCCGGGCAAATCGCGTTGCAACGGATGCCCTGGCTCACATAATCGAGCGCGACCGACTTGGTTAGGCCGATCACCGCCGCCTTCGACGCCCCATAGACGAAGCGGTTGGCGACCCCGATCACCGATCCCGCCACCGACGACATGTTGACGATCGAGCCGCCGCCGCGTGCGATCATGCCGGGCAGGAAGGCCCGGATCATTCGGTAGGCGGACTTCACGTTGAGATCGAACGAGAAATCGTAATCCTCCTCGTCGGTCGTCAGGATCGTGCCGGCATGGACGAAGCCCGCGCAGTTGAAGAGGATGTCGACCTGCCCGATCGTCTCGCCGAACGTGCGAATCGCGTCGCCGTCGAGCAGGTTCAGCACATGCGCCTCACAGCTTGCGAGCGTTGCCAGCGTTGCCTCGTTGATGTCGGCGGCGATGACGCGCGCCCCCTCGCGCGCGAACAGCTCGGCGCTGGCGCGGCCGATACCCTGGCCGGCGGCCGTGACCACGGCGATCTTGCCTTTGAGACGTCCCATTCGGATGATTTTCCTATAGAGTTACGTGAGCAGGCCGCGGCACCGGCGCGTCGGCCCGGATCAAGCCGCGGTCCTTGAGTTCGCTCCACAGCGCGGGGGCAATATCGATGCGCATCAGCCGCACCGCCTCTGTCACCTGGCGCGGATTGCCCATGCCGGGGATCACCGACGCGACCTGCGGGTGCGCAAGCGGGAACTGGAGCGCGGCGGCCGCTATCGGCACGCCATGCTCCGCGCAGATATCCTCGATCGCGCCGACGCGGTCGATGATCGTTTGCGGCGCGGGCTCGTAATTATAATACAGTTCGCCACCCCGGCGCACGCCTTTGGCGAGGATTCCCGAATTATAGGGACCGCCGAGCACGATCTTCACGTCGCGCCGCTCGCACAGCGGCAGGAAGGTCGCGAGCGAGTCCTGTTCAAGCAGGGTGTAGCGGCCAGCGAGCAGTACGAGGTCGAGATCGCCCTCCGCCAGGACTTCCTCGCACACCGCATATTCATTGACGCCGAGCCCGATCGCGCCGACCGCTCCGCCGTCGCGCAGCTCGCGCATTGCCCGGTAGCCGCCATCCATGAATTCGCGGAACAGGCGCGGATGATCCTCGCCATGCGTGAGGCGGCCGATATCATGCGCGTAGAGGATATCGATCCGCTCCCGCTGCAGCCGCCGCCGGCTCGCGTCGTACGAGCGCATGACCGAATCGTAGCTATAATCGAACGCGCTTTCCACCGGCTCGGGCGTGACGAAGCCCTGGCGGAGCATGCCGAGATCAATGTCGGGGCGGACCGGATCGAGCCGCCGACCTACTTTGGTCGAGAGGATCGAAATCTCGCCGGGATCGATCTGCGGCAATGTGAGGCCGAGACGCTTCTCGCTCAGGCCGAAACCGTAATGCGGCGCAGTGTCGAAATAGCGAATGCCCGCCGTCCAGGCGGCGCGTATGGTCTCCGCGGCATTCTCCTCGGTCGTCGCGCGGTAGAGATTGCCGATCCCAGCAGCGCCAAAGCCCAAGGCGCCGAGTGCGCCGAAATCCACCATGAGCCGGTCCCGCCAAAGTCAACTGATATATCAGATAGAACAACTAATACGTTAGTGGTCAAGCGCGATTCCGTAGAATGCTGCTGCCACGCGTTCGAAAAGATCGGATCGGGCGTCCTCGCCGGACGGTGCGGCAAGCTCGAGCGCCGCCCGCATCCAGTCGGCATAACTGTCCCCGGCATGGATGAGTACCGGCCAGTCGCTGCCCCACATGAGCCGCCTCGGGAAATGCCGGACCAGATGGGCGACATAGGGCGCGAGTTCGCTTGCCGGTTGGCCCGCCGATTGCTCGGTCCTGAGGCCCGAGAGCTTGCAGTACAGATTGGGCAAGGCCGCGAGCGCGGCGACGTCGTCGCGCCACGGGTCCAGCTCGCCGCGCGCAGCACACGGCTTGGCACCATGATCGATCACGATCGGCAGGTCGGGCCAGCGGCTGGCGAACCGGTAGAGCGGCGCCAAGTGACGGGGCTGGATCAACGCGTCGAAGCGGAGGCCGTGCGCAAGCATGGCCTCGATCGAGGGCGCGATCGCTGGGCGCAGGATCCAATCACCGTCGTCGATCGACTGAAGCATCGGCCGGAGGCCCCGAAGCTTGGGCCGCGCGGCCAGTTGGGCGATGCGCGCCGGCGCGTCGGCGCGGTCGAAATCGACCCACCCGATGATTGCCTTGACGGTCGGATCGGCCTTGGCCGTTTCGAACATCCAGTCGGTATCGGAATCGGCGGGTTGCGACTGGACAAGGACGCTGCCGACGAGGTCGCAATCCACTGCCGCCGCGCGCAGATCATCGGGAAGGAAATCGCGGTAGATCGCCGGCCAATCGGCATCAGGCCAGCTCTGACCCGGGCCGCCGATCTTCCAGAAATGCTGATGCGCGTCGAGAACGCGCATCAGAACATGCCGAGAATTCGTTGAAGCGCCGCCTGGAAATGATGCGACACCGCGGTTTCGGCGGCCGATGCGTCGCGGACCCTGGCCGCCTCCAGGATCTCGAGATGCTCGCGCAGCGTACGCAGCGCGAGCGGCTGGGTGACGAGCCGCTCGAGGCGGATCAGTGTCACATAATTCTTGAGGCGGCGCGCGGTCGTCTCGATCAGGGGATTGCGCAGGCTCGCGATCATGCCGCCATGGAGCCGCTCTTCCAATTCGCCCAGCCGCTCGATCATGCTGGCGTCGAATTCGCCCCGCTCGATGTCGTCGATAAGCGCCTTGTGGTCGGCGATCAGCGCCGCCACCGTCTCGACACCAGCGGTCTCGGCATAGGTGCGTGCGGCCGCACGCTCGATGATCGTACGGAACTGATAGGTGCTGCGCGCCAGCTCCAGGTCCGGTTTCAGGAACTGGATGCCTGACCGTGGATGGATGGTCAGCACGCCTTCCGCCTCGAGCACCCGCAGCGCGTCGCGCAACGGCTGAACCGGAATATCGAGCAGATTGACCAGGTCGTTCTGCGAGACGAACGCGCCGGCGGGCACCTTCCCGTCGAACAGGCCCTCCAATACCCGGTCATAGGCGATATCGCTGAGACGGCGGGTATCGGGGGTCTCTCCCGGGCCAGATTTACCAGCCAAAGATGCCGCTTGCGTCATTCTATCCCCTGTCATATCTAATCATATAACTGATATTTCAGTACCTGCTCAACGACTAGATTGTAGTG
Source organism: Sphingomonas sp. (assembly GCA_036383655.1). Lineage (GTDB taxonomy): Bacteria > Pseudomonadota > Alphaproteobacteria > Sphingomonadales > Sphingomonadaceae > Sphingomonas. The sequence continues at coordinate 17,125 of DASVNU010000249.1, read as the reverse complement.
GTGAAAATGCGGATAGTCGACTTCCGGATCACGCGTTTCCAGTTCCGGCGCGATCGAGTCATCGGCGACAGCCAGGTGCGGGCGGACGACGTTCATCTCGCAACCCTCGAGCTGATCGGCGAGCAAGGTGCGGTCGGGCTCGGTTTCGTGCAGAGCCTGTTCCATCCGCTCGCTTCCGAGACGGAGCTTGCCCGCGTGTTTCGCGAGGAGGTCTGGCCGGGTCTGGAGAACGAGCCGGCGGGAGCGATCGCGCATCGCGTCCACCGCCCGCGCGGCGGAAATATCCGTCGCCTTTCGGTCCCGTTCGAGGAAGCGTTGCAACAGGCGGTCTGGGATCTCTTCGCCAAGTCGGTCGGAATGCCGCTATGGCAATTGTTGGGGGGCAGGCGCGACCACGTCCGGGGCTATGCCAGCGGACTGGATTTCCACTTGCCCGACGATGCGTTTTCCGCGCTGTTCGAAACGGCCCGGTCGCAGGGGTTCACTGCCTTCAAGATCAAGGTCGGACATGCCGATCTCGATCGTGATATCCGCCGCCTCGATCTGCTTCGCAAAGCGGTAGGGCTGGGAGCGATCGTGATGATCGACGCCAACGAGGCCTGGTCTCCCAAGCAGACGATCGCCAATCTCGAAGCCATGCGCCGCGCCGGGCACGACATTTTCTGGGTCGAGGATCCGATATTGCGCCACGATTTCGAGGGACTGAAGCTGCTGCGCCAGTGCGCCGGCCCGACGATGATCAACTCTGGCGAGTATCTCGATGTTTCGGGCAAGCGTCAGCTGCTCGAGGCGGGCGGTGCCGACTTGCTCAATGTGCACGGCCATGTCACCGACGTGATGCGGATCGGTTGGCTCGCGGCCGAGTTCGGCGTGCCGGTCACGATGGGCAACAGCTTCCTCGAGATCGGCCTCAACATGGCGGCGGCGCTGCCCGAGGTGAACTGGATCGAATACAGCTACCAGAATTTCGATCATCTCGTGGAGACGCCGTTCGCGATCCGCGATGGTCATATCTGGGCGTCGCACGCGCCGGGTCACGGGTTGGTGCTGAGCGAGGATGCCCGCCGCGACTGGCACCGTCCCGAGATCGTCGACAAGGGCGGGCTCGGCGAAGCGCCGCGCCAGATCTATTTGGGCTGACCCCGCGATCGTATCGCTTGCCAAGGACCCATTAAGAGGTGCCGGCGGTATCGGAGAGAATCTATGGAAGAGACCGCTATCTCGCGATCAGGCGAGAGTTTCGTCGACCTGATGCGCGACCCCGCGCATGCGGTGGGTGCGCGCAAATGGCTGCTGATGGGCTCGCTGACGGCGGTCTTCTTCGTGCTGCTCGCGCTCTATGCGGGCGTGCTCGGCGTGCTGCTGCCCAATCAGATCCAGCGTCTCGATCCGGCGAACAAGGCAGGCAATCTCGCCATCATGTTCGCGATCACTTCGGTGTTCAGCACGCTGACCACGCCGATCGCCGGCGCCCTGTCGGATCGCACGCGGGGCCGGCTGGGACGGCGGACGCCGTGGATCGTGATCGGTGCGCTGATTGGCGCCGCGTGCCTGTTTGCGGTGTCGCAGATGCACGGTTTCTGGGCGATCGCCGGTTTCTGGGTGGCGGCCGCCATCGCGCTCAATTCGATGCAGGCCGCGATCACCACGATCGTCGCCGACCGCTTTCCGGACCATGAGCGGGGCACCGTCTCGGGTTTTGTCGGCGCCGGCATGACGGCGGGGTTGACCGCCGGTACGGTGGCGGCCGGCCTGATGGCGTCGAATCTCGTGGCCGCCTATGGCTTGTTCGCAGTGGCGATCGCGGCGGTGAGCGTGCTTTTCGTTGTGCTGAATCCTGAACCGCGGATCGCGGTCGCGGCACCCGAACCTTTCCGCCTCGACGCGTTCCTCAAGAGCTTCTGGGTTTCTCCCCGCAAATATCCCGATTTCGGCTGGGCCTTCCTGGGGCGCTTCACGATCTACATGGGCTATCAGGGCGTCGTCACCTATCTGCTCTACATCCTCCAGGATCACATCCATCTGTCGATCGACGAAGCGAACCGGACGATCGCGGCGCTCTCGTCGGTGACGTTCGTCGCTTTGGTGATCTCGGGCTTCGCGTCGGGGTTCCTTTCGGACCGGATCGGGCGGCGCAAGCCGCTCGTGTTCGCGTCGAGCATCATCATGGGAATGGCGCTGCTGGTGCCGCTGCTGATGCCCACTGTGGAAGGCATGTATGGTTATGCGGTACTGATCGGCCTCGGCTACGGCGCCTTCATGTCGGTCGACATGGCGCTGATGACGCAGGTGCTACCCAAGCGCGGAGATAGGGACCAGTCGACCGGCAAGGACCTCGGCCTTCTCACCACCGCGATCAACATCCCGCAGATCATCGCGCCGGTGCTGGCGGTGATGCTGCTCAGAGCAACTGGCAACGACTATAGCGCGCTCTTCATCGCGGCGATCGCCTTCGTGTTTGCCGGCTCGTTCTTCGTCTGGCCGATCAAGTCGGTTCGGTGATGCTCAGCGCCGTCGGAATACCGGCGCGCGTTTCTCCTTGAACGCGGCGCGACCTTCCTGCGCATCTTCTGTCGCGAAACAGATCGTCTGCAGGTCGCGCTCGTACTGCATCGCCTTGTCGAGCGGCATCGAGAAGGCCGCGCGCAAATTGAGCTTGGCGGTTTCGGCCGCGATCGGCGCACGCGAGGCGATCGTGGCGGCCAGCGTGCGGGCGCTGTCCATCAGCGCCTCGGGGGCGACGACGTCGCTGACCAGCCCCCAGGCGAGCGCCCGATCGGCATCGATCGTATCCCCGGTCATGATCATCATCGCTGCGTTGGACATGCCGATCGAATGGGCGAGGAACGCGGCCATGCCGCCGCCGCCTATCCAGCCCAGCATGATCTCGGGGGCGGCGAACTTCGCGGTCGAGGAGGCGATACGGATGTCGCAGGACAAGGCCGTCTCCAACCCACCGCCCAGCGCATAGCCGTTCACGGCGGCGATGCTCGGTTTCAGCAAATGGTGGATAGCATCGCAATAATCGGTGCGGTTGCGGAAATCCCAGGGCGTCGCATAGCTGTCGAGTTCGGCGATGTCCGAGCCTGCGCAGAATGCCTTGGCGCCGGCACCGGTGACGATGACGCAGCGTATCTGGTCATTGCGGTTGCACTCCTCCGTTGCCTCCACGATCGCCTTGGACATGGCGGGCGTGGCGGCGTTGAGCTTTTCCGGCCTGTTGAGCGTGATGGTCGCGACATGATCCTCGACGGTGAAGAGCAGATTGTCGGTCATGGTGTTTCCTTAGCGTTCGGCGCCGGGCATGCGGCTCTCGCAATAGGCGTTCTGGAGAGCGTCGAGCATGATGCGGTGCGGGCGACGTTCGGCCAGGCCGTCGCGGATCAGCGCGGACGCCGCGGTCTGGAAGGCGATCGCGCCGTCGTGGCGCGGGCGGACAGAGGCGCGCTCGAGCGTCTCCGCGGTGTTACGGTAGAAATTGCCCCAGCGGGCGTTGACCCCATCTTTGTGCCAGGCCGAGCGGCGGCTCGGCTGCCCCTGATGGGCCGGGATGAAATTCTCCTGTGCCTCCGCACTCATCAGCCAGCGCAGATGATCGAGCAGCTCGGGCGTAATCTGCGCGCGCGTCGAGATGCCGATGCCCGTGCCGCCCAGCGTCGAGCCGGGCCGGCCGCCGGCCTCGGCGCGCGGCGCATCGGCGAAGGCGATGGCCCGGCCCGATGCGGGCGCGGCATAGTTCACATAGCCGTAGACGAGGGGGCATAACGCGACATCGTCATGCTCGGCCATATGACCGAGCAGTCCGATTGGGTTGAGGTCGCGCACCCGGTCCGGCGTGCGCGCGGCAAGGTCAGCCATCAGGTCGAGCACGCGGAGGCCGACCGCCTCGCCCACGAAGCGTTCGGGATCGGCGTCGGCCGGCGTAACGGCGAAGGCCGCAGCGACCGACTGGAAGGTCAGTGCCGCGTGCGGGCCCGCCAGCGAAAGCGCGACCGGCTGGCGTAGCCTGCGAACCTCGTCCCAGGTGACAGGCACCGGACGGTCGAGCAGATCGGCACGGCTGGCCATGACCTGGGTTGCGGCGTCGAGCGGCAATGCCCAGTGCTCGCCCGCGTAGCGATAGCTGGCCAGGCTCGGTCCGGTCGTCTCGCGCGCCAGCGTGGCGAGGTCCTCCGCGTCGAACAGGCTTTCCAACGGCTGAAGGCAGCCCGCGGCGACGGCCTCACCGACGTGCGGATGATCGAGCACGACCAGGTCATAGCAGGTACAGAGGTCCTCGATCGGATGCGCCTCGAACCCCTCGAGCGGTTGCTTGTCCCATACGATCGCGATGCCGTCGCGCGCCTCGTCGAGCATCGTCGCGGCTGCCGCGAGCGCATCGTAGCCGCGCGGATGGTCCCAGGTCAGTGCACGGTAGCGCATCAGTCCTGCCGAACGGTGCCGTCCGCGAGCAGCCGCTCGATTGAAGCCTCGTCGAAGCCGGCTTGCGCTAGCACTTCGCGGCTATGCTCGCCGATCTGAGGGGCGCCGCGCCGGACGGTGGAAGGGGTCTTGGCAAAGCGGATCGGGAACCCCGGTGTCTTTACCCGGCCTTCGCTGGGATGGTCATATTCGACGAAGGTGCCGTTGTGCGCGATCTGCGGGTCCTGGACGAGATCGTCATAGCCATAGACCGGGCCCGCCCAGATATCGTTGGCGCGGAACAGGTCGAGCCATTCGGCGCTGGTCTTCGCGGTCAGCCGCTCGCGGACGGCCGCGAAGATCGCGTCGCGATGCGTCCAGCTGTCCGTCTCGTCATCCAAGTCCGCGAAGCTCGGTTCGCCGATCAATTCGCCGAGTGTCCGGAGATTGGCGAAGGCCATGGCAATGAAGCCGTCGCCGGTGGCGAACACGCCGTAAGGCGCGCGGATGTAGCAATGCGCGTGGGGTTCGGCCGAGCGGGTCTGCGGCTTGTGGCCGACGGTGAAAACCGACAGTTCCTGCATCTGGATGGTGACGACCGCGTCGAGCATGTTGACCTCGACCAGCTGGCCTTCGCCGGTGCGCTCGCGGTGGAGCAGGGCCGCCAAGACGCCTTCGAACGCCGAATAGGCGGTGATGGCGTCGGCGAGATACTGGCCGGCGGGAGCGGGAGGATCGCTCTCGCGGCCGGAGGACAGCATCGCGCCCGACATCGCCTGTAGAAGCAGGTCCTGGCCCGGCAGGCTCACATAGGGGCCGCTCTCGCCATAGCCCGAGATCGAGACGTAGATCAGCTTGGGATTGATCGCCGATAGCGTTGCATAATCCACGCCCAGCCGCTTGGCGACGCCGGGTCGGTAGTTCTGAACGAACACGTCGGCGGTCTTCACCAGTTCCAGCAGCACGGCCTTGCCGTCCGCGGACTTCAGGTCGATCGCCAGGCTGCGTTTGTTGCGGTTGAGCGAGAGGAAGGACACGTTGACGCGGTTGCCCGTCGCGCCGCCCGCCGCGCGAAAGCGCTGCCATTCGCCTCCGGTCGGCTCCACCTTCACCACATCGGCGCCAAGATCGCCCAGCCGCTGCGTCGCGAACGGCCCCGCCATCGCGATGGAGCAATCGAGTACGCGATAGCCGTTCAAGATACCCATGATGTCCTTCAGTCCTCAGTGCATGACCCACCCGCCGTCGACGTTGAGCGTCTGGCCGGTGATGAAACCCGCGTCATCGGACGCGAGGAAGGCGAGCGCCTTGGCGATGTCGGCAGGCGTGCCGCGCCGCTTGACCGCCTGGCGATCGAGCACGAACCGCGTATACGCCTCCGGATCCGGGTGGATCTTCTCCGCATCGGTCGGAAAAGCGCCGGGCGCGATTGCATTGACGGTGATGCCGTCGCCGCCAAACTCGCGCGCCCAGGCTCGGGTAAGCCCGACCAAGGCGCCCTTGGACGCGACATAGGGCGAGAGCAAAGCCCAGCCGCCATAGAAGGTTACGCTGGCGATATTGATGATCCGGCCCCATTGCCGCGCCTTCATGCCGGGCAGCGCGACCTGGACCGCGACGATGCCGGCATCGACATTCACCCTTTGCACCGCCTGATGCTCTTCAATCGTGTAGTCTTCGAAGGGCTTGGACGGGTAGATCGCCGCATTGTTGATGACGACGTCATAGCCGCCGGTCTTCTCCGCCACGCGGGTGATGTCGGCGCGGAAGCGGGCGAGGTCCGAAAGGTCGCTCGCAAGCACCACCAGCCGCTCGCGGGCTTCGCCCGGCGCCGCGGCCTCGAGCGCCGAGATCTTTGCGGGATCGTTATCCACGGCGACGACGCGGGCACCGGCTTCGAGGAAGGCGAGCGTCGTCGGCAGGCCGAGCCCACCCGCCGCGCCGGTATAGAGGATCGTACGGCCGGCGATGCTCATGCCTTCGTCTCGCGTCCTGGGATATCTGGGTAGTTGCCGCTGGGCTCCGGGAAATCGGTGTCGGGCTGGCTGCCGATCGCGCGGATGCGGGTCTCGGCGCGGGCAATGGCGTCCGTCCCGTCGAGCACGGCGAATACGGTGTCGTAGCGCCGCTCTTCGCCATGTTCGAGCCAGATGAGCTCATCGCGCTGCCGGGCAAACTGCTTGCCCAGCACGTGGTTGGTCGAGGGCTCGATACCCAGCGCATACTGGCCGGCCTGGAAGTTCTGCCATTCGTAATGGCAGGGGAACTGGTCCTTGCGCGTCTCGACCAGCACCCCGAAGCCGAGTGCATCGTTGACCAAGCCGACCGGCACGCGGCCATCGGCATCGGCGGCCGTCTCGTGCTGCCAGACCTGCTCGTTAAAGTCGTGCTGCGGGCGCGGCATCGTGCGGTAGCCGATGCCACTCTTGGCGTAATCTTCGCCAGCATGCGCCGCCCAGACGACGTCGCTCAATGGGGCGAGATAGCGCGAGCCTTCGGCCAGCACGGGGTGGCCGATGTTGATGTGGTACAGGAACATGTGGGGCGTGCGGTAGAAGCCGTGATTCACGACGCGGTCGTGCAGATGGATCTCGTTGCTGCCGACCTCGGCTTCGATCCGGCGGATCAGGTGCAGGTCCTCGCCGAACACGGTCGCTTGCTGGACCGTCCCCTCGGCCCAGAGGAAGCAGCGGTCGCCCTCCCATCGTTCACCATAGCCGGTCAGGCGGGCGGGAATCGTGCCGATGCGGCCGTGCAGCGACGACGAGACCGTCCGCCGCGGTCCATAGATATATTGGGCGGCATCATCCTCATCCATGAACAGGATATGGTCGAGACCGCAGGTGACCATCAGGCCGGAGAAGGAGCGCAGCCAGGAAAGGCCGCCTTCGCCTTCATAGTCGTGCAGTCCCGGATGGCGGAAGCCAGCCGGCGAATGCCAGCCGATCGCGCGGCCATTATGCTCGCAATCGGCGATGTCCATCGCGCGGTCGACAAGGACGGTGAAGCGTAGCCCGGTGCCGGTGCGGAACTCGAGCATGCGAATCCCGCGTTCGATCCCGTCGCCGAGCGTCATCAATCGCACGCCCGCGAACTGCGACAGCGAGCCGGCATGTTCCGCGACGTCGCGCGCCGATATCGATCGGCCGAACAGCTCGACCATGTCCAACGTCCTCCGTTTGAGCGCGACCTATTGCCTAATCAAATAGATCAGTTGGCGCAACAGAGATATCAGTTCGTTAGGACGCGTTTGACGCCGATTACGGTTCGGTGCTCGTCGAGGACGATCGAGAGATCGGCGCGCGCCGGCATCTCCTCGAGGATGTGACGCGTCAGACGCTCGTAATGTTGGATGAAGATCTCGATCTCGGCGTCGTTCATCCCGGCGCCAATCCCGTTCCCCGCGGCGCGACGAAGGCTTTCCTCCTGCTCGGTGCGCCAGGCGCGGACGACGTCGAAGCTTCGGGCCTCCAGCAGGATGAGTCGATCGAGACGGGCGAACAAAGATTGATAGGGGCCGGCGAGCTGATCGTTGACATAGCTGCGCCAGCCGCCGGAGCGATCCTGTTCCGCCTCGAGCGCGTTCACCGGCGCGGCTAATGCCGCTTCGCTCTGCGGCCGGGCACCGACGCACCAGCCTTCGAACAGGACGATCTGGACGCCCGGCGGGGCGACCTGCCAACGATCGGGCGGGGCACGATCGTCACGCGCCTTGTCGAATTTCGGAAGCCGCACCGGTTTTCCCGACTGCAGCTGGTCGAGGATGATCATGCCGAGCGCCACGTCATGCGTCCCGGGCACGCCACGCGTGCGCAGGAGCGGATGCACCTCCTTGCTGAGCGCGTTCCGCTCTGCGGCGGTCAGGTAGAGATTGTCGAGCGACAGCACCACCGAGCGGATGCCGTTCGCAATCAGCGCCGCATGGACCTGGGCGGCCGCCGTGCTCTTGCCGCTGCCCTGCACGCCGCACAGGCCGATGACGATCGGCTGCTCGCCGCCGCGCGCCGGAGCGTCTCTTACGTCGCGTTCGATGATAGTCGCGACCGGCGGAAAATCAGGCGACACGGTCTCTCGGTTCCTTGCCACCGAAATATGCCTCGAGATTGGCCGCGGCCCGCATCCCCATCGCCACGCGGGTTTCGATCGTGGCGCTGCCGAGATGGGGCAGCAGCACGACATCCTCGCGTTCGAGAAGGGCAGGGTGCACCTGCGGTTCCCGCTCGTAGACGTCCAGGCCGGCAGCGGCGATACGGCCTGCGGAAAGGGCCTCGGCGAGCGCGACCTCGTCGACCACCGTTCCTCGCGCGGTATTCACCAGAATGGCGCTGGGCTTCATGAGCGCGAGTATTGCGGCATCGATCAAGTGCCGCGTCTCGGTGCCGCCCGGCGTGTGGAGCGACAGGACGTCGGCCTCGCCCGCAAGCGTTTCGAGGCTGGGCACGTAGCGCGCGTCGAGCTTCGCTTCGATTTCGGCGGGAACGCGGCGACGGCTGTAATAAGCGATCTTCATGCCGAAACCGGCGCGGGCGCACTCGGCCGTCTTCTGGGCGATCCTGCCGAAGCCGACCAGGCCCAACGTCTTGCCGACAATGCTCTGCCCGATCAGGTTGGTCGGCGCCCAGCCGCTCCATTCTCCGGCGCGTAGCGCACGCTCGCCTTCGCCGGCCCGGCGCGCTGCGGCCAGCATGAGCAGGATCGCCAGCTCCGCCGTTGCATCGGTGAGCACGTCGGGGGTGTTGGTGACGATGATGCCTGCGGCCCGAGCGGCGGCAAGATCGACATGGTCCAGGCCGGCGCCGAAATTGGCGATGATGCGGACCCTGGCGTCGGCAATCCCCAGGATATCCGCATTCAGCCGATCGGTGATCGTCGGACACAGCGCGTCATAGTCGCGCATCGCCTGGGCGAGCTGGTCTGGATCGAGCGGCGTATCGCCCGGATTGAAGGTCGCGTCGAAATGTGCGCCGAGATGCTGCTCGACGGCGTCGGGCAGGCGGCGCGTGACGAGCACTCGGGGGAGAGCCATGTCCCGTCCTATTCGAAGCTGCGGATGTCGCCGGTCGTGATGTCGCTGCTGCCGCGCGTGTCGATCGCGGTCGCGCGCGGACGCTGCGAGACGATACCGTCGATGATCGCGCCGCGGACATCGTCGAGCACGATCGTCGGGCGCGCGTCGGGCGCTTCTGTCCGGAAGGTCATGTCGCGCAGGATCAGCCTGCGCGCATGCCTGGCAAAGAAGCCGTGCGCGGGAAGCGTACCCATGAAGCTCACCTCCAGGCTGGTCGCCCGCCGGTCCTCGGGCACACGCGCGGCGTCCTCGGCGGTGCCGCCCCCGCGGCTGGTGACGTCGATGTTGGTGAAGCTCACGTCTTCGACGGGTCCGTCGGCGATCCCGGCGACACCGCACGGGTAGCGGGAGTCGGCGCCCGATACGTTGATATCGCTGAACTTGACGCGCCTGCACTTGCCCACCGTCGTCCCCGCCGGCGCCCGCAGCCGGGCGGCCTGGTGTACGAACAGCGGATGATTGACCGGGTTGCGCATGATGATTCCGGAGATGAGTACGTCCTCTAGCGTGCCGCCGTCCACCACGCCGATCAGGATGCCGCGGCTGTTCTCGCAGGTGCAATTGGTGATCTGGATGTTGCGGAAACCGCCATTGCTCTCGGTTCCGAGCTTGATGCGGCCCAGCGGCCCGACGCTGTCGACGCTGGTATAGGAGGACTGGCGGTAGGTGCCGTCGAGCAGGGATCCCATCGCATAGCCCATCGTCTTGCAGCCGATCACGGAGACGTCCTCGCAGACCACCTTGCGATCGAGCGCATAGCTGCTCTTGAGGACGATCGCGTCGTCCTTGGGCGCGTTGACGATGCAGTTGGACACCCGCACGTCGCGGCAGCAATCGATGTCGATGCCATCGCGGTCGGTGTCGATGGTGAGATTGTCGATCGTCATGTTGGTCACGCCGTGCGCGATCACGCAGAAATGGCCCCCCTGCAGCACCACGAAGTCGCGCAGCACCACATTGTGGCAGTTGCGCAGCCCGATCGACTTGTTGGCGCGGCCCAGCACGGCGCGCTCCTTGGGATCGCGCAGTCGCGCCTCGCGCGGGGTGACGCCGAGCTCCTTCGGCGACGTCCAGCCGGGTTTGTTGTGCCAGCGATCGCCCGGACCCTCACGGTCGAGGCCCAGCCCATGGATCATACCGCGCCCGACGATCGCGACGTTGCTGACGCCGTCGCCATAGATCAGGCTGTTGTGAACATGGGTGATGCCGAAATCCTGGAATTGCTCCTCCATGTCGTTCTCGGGCTCATCATAGGCGCCTTTGTGCGCGGCGGGATCGGCGGCTTCGATCACCGCGCCCGCCGTCAGCACGATCGTGACATTGTCTCTCAGCCGGATCGAGAAGCACAGATAGCGCCCCGGCGGCACGACGACGGTGCCGCCGCCTGCCTTGGTCGCCGCTTCGATCGCGCGGTTGATCGCGTGGTTATCGATCGTCTTGCCGTCGCCCCGCGCGCCATAGGCACGCACGTCGTAGAATGCGCCCAGCGATCGCGCGGCCTGGGCCAGCGCCGGCTGCGAGAGCAGCGCGGCGCCCAGCCCGATGGCGACGGCGCGGCGGCTCAGTTCGGCCTCGGCCAGCAATCGCCTGGGTGCGCCATTCACTTCACCATCCCAGTCGCGGGGTCATAGATGGGTACGCCCGCTTTTGGCTCGATGCCGGATGCGTCCATCACTTTGCGCGCCTCAGCCGGCCAGGCCGTGCCCTTCACCCAATGGTCGTCAAGGATCAGATTGTTCTGATAGGCATCCCACATCCCACCGATTTCGGTGGTGTTGTGCCAGTTGCCGGTGGCGGTGTTGTCCGGGCTGATCCGTTCGGGAAAAGAGCCGCGCACCGTGTTGACGTTGAGCCACTTGCCCGCACCGTCGACGACGTTGTTGCGCACAGTCACGTAGCGCGAGCCCTCGTCGAGATAGAGCGCGATCTTCTTGGGGATATCGTAGATGTAATTCTCGGCGATCACCGTGCCCGGGCTGGCGGACAGATTGTAGATCGCGCCGCCGTCCTCGAAATGCTGCTTGGCGCCATGGATGCGGTTAAAGGCGACGATCACGTCGCGGTGCGTCGTCGCCTCGCGATAGACGAGATTGAGCGCAAAGTCGTAATAGCCGCGCTCGCGGGTGCGGTAGGACGGATTGCCTCCCGGGTCGTTCAGGCCCCACCCCCAGCCGATATCGATGCCGTCATAGGGTACGTCCGAAATATCGTTGTGCAGGATCAACGCGCGATCGACATAGGTGCTGAGCACCGCGCTATTGTCCCGGTAATCCCGGCTCACTTTCGAGATGCGGTTGTTGCGGATCATCACCTGGCGGTTGGTCTGACCCTCATTGACCGGATGATGCGCTTCACGCCGCACGCCGCCCACCAGGATCGCCCCGGCGGCGATGTCGGTGAAGACGTTTGAGGAGATCTCGATCGCCTGGGCGCCATAGCCGATGCCGCTGGCGTTCGCGTCGGGGTTGTTGCCGATGCCCAGCGCGACCTGGCCGAGATGGGCGAAGACGTTATGATCGAACGTGATCCGCTGCGAGGCCGAGACTTGGATCGCGGCGGGAATCTGCGACCATTCGTTGCGCCGCATCTCGAAGCCGGGACAGCCCCAGGAGCAGTTCATCAGCGCATCAGCCGGTCGACTCTTCGACACGCCCGCCAGGAACGTGCCGCTCTGCTGGTTGGCATAGCCCTCGTTCGTTGAAGGACCCATCCAACTCGTATGGGAAAAACGGAAGCCGCTGAAGCTGATGTCGCGGACCGGACGGTCGTAGCTGCCGCTGATCGAGATCAGATAGGGCAGGCGGGGCAGTTCGACACGGGCCTTGGCCATGTCGGTGCCGGGCCGGGGGCGATAATATAGCTTGCCTGCCGCGGGATCGAGATACCATTGGTCGGGCTGCGTCAGGAAGGCGAGCGAGTTGACCAGATAGAGATGCGCGAACTCGGGCCCATAGGGCTTGTTCAGCGTGTCATAGCCCCAATTGTTATTGTCCCATGCAGGCTGCTGCATGACCAGCCTTCGGCCCTCGATTCGCTCGACCGGGGCGAAGCGGTCGGTGAAGTAGCCCAGGCCCTCCACCTCGATGCGGCGCTGATCGGGGAGCTTGGCAAGATAGTCGTAGGCCGGATCGTTGATCACCAGTGCGGCATCAGTGAAGGTCACCGCCGAGCGCGGGATCTCGACCGCCGCGCGCTTGGCGAGGCGCCCATCCACCCAGAGCTGGCGAGCATCCACGTCCTTGGGGACCGAGGCGACATAGAGGTTGCGAGCCCGGTCGGCGAGCTTCCAGCCTTCCACGGCGACGCCGCCGGAGATCACTGGATGGGCATTGCCGGCGGCCTTCCACGTGACGCTGTGGCCGTTCAGGCCGCCGTCCGCGGCGGTCAGGTCGAGAGGCGCGTCGAGCCGGTAGGTACCGTCCATCACGGTCAGCACGACATCGTGGCTCTGATTGGCAGTCCGCAGTGCTGCCTGGGCGCGCTTCAGCGTGCGGAATGGCCTGTCCTGCGTGCCCGGGCCTTTGTCATCGCCGGCGGGCGAGACGAAAAAGCCAACCGTTGCCTGCTTCTGCGCCAGTCCCCCCGACGACACGGTGACACATAGAAGGATCGCAATGCGGCGCCACATATCTGTCCCACTCCCTTCGGGTCGATTGTCGACCGTCTGCCATCTGATATAGCAATATGCAGGATAGATATGTCAATTCTGCTGAGATCGCGGGAGGCGCGGGAGACCAATGTCGTGGAAAGCTCAAGGAGCTATGGCCCCTTACTGAAACGCTGAAGGACAATCCGCTTGCGACCTGCTCGGGTTCGAGGTGGACGCTGTGACGGGAGACATAACACAGCGGGCCTGACACCGCTTCCCACCCGTAGCGGCCGCCAGACCGCAATTTAAACGAACGACCGGTTTTAGGTCCGCTGTCGGCGATGGTTAACGGCGACAATAGGGCGCCTTGCGGACGCTAGACCCGCCCGACAATTGCAATCGACCATAGCCGGTTGCTGTCATTTTGATCGGGATGGCGTACTGCCACTCGGCCTTCCATATCCGGCTAGAGCCAAGGCAATCCACGCCCGGTAAATACTTTGGACTCGAAACGCTGACTGCTGCCTTCGGGGGCAGCGCTTCCGTGCAATATCTGGCTAAACTTTGCCAACCAGAGTTGCATCGCTGTTGGTCTTTTTGTTGGTCTCACCAGTCAGTATAGAACGAAATGTAGCTGTAAATCAAATAGATAGACCTAATTGATGAATCCTGCCGCCCCAGCCAGAACAACGGTTTGAATCCCGTGCAGGATGGCGCGTCGCCTGCTTGATGCATATCACTGCCGATACAGAGTCTAAACCTGGCCGGGCCGAATCGTGACGCGGCGTGCCTCGACAAGTTGCCAGCACACCAGGGTCGGCAGGCCGATCGCCACGTCCCGTGCCCGCTTGGCGAGTGACAGGGCAAGCGCGGTTTCGGGGGGGAGGCCGAACAATGGCGCGGCCAGCGCATAGGCGACTTCCTGCACGCCCAGCGCGCCGGGAATGAAGAAGGCGACGCTGCGCAGCGTGAAGATCAGGCTTTCGAGCGACAGCGCATCCCAGAGCGAGATCGGCACGCCCATCAGGCGAAGCACCAGCCAGCCCCCCACACCGCTCGCTACCCAGGCGGCAAGGTTGAAGCCGAATGCGATCGCCACCCGGCCGCGCCGCGTATAGATACGCGCGAGCTCGGCCCGGATATCGTCCAGCGCGACTTGCGATCCGGGAATGAAGCGCTCGGCGATGCGCCCGGTGAGGTCGAGCGCCGAGCGTTGCGCGACGAAGAAGAACAGGATGATCGCGATCATGATCGCAGTCCCGCCCAGGATCGCCGGCCGCAGCGACACCGCCACGCCATCGCCGATCAGCAGCGACGCGATCAGCGCCAGCCCGAACAAGGTATAGACCAGTTGCGCCGCCATCTCGGTGGTCAGGTCGACCACCAGCGAGCCATAGACGCGTGGCATGGGAACGCCGGCGACCGACAGCGATCGCGCGGCGACCACGATCCCGCCAAGTTGCGAAAAGGGCAGCAGGTCGGACACCGCCTCGCGCACCATCCGCGCCCAGGCGAACAGGCCGACTCGCGCCGCCCGCTCGCCCGGCGCCGCGGCGAGCCAGGCAGCCCCGAGCAGAAAAAACGTCCCGAGCGACCAGGCGCAGAACAGGACGAAGCCGCCGACGCCGATCCGCCGCGCCACGGCGACGATATCGGCGAAGCCGGCGGCGCCGAATGTCCAGATCGCGACGATCAGTCCGGCGACCGTGGCCAGCAGCAAGCCGGCGCTGGCGGAAATCTTCAGGCAGTGCCTCCCGCCGGTTTGGGCGCGCGCATGACCTTGAGCGCGAGCCGGATCATCCCCGGCACGAAGCGCGGACGGATCAGCCGCTGATCATAGGGTGCGAGTCGCCGGTCGTTCTCGGACAGGCAGATACGCGCCAGTTGGGCAAAACTGACCTCGACGCCCAGCTCTTTCGAGCCGTTGAGCGTGAAGTTGTTCTCCTGTGCCTTGCTATTGTCCCCCATGCCCTTGGCCATATCGATCCGTTCCCAGATCAGGAAGAGCCAAACGACGATGACCTTGGCCTCGAAATAGGGCCGCCGCCACCACGGCATATTGCGGCGCCACCAGGCGACCCAGTTGACGAAGAACAGGATGTGCCGTCCTTCCTCGCGCATCACCGGCTCGAACGTGTCGATCAGTTCGGGCGGGAAGAAGCCGGTGTCCTTGGCCAGTTTGAACAGGCCGAAGCCGAAGAAACTGTCGATACACTCCGAATAGCCCGAGCGCATGAACGCCCATTCCGCGTCCTTGGGCTTGCGGTAATCGGGTTCGGGCTCGAGCTGGATGCCATAGGATTGCACCATGTCGGCGAGCACCACCTTGTGGCGGCGTTCCTCGAACGCATCCATCTCGACCGCCGATCTGAGCAGCGGATCCTTGACCGTCTCGCTGAACGTCTTGACGAACAGACCGGTGCGCCCCTCGGTCTGCACCGCCATGTCCCAGATCGGCAGCGAGACGATCTTGTCGCGCGCTTCCGGCTCGAGCTCGGGCCAGTCGATCAGCGCGGGGCGATAGGGATCGTGCGTATCGAGGATCATGCGGCTGAACAGCATCAGATGCTCGGGCGAGCCGAGCCGCACCGGACCGGCGGGCAGCGGCGCTTCTGTGTCGAACTCCCCCCAATCGGGCACGAGATTCATGGACTGGTCCTTCAGGTGAAATCGGCGAAACGGCCGAGGGCGACGCGATCGCGCGTCAGGATGGTCTCCGCAAGCGGGTCGGTCAGCGCGGTCAGTTCGCCGAGATAATCATAGCCCGGCGCCGATCCCGGATAAGCGCCGGTCGCGGGATGGGCGTAGATTTCGGTCAGCCCGTCGGGCAGCCGCTCGAGGATGCCGCGCACCCTGTCGGCGGTCATCGCGCCCGACCAGGCTAGCCCGAACACCTGATCGGGCACCAGCATCCCGGCGCGGCGCAAACGCGCGCGAACGAGGCGCGCCCAGACCGTCTCTATACGCGGACCGGTATCGGTCCCGTCCACTTGCCGCAGCAGCTGGCGGGGCTCGATCGGTGCCCTGGCCGCGCGCATGCCGAAACGCTGCCCGATCTTCAGGATCGTGCCGGCGATGGTCGGATGGAGATGGAAATGCTTGTGCGCATTGACATGGTCGAGCGCCAGTCCGGTCGCGGCGAAGGCGGCGAATTGCGCCTCTATCTCGGCTGCCAGTTGCCGCCGCGCGGTGAGAGAGGCGAAGATGGTGACGGCGGCGCGCGCCATGTCGGTGCGGAAGTTGCCGGTGGCATCGACCAGCGCGGGGATGCGATCGGCGGGCAATACCGGCTTGCCTTCGACCAGGACGATGTGCAGCCCGACGCCGAGCTGGGGCAGGGCGCGTGCACGCGTCACGGCGTCGGCCGCCGCATTGCCGGCCACCATCAGCGAGGCCGCGGTCAGGATGCCGTCGCGATGCGCGCGCTCGACCGCCTCGTTGACCTCGGACGAAGCGCCGAAATCGTCGGCGGTGACGATCAGCCGTTTCACGTCATTTCGACCTTTTTGGAAATTCGCGGGAACGCGAATTTCGGGCCGGTGCCGAACAATGCGCCAGAGGGCGCATTGTCAAACGGGCTTTCAGGTGGCTTCCTTGCGGCGGCGCAGGAAGTCGAAGAATTCGACGCCTTCGCGCAGGCGGCGCTTCATCATGTCGAAATCGCGGACCATTTCCCACACGATCGAACCGATCTTGGACGGCCGGAAGTAGAAGCGCTTGTAGAATTCCTCGACCTTGTCGAAGATCACCGTCGACGGCAGGTGCGGATAGCTCAGCTGCGCGATCTGGTTGCCGCCATCGGTCAGCAGATGGTCGGTACCGTCGAACCAGACATTTTCGGTCGCTTGCTTGAACAGGAAGGTCCCCGGATAGGGCGCCGCGAGCGACACCTGGATGGTGTGCGGGTTGATCTCCTTGGCATAGTTGATCGTCTCTTCGATCGTCTCCTCGGTTTCGCCGGGCAGGCCGAGGATGAAGGTGCCGTGGATGACGATGCCGAGCTCGTGGCAGTCCTTGGTGAATTGCCGCGCGACGTCGGTGCGCAGGCCCTTCTTGATATTGTGCAG
>DASVNU010000248.1:0-2166 GCA_036383655.1 Sphingomonas sp. | reverse complement strand
GATCGAGGGCTTCGACGCCAAGATCACCGGGTCCAACGATTACAAGGATATAGCAGGCGCGGACGTCATCATCGTCACCGCCGGCGTCGCCCGCAAGCCGGGCATGAGCCGCGACGACCTGCTCGGCATCAACCTCAAGGTGATGAAGGCGGTCGGCGAAGGCATCAAGAACAACGCCCCCGACGCATTCGTCATCTGCATCACCAACCCGCTCGACGCGATGGTCTGGGCGCTGCGCGAGTTCCCCGGCCTGCCGCACAACAAGGTGGTCGGCATGGCGGGCGTGCTCGACTCGGCGCGCTTCAGCCACTTCATCGCCGACGAGTTCCAGGTGTCGGCGCGCGACGTCACGACGTTCGTGCTCGGCGGCCATGGCGATACGATGGTCCCGGTGGTCCAGTACTCGACCGTCGCCGGCATCCCCGTCCCCGACCTGATCAAGATGGGCAAGTCGACGCAGGAGCGGATCGACGCGATCGTCAAGCGCACCCGCGGCGGCGGCGGCGAGATCGTCGCGCTGCTCGGCACCGGCTCGGCTTATTACGCGCCCGCGACCAGCGGTATCGCGATGGCCGAAGCCTATCTCGGCGACCAGAAGCGCCTGCTGCCCTGCGCGGCTTATGTCGACGGCAAATACGGCCTCGACGGCCTCTATGTCGGCGTGCCGGTGATTATCGGTGCGGGCGGCGTCGAGGAGATCGTCGAGATCGCGCTCGACGACGAAGCCAAGGCGAACCTCGGTGTGTCGGTCGACGCGGTCAAGGAATTGCTGGTCGCCTGCAAGGGCATCGACAGCTCGCTGGCGTGATCGCGCTGCTTGCCCTTGGACTCGCCGCCGGCAGCGCCGGCGCGACGCCGTCGATCTATCCCGCCGTGGCGGTGGTCGACGCGTTCAAGGGTTTGTGCGGTAATCCGGCATCGATCGACGCCATTCGCGCCGCCGCTCGCGACCATGGCTGGACCGAGTTCACGCCGGGGCCCGCCAGCAATCTGGGCAAGATCCTCGCGAACGGCAAAGCAATGGCGTCTCAGATCGCGCGCGACGATGCAAAAACGCAAAACATGCAATTGTCGTCCTTCGTGGCATTTCGGAAGACTGTCGCCGGGCGGGATATCGAAGCGACGACCGACGCAGCGACGATCGCTGCGCCGGGCAAGACGGTAACGGTCACCGGCTGCCAGATCTACGACTTTGCCGCACGGGCGATGCCCGACTACGCCGCACTGACGACCTGGGCCGGGCGAGCGCCCGACAAGAAGATCGATACCGGCCAGATCGCAATGTCTTCGTGGGACAATGGCCTGGCCCGCCCGATCTCGAAGCTGATGGTCGCCTATACGCCGGCCACCTCTCCGCTCGCCGATACGAAGCGGATGGTGATGCTCGGTCTCGTCATCAAATCGCAGCAATTCGCGGTGAAGCAATGAACCTCAGCAAACCAGCGATGCTCGGCGCCCTAGCCCTCGTCGTCGCGACGCCTGCCATGGCGACGGACGGCCCGGATCTGCAACCTGGGCCGCAAGCGACGATCGTCGCTGCGGCAAAGGCTTGCCTGGGCACGACGACCGACCCCGCCAGCCAGGCGACGCGCTTCGCGGGCTGGGCGCCCGCGACGGCTGGCCAGAGCAAGGGGCTCAACAGCGGCCCCGACGGCACGGTCCTGCAGCGCGATAACGTCCTGGTCATTTACAAGACCGGGATCGATGGCGGCTGCGTCGTGATGGCCAAGGGCGATGCCTCGTTCGATCCGGCGACCTTCTATCCGCAAGTCAGCGCGGCAATCGGCGCCACCGTGCAGGCCCCGATCGCGGGCAGCCAACCGGCGCCGATCGCGCTGCCGAACGGCGAATTGATCATCCCGGTCGTCACGCCGAAGACCGATAGCGCAGCCTCCACCATCATCCTCGTCATCGGCAACAGTGCTGCCAAAGACGCGAAGAAGGAAAACTGATGTCCATCCTCGTCGACAAGAACACCAAGGTCATCACCCAGGGCATGACCGGCGAAACCGGCAGCTTCCACACCAAGGCGGCGCTCGATTACGGCACGCAGATGGTCGGCGGCGTGACGCCGGGCAAGGGCGGCACCGAGCATCTCGGCCTGCCGGTCTATGACACCGTCGCCGAGGCGGTGAGCAAGACCGGCGCGACCGCGTCGGTGATCTA
>DASVNU010000247.1:0-3944 GCA_036383655.1 Sphingomonas sp. | reverse complement strand
TGCGGCGAAACGTGCGCCGAGTTGCGCGCCGGTCACCGATCCGACCAGCAGCAGCACCGCGAGTACGATATCCACCGCCTTGGTGGTGGTGGCGTGGACCATCGTCGCCCAGGCGGTGACGAACAGGGTCTGGAACAGGCTGGTGCCGACCACCACCTGGGTCGCCATGCCGAGCAGGTAGATCATCGCGGGCACCAGGATGAAACCGCCGCCGACGCCCAGCAATATGGTCAGGATGCCGACACCGAACCCGAGCAGCAACGGCGCCAGCGGCGAGACGTAGAGCCCCGAGCGATAGAAACGCATCCTGAGCGGCAACGCGGCGACCAGCGGATGGTGGCGCCGCTTGCGCGCGGGCGGCGGTGCTCCGCCGCGCGCGGCGAGGATGTACTGGATCGATTCCTTCGCCATGGTCGACCCGATCCAGCCGAGCATCAGCACGTAGATGACCGCGATCACCGTATCGATCTGGCCGGTCTGCTGGAGAATGCGGAAGATCCAGGCGCCGACCCCCGACCCGACGAACCCGCCCGCGACCATCAGCCCGCCCATCTGGAAATCGACCCCGCGCCGCTGCAGGTGCGCGAACACGCCCGACACGCTGGCTCCGGTCACCTGGCTGGCCGACGAGGCGGCGGCGACGGTCGGCGGGATGCCGTAGATGATCAGCAACGGCGTGGTCAGAAACCCGCCGCCGACCCCGAACATCCCCGACAACAGCCCGACGAACAGCCCGAGCGCGACGATCACCAGCGCGTTGACCGACATGTTGGCGATGGGGAGATAGAGGTCCACGGGGGTACGTTAGACGCAGGTTGTGGCGGGTGGAAGGCGTTGGCGGTGGGGGAAATGCGCTCGGCCGCTATTGGCCGCGAGCCGATTGCCCGCTTTTCCGATCGAAAATCCGATGGAACGGACGTTGGTTGCCGCACAGGCCGCGACCTCAGGGATTCCTGCGCGTTCGTTACGGTCTGCGTTTGGGTGTGTGCGCGCGCGGCCGATCGCTGCTATCGTCGTGTTGCAATCAAGTTGCTGGCGTCGCGGAGACACATCGTGAGCATACGCCTTTCAACGTTCATTTTCGGATGCATTGCCGGGCTGGCGCTGTCGACGGCTCATGCGACATCGTCCAGCGATCCGGTCCTGGGCACCTGGCAGTTGAACGTCGCCAGGTCGCAATTCACCCCCGGCCCGGGGTGGCGGAGCCAGATCCGGATATACCGGGCCATTCCGGAAGGGGTTGCGGTCACCTGGACGGGTATCGATGCCAAGGGCGAGAAGATGCGGGTAAGGTACACTTATGCATATGACGGGCGCGATTATCCGATGCGCGGCTCGGCAAGTTACGACACGCTGAACGCCGTGCGCGTCGATGAGCGGACAGTCAGATCAGAGGAAAAGCGAGACGGCAAAACGGTGGGCATTGCTCTGCGCACGGTTTCGCCGGACGGAAAAGTCCTGACCATCTCGGACGAGGGCACGAACAGAAAAGGTCAAAAGTTCTCGCAGCTGTTGGTGTTCGACAGGCAATGACGCCTTCCGGGCGCGGTATGGCATCGGACTGCGTACGATAGACTTGCATCCGAGGTTCCGGCAGGTTTCCGCCGCAAACGACCTCGTGAATGTCCTTCAGGTCGACGGGAGCGGCGGGTGTTGGGGAAACCATCGGTAGACTGCACGCGCCGTACGCTATTGGGGGCCATCGGGCTGGCGATGCCTGCCCAGGCGGTTCTGGCAGCGGATGGGACGCCCGATCCACGCTCCGAATATGGTTTCGCGCCGGGATTGACGTATCTCAACACGGCGTCGCTGGGACCGACGCCCCTGAGCGTGCGCGCGAGGATGGACGCGGCCTGGATAGAGCTGGAGCAGAACCCGGTCTTCGAGACCTATAACGATGGCCCCCTGCATCTGCAGTCGGACCGCGCGCGCGAAGACGTCGCGACCTTGCTGGGTTGCCGCGCGGCGGAACTGCTGATCACGCGGAGCACGACCGATGCGATGAACATATTGGTGTCGGGGATGAGGCTGGATGCTGGCGATCGGGTGCTGCTCACCAACCAGGAACATGAAGGCGGCACCTATTGCTGGACCAATCTCGCGCGCCGCCGCGGCGTCATCGTCGACACGATCCCGATCGCGCCCGAGGATCACGACCCGGCAGCTATCCTTGCGCGGTTCGCACGTGCGATCCGGCCTGAGACCAAGGTCATCAGCGTCAGCCATGTCGTCTCCGCCACCGGGTATCTCATGCCGATCCCGGAGATCGCGGCCTTGGCCAGAGCGCAGAACAGGCTGTGCGTGGTCGATGGCGCGCAGGCGCTTGGCCAGATCCCCGTGGACGTCAAGGCGCTCGGTTGCCACGCTTATGCGGCGCCAGGGCACAAATGGCTGATGGGGCCGAAAGGCACGGGCATGCTCTACCTTTCACCCGAGATCGGTGACCGGATCGAGCCGGTCCAGCTCGAGGACGGACATCGCTTCATTTCGAACTCGACCGGCGTCGGTTGCCTACCCTTGTGCATCGGTCTCGGCGCGGCCGCGCAGGCGATGAGCAAGCGCGGCACGGCCGCGGTGCGGGCGTGCACGCTCGCGCTGCGGAATCGAGCCTATGAGGGGCTGGCGGGCATTCCCGGAATACGGCTCGCCAGCGTCCCGCCGGAATCGCCGGCGGCGACGGCCCTGGTAGCCGCCTATCTGCCCGATGCCATCGACGGCGCCGCGTTTCGCGCGGCCATGCGGACGAAGCACCAGATCATCGTCAAGATGGCCGAGAAACGCTGGTTCAACGGCTTCCGCCTCTCGCCGCACATCTTCAATGACGAGGAGGATGTGGACCGCGCGCTTCGTGCGATCCGTCTGGAGTTGGCGCGATAGCCGCGCGATCAGGGCAGACCATTCCGGCGTGAACTAACGCCTTCGCCCGCCGCTACGGGCAATACCCCGGCATCATCGCTGTCCCCGCGACGATCGCGACCGACTCGCCGATGACCGCCGTCTGGATCGCTCGCTGTCATACGATCGCAACCGAAACGTCGCGAAAATGGCATTGTCCAAGGGCACAGGCATCCCCGTTCTGCAGTGCAGCAACGTTCACAATAAGGGGCCGCCGTGATCCGTTCGACTTCCAGCCTGCTCGCGCTCGCCAGCGCGCTGTTCTGCGCCAATGCGGCGTTCGCGCAAACCGCCGCGACAGGCCCCAGCGACGCGCCGGCCGACACCGCCAGCGCCGACAAGGCCGCTCCCGACGATGCCTCGACGATCGTCGTCACCGGTAGAACGACGCGTTCGTCGACCGAGCTTCCCGGGACCGAGATGCAGAAGATCCTGCCCGGCGTCTCGCCGCTCAAGGCAATCCAGACCTTGCCCGGCGTGCTCTACATCACTGCCGACCCCTGGGGCTATAACGAGCAGAACGCGCAGATCTTCATCCACGGCTTCGCCGGCAACCAGCTCGGCTACACGATGGACGGCGTGCCGCTGGGCGACCAGAGCTACGGCAATTACAACGGCCTCTCGCCGCAGCGCGCGGTGATCTCGGAGAATGTCGGCCGCGTGATCGTGTCGACCGGCGCCGGCGATCTCGCCACCGCGTCGAACAGCAATCTCGGCGGCACGGTCGAGACCTATTCGTCCAGCCCGCTCGACAAGCTCGGCATCCAGGCCGCGCAGACATTTGGCAGCTTCGGCACATCGCGCACCTTCGTGCGGATCGATACCGGCGCGTTCGGCGTCGACGGCAACACGTCCGCCTATGTCTCGGCGGCGCGCCAACGTGCGCGTGCATGGGACTTCAACGGCACCCAGGGCGGCTGGCAGGCGAACGGCAAGTTCGTCAACGACGGCAAGGCCGGCAAGCTGACGCTCTATTTCGACTATAACGACATGACGCAGCCGAACGAGGACGCGACGACGTTCTTCAAGCCGTCCGTCGGCGGCGCGCC
>DASVNU010000246.1:0-3278 GCA_036383655.1 Sphingomonas sp. | reverse complement strand
GCGCGCGCCCGAGGTCGTCGCTGCGCGCATCGGCGAGCGCGTTGATCGCCTGGGCAAGGTCGCCGATCTCGCGCGGATGGTCGTCGGACAGGCGCTGCGCGGGGTTGCGCGCCATCGCCGCAAGCTCACGCCGCACGCGCCGCAGCGGCCATAGCCCGAGCTCGCCCTGCACCGCGGCGGCGAGCGCCAGCGCGACCCCGAGCGCGAGCAGGAACATCCCCATTTCGCGCGCGAACGACGCGCCCGCGCGATCGATCGGTTCGTCATCCTCACCGACCCGCACCAGCACCGCGGTGCCGCCGACCGACACCCGGCGCTCGACCAGGATCAAATCGTCCTCATAAGGTCCCGGCGCCTCGGCTTCCTGCCAGGCGGTGCCGGTCGCTTCGCGATCGTCCTCGTCGGCCGACAGCAATTTGCCGCCCAGCGACGGCGATCCCGTGACGCCGCCGGGCGCGCGGACTTCCCAGTACAGGCCGCTCGCCCGCCGCCGGAAGCGCGCGTCGAGATCGCTGGGATCGACCGATGGGCGTCCTTGCGCATCGACCCGCACCGCGGCCGCGACGGCATTGCCATCCCGGACCAAAGCGTCGGCCATGCGGCGCTCAGTATAATGTTCGAACAGCATGCCCATGACGTGCCATGCCGCCCATAAAGCGACGGCGATCGCCAGCGCGGCGAAGGCGATCAGGCGCAGGCGAATCGAGCGCATCGCCTCAGTCGGCCCCACCGGTCAGGCGATAGCCGAACCCGCGCCGCGTCTCGATACTGTCGCTGCCGATCTTGCGCCGCAGCCGCATGATCAGCGCCTCGATCGCATTGACGTCGCCCAGTTCCGACGTGCCGTAGAGATGGTCGGCGATCTCCCCCACCGCGATGGTGCGGTCGGCCTGATGCGCGAGGAAATTGATCAACCGGAATTCGAGCGGCGAGACGCGCGTCTCAACATCGCGCACCAACAGGCGGCGATTGCGGGTGTCGACCTTCAGCCGCCCGATTTCGAGCACCGGCGCGGCATGGCCGCCGGCGCGGCGCAACAGGGCGCGCGCCCGCGTCACCAGTTCGCCGAGCTGAAACGGCTTGGCGAGATAATCGTCCGCGCCCGCTTCGATCCCTTCGACCTTCTCGGTCCAGTCGCCGCGCGCGGACAGGATCAGCACCGGCATCGTCCGACCCGACGCCCGCCAGCGGCGCAGCACGGTCAGCCCGTCGAGCCCCGGCAGACCGAGATCGAGCACGACGATCGCATAATCCTCGGTATCGCCGGCGAACCAGGCGTCGGGGCCATTGGTGATTCGATCGACCACCAGCCCGGCCTCGGTCAGGCCATGTTCGACATCGATCCCGATATCGGGATCGTCCTCGACCACCAGCGCGCGCATCAGCGCCGCTCCCCAGGATGATGCCGATTGATTGTCATCAGGTCCCTCCTATGCGCTTGGTTCGCTGACGCTCGGCTGACAGATTGTATTTTCGATTCCGTCAGGACCGCGTCAGTAGAGATTGGTTAGGGAGGAGTCATGATGCAATCGCTCGCCCCCCGTGTCAGCCCTCGTGTCAGCCCGGCGCTCGCCCTGCTTCTGCTCGCCGGGTGCGCCTCCTATACGCCGCGACCGCTCGCGACGACTCCGCCCGGCGCCGATATCGCCGCGCTGAGTCGCGACGCCGCGACGATCGACCGGCCCTATCTCAAGCCGACCAATATCGATCTCGCAGCGCCACTCGACGACAATGCCATCGCGGTGATCGCGGTGCTCGGCAACCCCGACCTCAAGGCGATGCGGGTCAAGACCGGCGTCACCGATGCCCAGGTGTTCGCCGCGCGACTGTTGCCCGATCCGACCTTCAATCTCGGCTTGGGCAGCATCCTGTCCGGTCCGGATCCGTTCAGCGAGATCGTGAGCGGCCTCGGGCTCGACCTCAATACGCTGCGTACCGGCAAGGTGCGGCGCCAGCAGGCCGAGGCGCAGGCCAGGCAGGTGCGGCTCGACCTCGCCTGGGCGGAATGGCAGACCGCCGCGCAAGCGCGGCTCCAGGCAGTGCGCATCCGTCGCCTCCAGGCCGCGATCGACCTGCTCAGGATCGACGATGCGGCGGCCAAGTCGCTGCTCGGCCGCAATCTGCGCGCGGCCGCTCGCGGCGACGTCGCGTCGATCGGTGTCCAGGCGGCGCGGACCGACGCCGCCGCCACCGCGGACAAGTTGCGGACCGCCGAGCGCGACGCCGATGTCGCGCGGCTCGAACTGGTCAAGCTGCTGGGCCTGCCGCCCGAAACGCCCTTGCGCCTCGCGCCCGCACTCGACGGTGATCCCGCTCTCGACCCGGCCAGGCTCACGCAGATCGCGCTCGACAACCGCGCGGACCTGCAGGCGCTGCGCGAGGGATATAATGCCGAGGAAGCCGCGGTGCACAAGGCGATCCTCGATCAGTTCCCGACCCTGGCGCTCAACCTCAATTTCACGCGCGACACCGGCGGCAACAAGATCCTGGGGCCGACGGTCGACTTCACCCTGCCGCTGTGGAACCGCAATCGCGGCGGGATCGCGATCGAACGCGCGACGCGCGAGCAGCTCAAGGCCGAATATGACGCGCGACTGTTCCAGACCCGCGCCGACATCGCCGCCGCCGCCAGCGCGGTGACGCTGGCGCGGACCCAGCGTGCCGCGATCCGCGCGCAGCTCCCCGAACTCGACCGGCTCGCGCGCGTGAGCCGCGCGGCCGCCGATCGCGGTGACGTGTCGCGGGCCACGGCGGAGGCCGCCGAAGGAGCGCTGCGGACCAAGCGGGTCGAGCTGGCGACGGCGGACCAGACAATCGACGAAACGATGATCGCGCTCGAATTGCTGACGGGCGTGCCAAGGGAGGATTGGAAATGAAGGCGGGAATGGCATTGACCCTGGCGATGCTGCTCGCAGCTTGCGGCTCGGGCGAGCAGGCTGATGGCGAGGCCAAGCCGGTCGCCCTGGTCGCGATCGCGCCCGCGCAACAAGGCGCGGTCGATGAGACGCTGACCGTCTATGGCGCGGTCGAAGCGGGGGCGACGGGCAAGCATGTCCTCGCCGCGCCCGCCGAAGCGACGGTCGTCGCGATCGCGGCGCCGGTCGGCACCAAGGTCGGCGCCGGGCAGGTGGTGGTCCGGCTGGCGCCCAGCCCGACCAGCAGGCTCGATTATGCCAAGGCAGCGAGCGACGCCGCCGCCGCGCAGGCGGCCTATGCCCGCGCCCAGCGGCTGCGCGCCGACGGCCTGGTCAGCGACGCCGATGTCGAAACCGCCCGCG
>DASVNU010000245.1:0-1692 GCA_036383655.1 Sphingomonas sp. | reverse complement strand
CCGACATGCGCGCGGATCGTGTCCGCGGTCAGCGGCTCCTCGGCGGCGAACAGCACTGCTTCGACCGCGCGGACCGGATCGTCGGGATCGACCGTCATCATGCTGTCGCCTTGAGATAGAGCGGCGCGAACGCCGATTTCTGGCGCAATTCGGCCCTGCCCATCCGCGCCAGTTCAAGCGCCGCGACGAAACTGGAGGCCAGCGCCGACTTGCGGAACGCGCCATCCAGGCTGTCGGGCAGGAAGCTTTCGATCGTCGCCCAGTCGATCCGTTCGCCGAGTAGCCGCGAGACGCGTTCCAGCGCGGCGTCCAAGGTCATCACCAGGCGATCATGGACGACGTGGAAGACCGGGCGATTGCGCGCGTTGACCTGGCCGTAAGCGGCGATCAGGTCGTAAATCTCCGCCTGCCATTGCGCCTTGCGCACGGTGCGCAGCCCTTCGGGCGCGGCGCGGCGGAACACGTCGCGGCCGATCCGGTCGCGCGCGAGCAACCGCGCCCCAGCATCCCGCATCGCATTGAGCCGTTCGAGCCGCATCTGCAGCCGCAGCGCCAGTTCCTCGGGGCTTGGCTCGATCTCAGGATCGCGCGGCAGCAGCAGCGCCGATTTGAGATAGGCAAGCCACGCCGCCATGACGAGGTAATCGGCGGCGACCTCGAGCTTCAGCGTACGGGCATGCTCGATATAGAAGAGATATTGTTCGACCAATTGCAGGATCGAGATCTGCTTGAGGTCGACCTTTTGCGACCTGGCGAGCGCGAGCAACAAATCGAGCGGGCCTTCCCATCCCTCGATATCGAGCGTCAGCGTGTCGTCGGCGGCGTCCATTGCGACGCTTTTAGACAGGTTCGTCACGAGGACGAAAGACGGGCGCGCGGAGTGTTGTGGATAACAGCCGCCCAGCAAACTCCCCGTCACCCCCGCGAAAGTGGGGGCCCATCTCCAATCTCATCCGGTGGGCGCGCAGAGGTGATGGGTTCCCGCTTTCGCGGGGATGACGTGGTGGTGAGCGTCACACCAACGCCAGCAATTCATCCCGCTTGGCGATCAGCTCCGCGAAATCGCCCTGCGGTTTAGCACCGCGGATCGTCGCCATCGCGCGGTCGAGCCGCTCCAGCGACTTCGCCGGCATGTCGCTCAACAGGCTGGCGATCTCCTGCATCTCCTCCATCCGACCCCAGCAATCGAGCACGATATCGCACCCGGCGGCGATCGCGCCCGCGGCCTTTTCTCCTGCCGTCCCCGACAGCGCCTTCATGTCGATATCGTCGGTCATCAACAGCCCGTCGAAGCCGATCTTGCCGCGGATCACTTGCTCGACGATCACCGGAGACATGGTCGCGGGGCGTTCGGGGTCCCAGGTCTGGAAGACGATATGGCTGGTCATCCCCATCGGCGCATCAGCCAGACGACGGAACGGTTCGAGGTCGATCTCGAGCTCTTCCTCCGACGCCGTAACCGTGGGCAGATGGAAATGCGTGTCGACCACCGCGCGGCCATGGCCCGGCATATGCTTGACCACGCCGACCACGCCGCCCACGCGCAGGCCCTCCATGATCGCCTTGCCCATCGCCGCGACGCGCATCGGTTCGTGGCCGAGCGCGCGAATGGTGATCGCCTCGGTCGTGTCGGGCTGGCTGACGTCGAGCAACGGCCAGCAATCGACGTTGACCCCGACTTCCGCCAGCATC
>DASVNU010000244.1:0-22732 GCA_036383655.1 Sphingomonas sp. | reverse complement strand
CACAAGGGGAGAGGGAAAATGCACAAAGAAACGGCCCGGAGGGGCTACTAACCTCCGGGCCGTCCATGGTTCGCCGCCAAGCGGGGGCTGACGCGGCGAACGTCGCCGCCGGGTCAGGCGGCGAACTGGTTCATCGTGTTGTGCGCGCCGCCCGCCTTGAGCGCGGCCTCTCCGGCGAAATACTCCTTGTGGTCGTCGCCCAGGTCGCTGCCTGACATGTTCTGGTGCTTCACAGCAGCGATGCCCTGACGGATTTCCTGGCGCTGGACGTTCTTGACATAGCCCAGCATCCCCGCCTCGCCGAAATATTCACGAGCCAGATTGTCGGTCGACAAAGCCGCGGTGTGATAGGTCGGCAAGGTGATCAGGTGGTGGAAAATCCCCGCCCGCTTCGCCGCATCCACCTGGAAGGTGCGGATCCGCTCGTCGGCCTCGGCCGCCAGGTCGGTCGCGTCATAATCCACGCTCATCAGCTTGGCATGGTCGTACGCCGAGACGTCACGGCCCGCTTCGACCCAGGCGTCATAGACCTGCTGGCGGAAGTTGAGCGTCCAGTTGAAGCTCGGCGAATTGTTGTAGACCAGCTTGGCGTTGGGCACGACCTCGCGGATGCGATCGACCATCGAGGCGATCTGCTCGATATGCGGCTTCTCGGTCTCGATCCACAGCAGGTCGGCGCCGTTCTGCAACGAGGCGATGCAATCCATCACGCAGCGATCGGCCCCGGTGCCTTCGCGGAACTGGAACAGGTTGGACTTGAGCCGCTTGGGGCGGACGAGCTTGCCGTCGCGCTCGATCAGGACGTCGCCGGCCTTGAGGTTGCCGATCTCGATTTCCTCGCAATCGAGATACGAATTATACTGGTCGCCGAGATCGCCCGGGGTGTGGCTGATCGCGATCTGCTTGGTCAGCCCCGCGCCCAATGAATCGGTGCGCGTGACGATGATCCCGTCCTCGACCCCGAGTTCGAGGAAGGCGTAGCGGCAGGCGCGGACCTTCGCCAGGAAGTCCTCATGCGGCACGGTGACCTTGCCGTCCTGATGTCCGCACTGCTTTTCGTCCGAGACCTGGTTCTCGATCTGCAGCGCGCAGGCGCCCGCCTCGATCATCTTCCTGGCGAGCAGATAGGTCGCCTCGGCATTGCCGAAGCCCGCATCGATATCGGCGATGATCGGCACGACGTGCGTCTGGTGATTGTCGATCGCGTGAAGCAGACGCTGCGCCTCGATCTCGTTGCCCGTCTCCCGCGCGTTGTCGAGCTCGCGGAACATCATCCCCAGCTCTCGCGCGTCGGCCTGGCGCAGGAAGGTGTAGAGCTCCTCGATCAGCGCGGGCACGCTGGTCTTTTCGTGCATCGACTGGTCGGGCAGCGGTCCGAAGTCGGAACGCAACGCGGCGACCATCCAGCCCGACAAATAGAGATAGCGACGCTCGGTCGAACCGAAATGCTTCTTGATGCTGATCATCTTCTGCTGGCCGATGAACCCGTGCCAGCAACCGAGCGACTGGGTGTAATTGGCCGGATCGGCATCATAGGCCGCCATGTCGCGGCGCATGATCGCCGCGGTGTAGCGCGCGATGTCGAGCCCGGTACGGAACCGGTTCTGGAGCTGCATCCGCGCTACCGCCTCGGCGCCGATTCCGTCCCAGGTGCCGTTATGGCTCTTGATGAGCTGGCCGGTAGCAGCAATCGAATCTTGGTAGGTCACGGTAGGTCCTCGCTTGTAGTGATGCGAGGTATGTACGATAATTTACAGACCATGGACTCGCCATACGGCGTAAACAATGGTCAATCGGTGACTGGATGGTTCTTTTATTCTGTTTTTTTGTAAATTATTTACGACTCGCTACAGCGATCTCAATCGCCGCCGAAGGTGAACGGGCTGACCCCGCGCTCGCGCTCGTTGACCAGCAGCGCACGCCCCGCGGGCGCGGCGCTGCGTTGTGGGCAGGACGGGCGGGCGCAGGCGCGACAGCCAAGGCCGATCGGGGTCGCCTCGCCCTTGAGGTCGATTCCCCGCGCTACCGCGAGGCTTCCCGCCAGGTCCGCCGCGACGCCCAGCCCGACCGCGAATTCGGCCTGCACCGCGCCATAACGGCGGCCCTGCGGCGTCACCGTGCGCGACAGCGTCAGCCAGCGCGCGCCGTCCTCGAGTTCGACCAGCTGGACCGCGAGGTCGCCCGGCCGGTCGAACGCCGAATGCACGCGCCACAACGGGCAGCGCCGGTCGCTCTCGACCAGCGGCGATCCGCTCGCGCCGGAGAATCGCTTCGAGACCTGACCCGCGCGATCGACCCGCACCATGAAGAACGGCAGCCCGCGCGCGCCGACGCGCTGCAAGGTGGTCAGCCGGTGCGCGACTTGTTCGAACCCCGCGCCGAACCGCCGCTGCAGCAGCTCAAGATCGTATCCGGTCGCCTCGCACGCGCGCAGGAAACGGGCATAGGGCATCATCACCGCCGCGGCGAAATAGCTGGTGAGATAGCGGCGATAGAGCCGTTCGCCCGCGCGATCGGCGAAGCCGGCGCCCTGGACGAGCGCCTCGACCATCGCCCGCGCCTCGATCTGGCCGAGCTGATAAGCCGCCGCGAACGTGCGGCTGGCGGCGTCGAGCGTCTCCGACACCTGCAACTGGCGGGCATGGAGATCGGTCCGCCGCAACAGATCGGGCATCACGTCGACCGGCAGGACGCGGATGGTGAGCTGATGCTTGACGCGGAGTCGCTCAGCGATCGCGCCGTAGAGATCGCCGGCACCCATCCGCAATTCGTCGGCCAGCGCCTCTGCCGCCGCGTCGAGATCGGCATAATGGCCACGCCAGCGCTCGATCTCCTTGCGCAGGTCGGCGATCGCGTCGGACGCCCCGCCCGCCTCGCCCGTCGCCGTACCCTGCCCCAGCCGATCGAACACGCGGGCAAAGGCCTCGGCGCCACCGGGCGCACCCGCCAGCCATTCCTCCACTTCATTGCGGTCGATCTCGAGGTCGGCGAACATCGGGTCGGCCAGCCGCCGCCGGATCGCCGCCGCACCGCCCCCCGGCTCGCCCGCCGCCAGCGCACGCGGGTCGAAATCGAACGTCTCGGCAAGCTTGATGAGTAGCGCCGCCGACAGCGGACGCTGGTTCTTCTCGACCAGATTGAGATAGCTGGGGGAGATCGCGAGCATCTCGGCCATTGCCGCCTGGGTCAGGCCCTCGCGGCGTCGTAGTCGCCGGACCGCGTGCCCTGCCAACAGTTTGCGATCGGCCATGGTCGTTCCTGTCCCAGAATCCCTGGCCGCAAGCGATCCCGCTGCGTAGCGGTTTTGTCAATATTTTACATCACAACCGACTTGGCGGCACATCGGCCGACAACATGACGCTGGAAACGGCGCGTCCGATATCGCCTGGACGTCAATTCTCCGCCACTTGGCCCTCAGAAACGAGCGCCGCCGCGCCGTTTTGTAAGGTTTTCGACTTTCCTGGGGAGGAAAGGATGCCCGCCGGGTTCGTCTCGGCGGGCATTTTCTATGGCGGTCAATAAATCCTCCCCGGGACGGGGAGGGGGACCGCTCGCGCAGCGAGTGGTGGAGGGGGCCCTCCACACCTACATCGCTTGGGGCCAGCCCCCTCCACCAAGCCGCTGCGCGTCTTGGTCCCCTTCCCCGTAAACGGGGAGGATTTATCTCCCCCCGACGCGACGCGCTTGTTACAGCACCCCCCATGCATCTCCGCCTCCGCACCGCGATTGCCCTGCTGCTCGTCTGGGTAGCGTTCGCCGCCCAGCCCGCTGCCGCCAAGGTCCGAATCACCTTCTGGTCGCGCGAGGAAGGGCAGATGTTCCCCCATGCCTTCGTCACGCTGGACGGCACGCCCGATCGCGGCGGCCGGCCGGTCGACATTTCCTACGGCTTCACCGCGAAGGTCATTTCGCCCGCTATCCTGTTCGGCGACGTGCCCGGCAAGATCGACATCACGCCGCGCAGCTACATCATGGGCAGCTTCGCGCATTTCTCGGTCTGGTTGACCGACGCGCAATATGATTCGGTGCTCCATCTGACCGAGGAATGGGGCGAAAAGGGCGATCACCATTACAGCGCGAGCAAGCGCAACTGCGTCCATTTCGTCGCCGAGGCGGCCCGGCGATCCGGCTTGCGCGCCGTGATCCAGCCGCGCTTCGTCAAGAAGCCGCACGCCTTTCTCGAATCGGTACTGGCGATGAATCCGCAGGTCAGCCGGGTCGAAGCCGACGCCAAGACATTCTATGGTGCGCGCGCGGCGGCGCGCTGAGCGTCAATTCATTGGCACCAGCTCGACGACATCGAGCAGTGATTCGAAATGCGGATAGGGCAATACCATCCGCCAGCGGCGCGGCCCGACGCGTTCGACGATTCCCGCCATGTCGCGATTGTCGTCGCGACCATAGTCGATCGGGAGACCTTCGTCGCCGAACGACAGCGTGCCGAGGAAGATCTGGCGATACCTGCCGTCGTCGAACACCAGCCCGACCGGGCGCTGCCCCCCGCCGATCTTGTAGAAGCTCAGCATCCCGCCCTCGGTGTCGATGCGGCAGCGAAACGCCGGATAGGCGGCAAAGTCACGATTGCCCGGCCGCTGAGCGCCCAGCTTGAACACACGGCAACGATAGTCGCCGGGCGGCGGCTTGGCGCCGATGAGCACCCCGTCGGGATCGAACAGCGCGCCCTGCGCGGCGATCGCCCTGCCCTGGCCCGCCGCGCGCGCCTTGGTGAGTGCCTCGAGCCAGGCTTGGCGCGTGGTTCGTAGTCGCGCGCGATCAGCCGTCGTCGCCACTCGATGCCAGTCGGCGGGAATATCGTCTCTCGCCGCCGCCGGAGCGGCAGCGACAATGATGAGGGCACCCGCCAGTGCCCCCAGATGCGCCCTTGTCATTATCCGACAACCAACCACCGCACAGTTGGTTGCGCAAGCGATACGTTGGCTGAAACAGGTACGGTGCCGGCCGGCACCGTGACAGCGAAGCTGAAAAAAGACGTCAGGCCGCGGTCCAGCCGCCGTCGACGGTCATATTGGCGCCGGTGATCGACTTGGCTTCGTCGCGGCAGAGGAACAAGGCAAGCGCGGCGACCTGTTCGGGCGTGACGAACTCCTTGGTCGGCTGCGCGGCGAGCAGCACATCGTTCATCACTTGCTCGCGGGTCAGCCCGCGCGCCTTCATCGTGTCGGGGATCTGGTTCTCGACCAGCGGCGTCCAGACATAGCCGGGTGAGATCGCATTGACCGTGATGCCGTCGGTCGCGACTTCGAGCGCGGCGGTCTTGGTCAGGCCGGCGATGCCGTGCTTGGCGGCGACATAGGCCGATTTGTTGGGGCTGGCGACCAGGCTGTGCGCCGAGGCGGTCGAGATGATCCGGCCCCATTTCGTCGCCTTCATATACGGGATCGACACGCGCATCATGTGGAACGCGCTGGTCAGGTTGATCGCGATGATCGCGTCCCATTTGTCGATCGGGAATTCGTCGATCGGCGCGACGTGCTGGATACCGGCATTGTTGACGATGATGTCGGGGCCGCCAAGCTCGTCATGGCAGCGCTTGACCATCGCCTCGATCGCCTCGGGCTTGGTCATGTCGGCGGCGTCGTACAGCGCCTTCGCCCCGCTCGTCGCTGCCAGCGCGGCGCGTTCCGTCTCGATCGCCGCGGCATCGCCAAAGCCGTTGATCATCACGCTCGCGCCCTCCGCCGCGAACGCCTTGGCGTAGGCGAGCCCGATGCCCGAGGTCGAACCGGTGACGATCGCGCTCTTGCCCTTGAGGAACATGGCTTTCTCCGTTGCTTAGCGGGGGGTGAGGTCGAAGGCGGCGGTCTTGCCGTCGATGATGTTCTCGGCGACCAGTTCGGCATTGGCCATCGTCGCGGCGACGTCTTCGCTGCCCGCCTGCCAATGTTCGCGCATCGTCCGCGCCGAGAATTCGAAGTCGCGCGCGCCGCCTTCCCAGGCATTGGCGCGATAGATCAGATGGACCAAATTGACCGGATATTCGGCCGACCGCTCGGCGAGCGCGCGAACGTCGGGATCGTTGCCCATCTCCGCCGGCAATTTGGCGAGCACGCGCCGCGCGATCTCGCGATCCTTGCGCAGCCGCATCAACTGGGTCGAGATTTCGCGCGAGCGACTCGAAAAACGGATTTCCTTCTCGCGCGCCATCACGTCCATGATTGTCCGGGGCCGCACCGCAATCGACGGGAACAGATCGACCTGGAACACCAGCAGGCCTTCATTCTGGTGATCGAGCACGTGGCTGAGCGGGGTGTTCGAGACGAGCCCGCCGTCCCACCAAAGCCGGCCCTCGATCTCGACCGGGGGCAGCCCTGGCGGCAACGCGCCCGAGGCCATGATGTGGCGCGCGTCAATCCGATCGAGCCGGTTGTCGAAATAGCGGAAATTGCCGCTTTCGACGTCGACCGCGCCGACCGATAGCCGCACCGGCCCGTCGTTGAGCAGATCCCAGTCGACCAGCTCGTCGAGCGTGTCGCGGAGCGGCACGCTGTCGTAGAAGCTGAGCGCGGCACTGGTCCCTGGTGCTGCCATCACCGGCGGCAGCCCACGCGGCGAGAAGAATCCCGGGACGCCCGCCAGCATGACGAAGCCCGCCGACCATTCGTGCAACGCCTCGCGTACCATATCGTCGGGGAAGATCGGAAAACTGGGCAGCGAGCTCGTCACCTTGT
This sequence comes from Sphingomonas sp., assembly GCA_036383655.1. GTDB lineage: Bacteria > Pseudomonadota > Alphaproteobacteria > Sphingomonadales > Sphingomonadaceae > Sphingomonas. The sequence goes on along the minus strand of DASVNU010000244.1, from coordinate 16,043 downwards.
CCCAGAACGCGGTCAGCCGTTCGACTCGCCGCTCGGGCGGGTTGCCCGCGACGATCGCGGCATTGACCGCGCCGATCGAAATGCCGGCGACCCAGTCGAGCTCGATCCCGTTGGCTTCCAGCCCTTCGATCACGCCGGCCTGATAGCTGCCCAGCGCACCACCGCCCTGGAGCACCAATGCCACTTGCTCGGGCAACGGGAGCGCCTTGGCGCGGCGGCGGGCTTTGGTATCGGCCATCGCGAGCCCGCATGGGCCAAGTGCTCGAGTCGATCAATCGGGCGATTGCAACCATGGGCGTTGGAGCGCATTTTGATCGCGACGAAAACGACAAAAGGGGCAGCCGATGCGGCTCGACGATTATGATCCCAACATCAATGTCGAGGATCAGCGCGGCCAGGGTGGCGGCTTTGGCGGATTCGGCGGCGGTGGAGGCGGCGGCGGGCTGTTGTTCGCGTTCCTGCCGTTCATCTTCAACCGATTCGGCTGCCTGGGCGTCGCGGTGGTCGTCGGGCTGTTCTTCCTGATGAGCGGCGGGCTCCACTTCGCCGACACCGGCGGTACCGGCGGCAGCCTGGCGCCGACCCAGGCGAGCCGCTCGGCCGGCGGTACCGATGTCCGATCGAGCTGCAACCTCGACGCGAGCTCAAAGGTCGCGTGCAACGCGTTCAGTTCGGCCGACAAGACCTGGGCGGCGATCTTCCAGCAACAGGGCCAGCGCTTCGTTGCCCCCAAACTGGTCTTCTATTCGGGCAACGGCCAGTCGGGCTGCGGCGCCGCGCAATCGGCGATGGGACCGTTCTATTGCCCGGGCGACCAGGGCATCTATCTCGACACCAGCTTCTTCCAGGAATTGTCGCAGCGTTTCGGCGCACCGGGTGATTTCGCGCAGGACTATGTGATCGCGCATGAATTCGGCCACCATATCCAGAATTTGCTCGGCATTTCCGACAAGGTCACGCGTGCCCAGCGCAGCTCGAACGAAGCCGCCGGCAATCGCCTGTCGGTGATGCTCGAACTCCAGGCCGATTGCTTCGCCGGCGTCTGGGCGGCGCAGAATCGCGACCGCATGGATCCCGGCGACCTGCAGGGAGGCATGACCGCGGCCAAGGCGATCGGCGACGATACGCTGCAAAAGGAAACCCAGGGCCGAGTGGTGCCGGACAGCTTCACCCATGGCACGTCGGAACAACGCATGACCTGGCTGAAGCGCGGGATCGACACCGGCGACTATCGTCAGTGCGATACCTTCTCGGGGGCGATCTGAGCTAGGCGCGCGCCCAATACAACCGTCGCCCCGGCCTTGTGCCGGGGTCCAACGGGCGACAAGGGAATAGCTCCGTCGTTAACCGGCACGGTGGATGCCGGGACAAGCCCGGCATGACGAGGGGGATTGGCGCGACCGCTTCACCCCACCACTCTCGCCACACCGTCATCGACGCGGATCAACGTGTCGCACAGCTGCAAACTCGAATCGCGATGCGCGACGATCAGGATCGTCGGGCGCGGGTCGAGCGCGGCCAGGCGCGTCAGCAGGTCGCCCTCGCTCCCCTGGTCGATCGCGTTGGTCGCCTCATCGAGCACCAGCAGGCGCGGCTTGCGCAGCAGCGCGCGGGCAATCGCTAGTCGCTGGCGCTCTCCGCCCGACAACAGCGCCCCGCGCTCGCCCACCACGCTGTCGATTCCCCGGGGCATCCGCGCGACGATCGCGGTCGCGCCGACCGCGTCGATCGCCGCATGCATCATCTCCTCGCTGACCGTCTCGTCGCCCCAATCGAGGTTGCGGCGCACACTGTCGTGGAACAGGAAGCCGTCCTGCGGAACATAGGCGATCGCCCCGCCCCAGCCGCCGCCGAGCGGCCGCCCGCCAACCTTGATGGTTCCCGACTGCGGCTCGAGCAGGCCGGTGATGATGTCGATCAGCGTGGTCTTGCCGCCACCACTCGCGCCGGTCAGCCCGGTAATCGATCCTTCGGCGATGGTCAGCGTGGCGTCGCCCACGCCGCCTCCGCCGTGATGGCGATAGGTCACGTGCGACAGCTCGATCGGCCCCGGCGGCGGCGCATCGGCCTCGGGCTGCGCGAACGCGCCGAAATGGCGTTCCGCCTCGCGCACCGCTTCGAACGCGGGAACACCATAAGCGACTTGCTGGATCGATTGCTGGATCGCCTGGGCAGGCCCCACCATCCGCCCGAACACCAGCACGACGATGATCAGCCGCGCCGGCGGCACGCCGAGCAAGTTGATTCCCGCCAGCACGACTCCCGCCAGCGCCACCCCCGATCCCAGGGTGAACCACAAGCGCGATCGCGCCTGGTCGCGCTGGAACCATAATTGCCGCCGCCGCGCGACCGATTGCGACGCGGCGAATTCGTCGACGAAGCGATCGCGCATCTGTTGCGCCGCGGCGATCTTGAGCCCGCCCAGGAAGCTGCTGGCATTGCTCATCATATTCTGTCCGGCGCGCATCGCCAGTTCGCCGCTGCTGTGGTTGCGCGCCTGGTTGAGCGCGATCAGCACCGCGCCGATCACCATCCCCACCCCCGCGACCAGCGCCAGCACCGGCGCGAGCGCCGCGACGACGGCAAGCTGGACCAACGTGGAGATCAAGGCGACAGTCATCTGGATCAGTTGCTGTGCCGTGACGCCGATCCGCATCACGTCGATCCCAATCAACGTCGTCGTCCGCGAATGGTCGAGCACGGCGATTTCCCGCCACGGCGCGACCGCCAGCGCGCGCAGGATGCGCATGCGCTGGGCATCGACGAACCGCGCTTGGAGCGACTGCATCGAGATATCGCGCGCATAGAGAATGAGGCCACGCACGACCATCACCACCATGAAGGCGATCATCATCCACGCGATCAGATGCGGTGTGCCGGCAACGCCCCATTTCGCGGCATAGCGATGCACCCAGCCGGGGCCGCCGCCCGTCACCACGGTCAGGATCGGCACGAGCAACAACAGGCCGGCGCCCTCGACCGCGGCGCCGCCGAGCGCGAGACCCAAGGCGATCACCGTCCGTCGCGGGCTCATCGCGGCCAACGCACGCGTGATCGCCAGCATCATTCGCAGCGTTCTTGTGGCGTCGCCCCCGGTCACCGCGCCTTGTTAGGAGCGAAGCGCGCGCCTGTCACCGCGTGCCGCGCATTAATCGACCAGCGAGAGCAGCCGTTCCTGATCGACGGGTGTTGCCGCCGGACTCGTGAAGGCATCGCCGCCGAGCGTCGCGAGCAGGTCGACCAGCCGTTGCTCGGCATGCGTCCCGGTCGCGCTGCGATTGCTCGGGTGCCCGGGCGTGAGACTGCTCGCATCGACGAAGCGGCTTCCCCAACTGTCAGCCAGCGCCAGCACCTGTTCGACACCGGGCGACGGATCGCAGGCGACGATCGAGGGGAAAGGCAGCTTGGTCGCCGGGCTCAGCCGGACGTTGCGCGCGATCGCCGACTGGCCGAAGCCATAGCTGAGCGGCGACAACAGCACCGCCCCGCGGATGTTGCGCAAATACGAGCGCGGCGACAGCTGCGCCCACCAGGCGACCGCCAGGCACGCCACACCCTGCGCCAGGATGACGGCGGGCTCCGCGCGATTGGCCATCACGCCATCGAGCTGCAATGCCCAGCGTCCGCTGTGGAAGCGGGAAAGATCGAGCTCGACTCGCTGCAGCCTCGCCGCGATCTGGGCATCGCCCTTGACCGAGACGATAATCGGAACAGGCTTGTCGAACGACGTGTCGAAGTCGCGATCCATGACAGCTCTCCCAAACGGGCGCGTCGCCTCTGTTCTAATGAGCGCCTCCGACTCGGCGGCGCCTGACTCAAAGCTATTCCGATCGATCCGATGTACAATTGGCAATGCGACGAAGCGAGGTCCGGAAGAGCCGGATCATCGGCGACGAGCGCGTTGTCGAGGAGGGTCGAAACCGGGCGTCGGTTGTCGTGCGAGGAAGCCCGCCAAGATGGCGGCTTCCCGCACGACGCAAGTGTCACCTGGTCGGATGACGCCATTTGGCGCTCAATATGGCGGCGAGCCGATCGATCGCCTTCAATTTACGGAATAACTTACCTTCCAATGGCCTGAAGCGCTCATCCGAGGCGATAAATCGGAAGCCGCCTCGGAATCGTATCGCCAGGCCGATAACGCGGCGATCCGCTTCGATGAGAAAATGGTTCGACAACATGGTCCGCAGCTCCACGCGGGCGCGCGATCGCGGCCATGTCGAACGGACGATGCAAGCGAACGGCGCGATGATGAGGTGAAAGGGAGTCGCGGCGGTTCGCCGGATATTCCCGTTGCCGCCCTGGTCCACACCCCGCCAGACAGGCGGGATCGTCCAGGGCCTAGGAGCGCGCGGTGCTGCTGCCGGGGTGCAGTTCGAACCGGGAAATCGGAATCGTCGCGGTCATGTGGATAACGTAATGAAGATGGCGCGGTTTACAACCGACCAGGCTGGCCGAAGGCGATGGCGGACCGCGATCGTCACCGCAACGGGATCGCAAAACGAAGCGTGAACTCGGCGCCGCCATCGGGATGATTACGCGCGGAAATGCCGATCTGCATCGCCTCGGCGAATCCCTTGGCGATGGCCAGGCCGAGCCCGCTGCCGCCACTGCGGTCGCTGCCGCGCCCCTGGACGAAGGTATCGAACACGCGTTTTTCGGCGCCCGGCTCGAGCCCCGGGCCGTGATCGCGGACCGACAACAGCACGGCGTCGGGCATCCGCTTGCCGATGATCGCGACGCGTCCGTCGCCGCCATGGATCGCGGCATTGGCGAGCAGGTTGATCAGCACATGGTGGAGCAAGGTCGGATCGGCGCGCACCAGCGGCAGGTCGACCGGCACCTGCAGGTCGATATGCACACCGCGCAACAAGTCCTTGAGGTCATGGACCGCGCTCGCCACCGCGTCGGTCAGGTCGATCGCTTCGAGCGAGATCGCCAGCGCGCCCGAATCGAGCCGCACCATGTCGAGCAGATTGTCGAGGAAGCGGCGCAGCCGCGCGATGTCGGCGCGCGCCAGCGGCACCGCCGCGGCGTCGGGATATTGCCGTGCCAAGGCGTCGACCGAGGCGGCGACCGAGGTCAGCGGCGTGCGCAGATCGTGCCCGATCGACGACAATAACGCCGCGCGCAACCGGTCGCGCTCGCGCAGCACCGAGACGTCGCGCAACTGGTCCTCGAGCCTCAATCGCTCCTGCGCCAGCGCGGCCTGGCCGAGCAGGGTCGTCAGCAGCACCGCGCGATCCGCGCCCACCGGATTGCCGCCGTCCTCGGCGAGCAAGCCGACGACGCCGAGCACGCCGAGCGAGGTCTTGAGCGGCTGGAATTGCCAGTCGGCGGAGACCAGGGTCGCAGTGCCGACCCCGGTCGCCTCGCCCCGGCTCCACGCCCAGTCGACGGCGGCGCGGTCGACCGTGCCGAGCTCGGGTATCGGCCCCGGGGCTGAGGCAATGCACTCGAGTTCGCCGTCGCGCTGGTCGAGCAGGATCACCGTCACGCCGAGCAATCGCGCCGCTTCGCTGCAGATGGTCTGGCTGGTGCTCCGCCAGTCCGACGCGCGCGCGAGCGCCTGGCCGAAGCCGGCGACCGCGGCATTCTCCTGCGCGCTGCGGGCGCCGATCGTCGCGCGTATCTTGAGCCGGCCCGTCAAGTTGGCGGTGAAGGTCGCGATGCCGATCAGCACGAACATCGTCAGCACGCTCTGCGGGTCGGCGATGGTGAACGTATAGAGCGGCGGCAGGAAGAAGAAATTATAGGCGAGCCCAGACAGGATGCCGGTCGCGACGCCCGGCCACAGCCCGAGCCGCGCCGACGCCACGATCACCGGCAACAGGTAGATCAGGTCGATGCCGCCCGGCCCGATCCATGGCTCGACCGTCCTGGTCAGGACTGTCGTCAACGCCACCAGCAGCACCGGCACGAACGCGTCGACCGCGAGGCTCCAATCGCCACGCGGGACGCTGGTCCTGGTCCGCGGCGGCGCATCGCCGGCGGGAATGACATGGACCGCCAGCCCCTCGCCCGCCGCCAGCATCGCATCGACCACCGACCCATGGCGCAAGGCGAACCACCAGGTGCGGCTCGATTTGCCGATCACCAATTGGGTGATCCGCGCCTCTGCGATCTGATCGCGCAGGCCCGCGGTGACGCTTTCGGCGGGGACGGTGGCGATCGTCGCGCCCAGGCTGGCGGCGAGGCCCAGCATGTCGGCGACCTGGCGCCGTTGCTCCTCGCCGAAGCCGGCCGCGCGCGGCGTTTCGATGAACACCGCCTGCCACGGTGCTTTCAGCGCGTCGGCCAGCCTTTTGGCGGAACGGACCAATGTGTCCGCGCCCGGTAGCTCACTGACCGCGACCAGCACGCGCTCGCCGCCGGCATAGGTGCCGGTGACGGCATGGGTATCGAGATGCTCGGTCAACGCCTGATCGACGCTTTGCGCCGCGCGCCGCAACGCCATTTCGCGCAATGCGGAGAGATTGGCTTTGGAGAAGAAGCGGTCAAGCGCACGCGTCGCCTCGGCCGGGATATAGACCTTGCCCGCCTTCAATCGCTCGATCAGTTCGTCGGGCGGCAAGTCGACCACCTCGACCTCGGCGCCGTCGAACACGCTGTCAGGCACGGTCTCGCGCACGCGCACCCGGGTGAAGCTGGCGACGACGTCGTTGAGGCTGTCGACATGCTGGACGTTGAGCGTGGTGTAGACGTCTATCCCGGCGTCGAGCAGTTCCATCACGTCCTGCCAGCGCTTGGGATGGCGGCTGCCCGGCGCATTGGTGTGGGCGAATTCGTCGACCAAAGCGAGCTGCGGCCGACGCTCCAGCACGGCATCGAGGTCCATCTCCTCAAGCGCATGGCCCTGATAGTCGATCGGCCGGCGCGCGATCACATCGAGCGGTTCTACCAGCGCCTGGGTCTCGGCACGGCCGTGCGTCTCGACCACCGCGACCACCACATCGGTCCCGGCGCGTTGCCGCTCGGCGCCTTCGCGCAGCATCTCGAACGTCTTGCCGACCCCCGGCGCGGCGCCGAGGAAGATCTTCAGCCGGCCGCGCTCCTCCGCCTTCGCGGCGCGAAGCAATGCTTCCGGTGAAGGGCGGTAGTCGTCGGTCATATCATTCCCACGGCCGTCACCCCGGCCTCGTGCCGGGTCCACCATGCCGCTTGTTCTTCGGGTCAGGGATGTGCTGCACGGTGGATGCCGGGACAAGCCCGGCATGACGGAATGAGGCCAAAACTAATGGCTTCTTAATGCCGCCGGCACGCTTTCGCCCGCGCACCTTAATGCCGCTCGCTCCTATCTCGCCGGCCGATCCAACAGGAGGCTGACCATGCCCGATATCACCTGGCTCGCCGTGCTCGGCGGGCTGTTCCTGGCGACCCTCGCCTTCGTGCGCCTGTGCGACAACGCCTGAAATGAACCTGCACCTCGCGCTCGCCGGGCTGACCGCGTTCGGCCTGCTGATTTACCTCATCGCCGTCCTTGTGCGGCCCGAACGGTTCTGAGGATAAGCTCATGACGCTTCAGGGATGGGCGCTGATCGCGCTCTTTGTCGCCATTCTCGCTGCGCTCGCCAAGCCGATGGGACTATGGCTGTTCGCACTCTACGAAGGACGCCGCACGCCACTCCATGCCGTGCTCGGCCCGGTCGAGCGCGGCTTCTATCGGTTGTCCGGGATCAATCCCGACACCGACCAGAGCTGGCGCCGCTATGCGGTCCACATGCTGGTATTCCAGCTGATCACGGTCCTGCTGACCTATCTGATCCTGCGCGCGCAGGGCTTCCTGCCGTTCAACCAGAGCAAGCTGCCCGGGGTCGGCGCGGATGGCTCGATGAACACCGCCATCGCCTTCGTCACCAACACCAACTGGCAATGGTATGTCGGCGAATCGACCATGTCGAACCTCAGCCAGATGATGGCGCTGACGATCCATAACTTTCTCAGCGCGGCGACCGGCATCGCCGTCGCTTTCGCCCTGTTCCGCGGGTTCGCCCGGCGCCCCTCCCCCAACTCCGCGCCGGGCGGCACCGCGTCCAACGGCATCGGTAATTTCTGGGCCGATATCACCCGGATTACGCTCTATCTGCTGCTGCCGATCTGCGTGATCTATGCGCTTTACCTGTTGGTGAGCGGCGTACCGCAGACCTTCGCCATGTCGGTCGACGCGACCACGCTGGAAGGCGTCAAGCAGACGATCACGATGGGCCCGGTCGCCAGCCAGGAAGCGATCAAGATGCTCGGCACCAATGGCGGCGGCTTCTTCAACGCCAATTCGGCGCATCCGTTCGAGAACCCCTCGGCGCTGACCAACCTGGCGCAGATGCTGTCGATCTTCACGATCGGCGTCGGGCTGACCTACACGTTCGGCAAGGCGGTCGGCGACACGCGCCAGGGCTGGGCGATCCTCGGCGCGATGACCATCCTGTTCCTCGCCGGCACCATCGTCGTCTATTGGCAGGAAGCCGCGGGTAACCCGGTCCTCCATCATCTCGGCCTCGCGGGCGCGAACATGGAAGGCAAGGAAGTCCGCTTCGGCACCCCCGCCAGCGCCTTGTTCACCGCGGTCACCACTGCCGCCTCATGCGGCGCGGTCAACGCGATGCACGACAGCTTGACCGCGTTGGGCGGCCTGGTCCCGCTGTTCAACATGCAGTTGGGCGAGATCGTCGTCGGCGGCGTCGGCTCGGGGATGTACGGCTTCCTGTTGTTCGCGATCCTGGCGGTGTTCGTGGCCGGGCTGATGGTCGGCCGCACGCCAGAATATGTCGGCAAGAAGATCGAAGCGCGCGAGGTCAAACTCGCGGTGCTGGCGATCGCCGTGCTGCCATTGTCGATCCTCGGGTTCACCGCTCTGTCCTCGGTCATGCCCGACGGGCTGGCCGGGCCGCTCAACAAGGGACCGCACGGCTTCACCGAGATACTCTACGCGTTCAGTTCGGCGACCGGGAACAATGGCTCCGCCTTCGCCGGCCTGACCGCGGGCACGCCCTGGTACAATGGCCTGCTGGCGGTCGCGATGTGGGTCGGGCGGTTCTTCATGATCGTCCCCGTGCTCGCCATCGCCGGCAGCCTGGCGGCCAAGAAATACACGCCGGCCGGCGCGGGGTCGTTTCCGACCACCGGCGGCCTGTGGGTTGGCCTGCTCGTCGGGATCATCCTGATCCTGGGCGGTCTCACCTTCCTGCCCAGCCTCGCGCTCGGACCGATCGCCGATCATCTCGCGATGATCCACGGCCAGCTCTTCTGAGAGTAACCAACGATGACAACCGCATCCTCCATGTTCTCGGCGAAGCTGGTCGTCCCGGCGATCGGCGACTCGTTCAAGAAGCTCGATCCGCGCCAGCTGATCAAGAACCCGGTGCTGTTCACCACCGCGGTGGTGGCGCTGCTGCTGACCGCGCTGCTCGCGCTTGGCGGCGAGAAGCTGCCGGTCGGCTTTCAACTCCAGCTGATCGTCTGGCTGTGGCTCACGGTGCTGTTCGGCACCTTCGCCGAAGCGCTCGCCGAAGGGCGCGGGCGCGCCCAGGCGGCAAGCTTGCGCGCCACCAAGTCCGAGCTCCAGGCCAAGCGCCTGATCGGAGTCGGCGACACCTGGGGCATGGTCGAGGCCTGGCGTCTGCAGAAGGGCGAGATGGTGCTGGTCGAGACCGGCGACCTGATCCCTGCCGACGGCGAAGTCGTCGAAGGCGTCGCCAGCGTCAACGAAGCCGCGATCACCGGCGAATCCGCGCCGGTCATCCGCGAGGCGGGCGGCGACCGCTCGGCCGTCACTGCCGGCACCCGCGTCATCTCCGACCGCATCAAGGTCCGCGTGACGCAGGAGCCGGGCCAGGGCTTCCTCGACCGCATGATTGCTTTGGTCGAAGGCGCCGAGCGGCAGAAGACGCCGAACGAGATCGCGCTCACCATCCTGCTCGTCGGCCTCACGATCATCTTCCTGATCGCGGTTGGCACGATCCCGGGGTTCGCCAGCTATGCCGGCGGCAGCGTGCCAGTCGCCATTCTGGCCGCGTTGCTGATCACGCTGATCCCGACCACCATCGCCGCCTTGCTGTCGGCGATCGGCATCGCCGGCATGGACCGGCTGATCCGCTTCAACGTGCTCGCCAAATCGGGCCGCGCGGTCGAAGCAGCGGGCGACGTCGACACCTTGCTGCTCGACAAGACCGGCACGATCACGATCGGCGACCGCCAGGCGAGCGAGTTCCGCCCGCTGACCGGAGTCGACGCCAGGACGCTGGCCGAGGCGGCGATGCTCGCCAGCCTGGCCGACGAGACGCCCGAAGGCCGCTCGATCGTGACGCTGGCGCGCGACAAGTTCGCGCTCGCCACGACCCTACCGGGCGATGCCGAGATCATCCCCTTCACCGCGCAAACACGCAGCTCCGGTATCCGCGTTGGCGACGACAAGGTACTGAAGGGCGCGGTCGACTCGATCCTCAAGACGCTCGGTACCGACACGCCCGGCGCGGTCGAGATGAAGCGCGCCACCGATGAGATCGCACGCGGCGGCATGACCCCGCTCGCGGTGGTCCGCAACGGTCGCTTGCTCGGCGCGATCGCACTCAAGGACGTGGTCAAGGCGGGCGTTCGCGAGCGCTTCGCCGAACTTCGCCGCATGGGCATCCGCACGGTGATGATCACCGGCGACAACCCGCTGACCGCCGCCGCGATCGCCGCCGAAGCCGGAGTCGACGATTTCCTCGCCGAGGCGACTCCCGAGGATAAATTGGCGCTGATCCGCACCGAACAAACCGGCGGCAAGCTGGTCGCGATGTGCGGCGATGGCACCAACGACGCCCCCGCCCTGGCGCAAGCCGACGTCGGTGTGGCGATGAACACCGGGACGCAAGCTGCCCGTGAAGCCGGCAACATGGTCGATCTCGACAGCGATCCGACCAAGCTGATCGAGATCGTCGGCCTGGGCAAACAGCTGCTGATGACGCGCGGCGCGCTGACCACCTTCTCGGTCGCCAACGACGTTGCCAAATATTTCGCGATCATCCCGGCGATGTTCATCGTGCTCTATCCGGGGCTCGCCGTGCTCAACGTGATGGGGCTCGGCAGCCCACGATCGGCGATCCTGTCGGCGATCATCTTCAACGCGCTGATCATCCCGTGCCTGGTCCCCCTGGCGCTGAAGGGCGTCAAATACCGAGCAATCGGTGCCGGGCCGCTACTGGCGCGCAACCTTGCCGTCTACGGCCTGGGTGGCCTGCTCGCGCCATTCATCGGGATCAAGCTGATCGACCTGGCCGTAGGGGGCCTTGGGCTAGCCTAGTCCAGTTCCCCTCCCGCTTGCGGGAGGGGTTAGGGGAGGGCCTGTTACCCTCTCCAAACGCCTCCCGACACGCCCTCCCCCAGCCCCTCCCGCAAGCGGGAGGGGAGAAGGAAGAAAGAGATGTTGAAAGATTTCACCACCGCCCTCCGTCCAGCCTTCGTGCTGACCTTGCTCTTCGCCGTCCTGCTCGGCCTCGCCTACCCGGCAGCGATCACCGGCATCGGCCAACTCATCGCCCCCGGCGCCGCCAACGGCAGCCTGATCCGCGACGCCAAGGGCAATGTCATCGGCTCGTCGCTGATCGGCCAGGGCTTCACGTCGGACCGCTATTTCCACGGCCGCCCCTCGGCCGCGGGCAAGAACGGTTACGACGCCACCGCTTCCTCAGGCTCCAATCTCGGCCCGACCAGCCAGGCGCTGGTCGACCGCATCAAGACCGACCTCGCGTCGGCCAAGGCATCCGCTCCCGCACCAGGTTCCAATGTCCCCGCCGATCTGGTGACGGCCTCCGCCTCGGGGCTCGATCCCGATATCAGCCCCCAGGCGGCTTTGTTCCAGGTGTTGCGCGTCGCCAAAGCGCGCGGGATCGACCCCGCCAAACTGCGCCAGGTCGTCGCCGACAACACTGCCTATCCCTTGCTCGGATTCCTCGGCGAGCCGCGAGTCAATGTCCTCGCGCTCAATCTTGCCCTCGACCGGATCGCGCCGCGGCCGTAACGTTGCTTCATGGCCGCCCAGCCCCGGATCCTGATCGTCGAGGACGACGCGCATATCCGCCGCCTGCTGCGCGTCGCGATCGAGCGGTCGGGCTATGCGGTGACCGAAGCGGCGACCGCGCGTGAAGCGCTGACCGCCGCCGATATCGACAAGCCCGAGGTCGTGTTGCTCGACCTCGGCTTGCCCGACCGCGACGGGCTCGAACTGATCCAGCTGTTCCGGTCGCGCACCGGTGCCACGGTCATCGTCGTCTCGGCGCGGGGCGAAACGGCGGAAAAGGTCGCGGCGCTTGACCTCGGCGCGGACGACTATCTGACCAAGCCGTTCGATACCGAGGAACTGCTCGCGCGGGTGCGCACGGCGCTGCGCCACCGTGTCGTCGGAGAAACCGGGCAGACGACCGTGATCGCCGGCGACGTCGACATCGACCTCGAGCGCCGCCGCGTCCGCCGCGCGGGCGAAGAGGTCCATCTCTCGCCCAAGGAATATGACGTGCTCGCCGAACTGGCCAAGCGGCCCGACCGTGTGATCGGGCATCGCCAGTTGCTGCGCACCGTGTGGGGGCCGGCGCACGAGGACCATGTCGATTATCTGCGCATCGTCGTCCGCAATTTGCGCCAGAAGCTGGAAACCGATCCAGCGCGCCCGAGAATGATCACCAACGAACCTGGCGTCGGCTACCGACTGACCGGCGTCGGCTAGCTGACGCGGCATAATCACGCCGGGGTCGAATTTTAGAGACAGGGCAGTCGGCAACGTCGATAATCGCGGGCCGATGCAAACCGAATTCGACGAGGAGAGGACCAGCGAGCGGGCACATCGCCCTACCTCGTTCGATGTCGCCTTGCTGGCCCAGGTGTCGCAATCGACCGTGTCGCGTGCCTTGCGCGGCGACGCCTCGATTACCGTCGAGACACGCGACCGCGTCGCCCGCGCGGCGGCCGAGCTCGGCTATCGCCCCGACAGCCGGGCGGTCAGGCTCCGCGGCGGCGCGGTCGGAACGGTAGCGGTGGTTCTGTTGACGTCATCGGAACTCGAGCGGCGCGCGCTCAACCCCTTCTATTTCGACATATTGGGCGCGGTCGAGGCGGCGGCGGCGCGGCGCAACATGGGCATCCTGCTCTCGTATCAGAGCACGCCGGACTCGCTGCGCAGCGACTTCGAACAACGGCGCGAAGCCGACGGCCTGATCGTGATCGGCACCGCCGCGAACCGCGCGGCCTGGGACTATTTCGCCCGCGCGCGACAGGCCGGCAGCAACCTCGTCGCCTGGGGAGCGCCGGATGACTCGCTACCGATCGTCCGCGCCGACAATCATGCGGCGGGCGTGCTGGCGGTCGAGCATTTGATAGCTGCCGGCCGTCGGCGGATCGCGTTCGTTGGGCCCGGCTGGGAGGCACATCAGGCGTTTCGTTTGCGGCGACAGGGGTATCTCGATGTGCTGGCGAACCACGGCCTGTCCCCGATAGAGGTGACGGCACCGCCGATCGACGACCGCCATGCGCAGGGTGAAGCGGCGGCCGCGCAATTGCTGGCAATCAGCCCCGCGATCGACGCCGTGTTCGCGGCATCCGATACGCTTGCGTCGGGCATCATGCGCGGCTTGCAGGAAGCGGGCATCCACATTCCCGCGGACGTCGCGATCGTCGGCTTCGACGGCGGCTTCGGCGCGCGCCAATCCACGCCAGCGCTGACGACGATCGAACAGGATGTGGCAAGCGCGGGCGAGATGTTGGTCGAGGCGCTGTTCGGACCGGCGGAACCGGTGGGCGGAACCGGAAAGGCGTTCGTTCCCGTGCAATTGGTGGTGCGGGGAAGCAGTTAGAGTCAGAAACTCCAGCTTGCACCCGCGGTCAGCGCGACCGTGCTGTGGAGTTCACCCGAATAATATTCCTTGCCCGGGCCGCCGCCCGATAATGCCGCGTGGAGGTCAAAAGGCCCCAGCTCGCGCGACAGCCCCAGGCGCCAGTCGTAACGGGCCGCGCGCCCCGGAAGATATGGCGCCGGGGTCGCCAGATAGACCAGGGACCCGAGATGGCCGTTGAGCCGCCAGTTTTTCGCTGGCCTGAACGTCGCTTCGACTTCTCCGTAGAGCGTCGAGACATAGGGTCGGTCGTAATCGGGCGAATAATAGAGGCGTGCCGAGAACGGGTCGGACGCGATGCCGAGATAGACTTCGGTATATTCATGCGACCGGCTATCGCGGTCGGGAGAGCGATACTGGCTGCGCACTATGCCGCCGTCGATCGACAGCTTCTGGTTCAGTCGGCGGGCATAACCGATATTGCCCTGAACCCCGAGGAACGGCGGATCGTCGCGGCCGATCTCGCCGGTCGCGGACAGGTTGAAATAGACCCCGCTATCGTCGTCATAGCCGATCTGCGCGGTCGCCACCGGTCGCCCCGCGCTCAGCGAATAGCCGCGCAGGCGATAATCGCTTTCGATGTCGACGCTGCCGCTGACCTGTGCGACTGCGGGCGCTGCGACAAAGAAGGTGAAAAGCGCAGCCAGCGCACCGAGGTGCCGCGCGCTAACGCCTACCGGCGAGCCGGCGGTCGATCGCGCACGAACAGTCACAGCCCGGCGACGTCCCGAGCAACGTCGCGCAGGCGTCGATCGCGCCGCCCGCCGCGCGGTTCAGCGCTACCCGGGTCGCGCGACCGCCGGACTGCCGCACCAGCGCAATCAGCCCGCTGACATGCGCGACGGCATAGGAACTGCCATTGACGAGGTACCATTTACCCCCCGGTTGTGTCGTCGGCACGTCGCGGCCGGGCGCACCGTACACGCGCGCGGGCAAAGGCCGCAAAGATTCGTCGGCGACGGCAATGACGCCAGGCAAGGCGGAGGGAAATCCGCCCTGGGGCAGTGACGGATCGAACGCCGCGACCACCGAAACGTTGCGCGATATGGCGATGGCGATCAGCCGGGCGAGCAGCGGATCGGCGGGCCCGGCGAGGCTGAGGTTGATCACCTCGGCATTATGCTCGATCGCGAATTGCAGTGCGCGCGCCAGGCCAAGGCTGTTGCACAAGGTCGGGCCGGCGGCGGTCTGCCAGCACGCCCGCAACGCCATCATCCGCGCATCGGGCGCGATCCCGGCGATGCCGATGCCGTTCCCCGCCTTGGCGCCGACGATGCCGGCGACGCCGGTGCCATGCGCCTCGCCGGGAACGGTGCGGCGCCCGGAATCAGGATTGGCGACGAAATCGAGATTGGCGACGAATTGGCCAGCCAGATCGGGATGCACGACGTCGATCTTGCTGTCGATGATGGCGATGGAGATACCGCGGCCGGTGGCGATGCGGTGGAGATCGGCCAACCGCCAGGCCTTGGCGGCGGGTTGTGCCCGGAAGAGAGGGTCGTTGAGCGCGGGGGAACCGCGCGCCTGGTACGTCTGCAGTGGCTGCGACCAGGCGACCCCCGGTTCCTTCGAGACCTGCGCGATCGCCGCATCGACCGCCATGCCGTCGGGCACGCGCATGACGTAGCAATCCACCCCGATCAGCGGCATCGGCCAGCCGTCGACCAGCGTCAGCCCGTTGCGCCGCGCGATTCCCGCGGCCAGCCGTCGCCGCGCGGCCACTGCCGTGGTATCGCCATAGCTACCGCCATAGCTCCCGCCGGGCCGGTAGTGCGGCGGCGCCATCTTGAGCATCACCAGGATCTGGCGATCTACGTCGGCAGTCGGACGCTCCTGCGTATAGCCCGGCTTCACCGCGGTCAGCGCGGCAACACCGCACAATGCCAGGCAGAGCCGGAACCATCCGCGCCAGGTCATGGCTGCGATCCGGGGTCGATCGGCTCGGCCAGCGCGACCTCTGGTGCCGCACGCAATCCCGCGATCGCCTGCCCCCTGCTTTCGGGCGCGATCCGCACGACATAGGCGCCGCTCGCGGTCGGGCCATCGACGACGCGCGCGCCCGCCCTGATCAGCGCGGCGCGCAGGTCGACGTCGCGCGCATCGGGCTTGAACATCACCAGCGCGTTGCCCGGTTGCGCCGTCGGCGCCGATCCCAGCGCGCGATAGGTCTCGCCGGCGGGCGAT
>DASVNU010000243.1:0-12313 GCA_036383655.1 Sphingomonas sp. | reverse complement strand
CCGTGCCGGGGTCCAACGTGCAGCCAGCGGAAGGCAAGAGGCTCCAAGCGACAGGCTTGCCGCCCGTCAGCCGGGACGAGCCCGGCATGACGGGTGTAGTCGCTCAGGCGTGCGCCTCGGCCAGCGTCGCCTTGACACTGTCCTCGGCTTGCTTGTGCAGCGCCCAGAAATCCGGAACGCCATGGCCGTTGAGCCGTGCCTCGAGCACCGCCAGATGCGAAGTCCAGCCGCCGCCGAAATTGGCCGCCTGATCGCGATTCGTGATGCCGCTGTGCACCAGGGTCAGCAGCGTCTTGCCGTCGCCCGCATCCTTCAGCTCAAAGGTCGCGATGCTGCTGGCGTCGCTGCCGAACGTATAGGCGATCGCGTGCGGCGGCTCGTAGCGCACCACCTTCTCGGTCCAGCGGCGGCCGATATTGCCGGCGAAGCGATCGGGCGTCGGGACATCGCCGTCCGACAATTGGTCGTGGTCGAACACGAATTCGATATCGCCGCCGACGCGGCCGTCGATCGACCCGCCCATGAACCAGCGCTGGCGCAGGTCCGAGTCGGTCAGATATTTCCACACCGTCTCGACCGGAGCGGGCAAGAGGCGCTCGAAGCGAAGCTCGGTTGCGGTGAGGGTGTCGGTCATCATTCTTCTCCAATCGTGTCGGACAGCGTGTCGAGGATCATCGTCCAGCCGTGGCGGGTCTGTTCTTCGTACGCCGCCCAGGCCGGATCCATTTCGTGCGTGAGGGTCAGGCGTGCGCCAGTCGGCGTCGGCGCGATCTCAATCGTCACGCGGGTCCATTGTCCTTCTTCCGCCGGATCGGCGGCGAACAGGAAGACCAGGCGGTGCGGACGGTCGATCTCTTCGAACAACAGGCGATGGTGCGCGTCGCCCGACAGTCGCCGCTCGACGATCAACCCCCGTCCGCCGACGCGCGCGTCGATCTCGCAAGTCAGCATCTCGCCATCGGTGGTAGCGAACAGGAAACGCCGCGCGATCGCGGGATCGAGCCAGGCGTCGAACGCGCGCTCGGGCGAGGCCGCGATATCGCGGCTGACGGAGAGGATTATCGGATCGGTCATCGCAGCTTCTTCCGATCCTCGACGATGATTGCCTCCAGTCGATCAAGCGTCGACGTCCAGAAGCGCTCCCATTGCCGCAGCCATTCATCGGCCTCGCGCAGCCGTTCGGCCTTCAGGCGGCACAATTGCTGGCGGCCGGCCTTGCGGCGCTCGACCAGCCCGGCACGTTCGAGCACGCCGACATGCTTGGCGGCTCCGGCGAAGCTCATCGCATGCGGCGCGGCGAGCTCGCCGACCGATCGCTCGCCCAACGCCAGGCTGGCGAGCATCGCGCGACGCGTGGGATCGGCCAGGGCCGCGAAGGTGAGATCGAGTCGTTCAACCATATGGTTTTATATTGCCAACTCGCCGCAAATGTCAACCGCTCGGTTTAATGTTGCCCTCGCCCACTCTTAGCCCTCTCCCGCCTGCGGGAGAGGGTTGGGTGAGGGTCTTCTGTCTTCTTCCAGGCGGGGGTTCCCAAAAAGAAGAAAGAAGACCCTCACCTTCCCACCGCTGCGCGGCGGGCCCCTCCCTCTCCCGCACGCGGGAGAGGGGCCGTTCTGGAAAAAACTTGCCATGAACGCCCCGTCTGTCCGAAGCTCACGAACCGATCTGGTTGTTGGGAGGAACACGATGATCACCGCGATCCGTGAAGTACGCCGCGCCAAGGGGATGACGCTCGACGATGTCGCACAGCGATGCGTGCCGCCAACTACCGCGCAGACGATCGGCCGGCTCGAGACGGGCATGCGGACGGTGTCGGTCAATTGGCTCAACCGCATCGCGCTGGCGCTCGGGGTGGAAGCGGCGGACCTTGTCCGATTACCCGACCAGCCCGGCTTGCCGGTCGCGGCGATCCTGGCGGCGGACGGCGTGCTCGCGCCGGCCCGCGCCACGCTGATCCCGCCACCGCGGCCCGATGCCGACGCGATCGCCATATCCGTCGCCGCGGGAATCGGCGACTATCGCGCCGGCGACACGATCTGGTGCGCGCGGCTGGAGCCCGACGCGTTCGGCCGCGCACTCAACCGTGACGTGCTGGTCCCACGCCCGGGCGGGAGATTCCTGTTCGGGCGCCTGATCGGGCGCGAAGGCGACCGGCTGCAAGTCCTGCCGCTCGGTGCGGGTCAGCGCCAACAAGTGGTCAGCGACCCCGCGTGGATCGCCGAAGCGAGGACGTTGGTCCGCGCCTTATAACGGGATGAAGATGGGAATGGTGGGCGGTGACGGTCTCGAACCGCCGACCCTCTCGGTGTAAACGAGATGCTCTACCAACTGAGCTAACCGCCCGTACGCGTCCTGTGGCGCGATGCGCCGCCGGACGCAAGGGGGCTCAGGCGATGGCGAGACCGTTCTGCGCGAGCGTCGCGAAGTAGCGGTTCATGCGATCGAGCGCCGCCTCGCTCAGCGCCATGAACGCGCGCCTGCGGTCGAACGGATCGGGCTCGCGCACGAACAATCCGTCTTCGGTCATCCGCCCGATCCAGCGCAACGCGGTGCTCGGCGGCACCGACGCGGCGATGCAGAGGCTCGATACCGACACCTGCGCGCGTTCGAGATGCGCGGCATAAAGGTCGAGCAGCATGTCCCAGGCGGGGTCTTCGAACAGCACGTCGGGGAATGGCCGGTTGCGCAGTCGCCGCGCGCGGATCGCCTTGCGGACATCGGCCGCGGCGACCTGCACCGGCTCGGCAGGCAGTCCATAGTCGCTGCGTTGATCGGCAACCGCGGCGGGAAGCGGGCGCGGGGCCGGCGCGACCAGGGCCTGGGCGATCGCCGCTGCCAGATCGCCGGCCTCGGGATCGCACAGCAAGGTGATGCGGGTGGCGAGCAATGGTGCTGCGACCGCGTCGATCTGGCTTTGGGTCAGCGTGACGATCAGCCCGAACTCGGTCTCGGGCAAATGGCCGAGCCGGTCGACCGCATCGTGCAGCGCGTCGCCCGCAAGATCGTCGAGCGCGGCGATGACGAGTTGCACGCCCGGCGTGGGCATTGCGGCGTCCGACCAATCGGCTTCCGCGACCACCTCGGCGCCGGCCCTGACGGTCGCGGCGACGAGATGAACGCGCGCATCGGGCTGGCCCAGCACGAGCGCCCCGGGGCGCTGGATCGATGCCGCGCCGCTCAACGCGATCACCCCAGCGCCTTGACGATTTCCTCGACCATCTTCTTGGCGTCGGCGAGGAGCATCATCGTATTGTCCTGGTAGAAGACGTCGTTATCGACCCCGGCATAACCAACGCCGCCCATCGAGCGCTTGATGAACAGCACGGTCTTGGCCTTGTTCACGTCGAACACCGGCATGCCGTAGATCGGCGAGCTCTTGTCGGTCTTGGCGGCCGGATTGACCACGTCGTTGGCGCCGATGATGAACGCGACGTCAGTCTGGGCGAACTCGCTATTGATGTCCTCGAGCTCGAACACCTCGTCATAGGGGACGTTGGCTTCGGCGAGCAGCACGTTCATGTGCCCCGGCATGCGCCCCGCGACCGGATGGATCGCATATTTGACGCGGACGCCTTCTTCCTTGAGCTTGTCGGCCATCTCGCGCAGCACATGCTGCGCCTGGGCGACCGCCATGCCGTAGCCGGGGACGATGATGACCTGTTCGGCCTGGCTCATCAGGAACGCCGCGTCCTCGGCCGAGCCGCGCTTCCACGGGCGATCGGTCGCGGCCGCTGCCGCACCGCCACCGCTATCGCCACCGAAGCCGCCGGCGATCACGCTGATGAAGCTGCGATTCATCGCGCGGCACATGATGTAGGACAGGATCGCGCCCGACGAGCCGACCAAAGCGCCAGTGATGATCATCGCGGTATTGTGCAGCGTGAACCCCATCGCCGCCGCCGCCCAGCCCGAATAGCTGTTGAGCATGCTGACCACGACCGGCATGTCGGCGCCGCCGATCGGGATGATCAAGAGGAAGCCGATCGCGAAGCTGAGCCCCGTGATGGTCCAGAACACCCAGGGCGACTGATCCTGCGTGAAGTACGCGACCAGACCGAGAATGCCCGCGAGCACCGCCAGGTTGATGACATGGCGGCCGGGCAGCATGATCGGCTTGCCGCCCATATTGCCGTTGAGCTTGAGGAACGCGATCACCGAACCCGAGAAGGTGATCGCACCGATCGCGACGCCGAGGCCCATTTCGATGCGGCTCTGGGTGAAGATGACGCCTGCTTCGGCGATGCCGAACGCCCCAGGGTTGAGGAATGCGGCGCCCGCCACGAGCACGGCGGCCAAACCGACCAGCGAGTGGAAGGCTGCCACCAGTTGCGGCATCGCGGTCATCGCAATGCGCCGCGCGGTGACGATGCCGATTGTGGCGCCGATGCCGATCGCTGCGAGGATTTCGATCAAGGTGACCGTGTCGAGACGCGCCACGTACGAATCTTGCGCATAGTTCGTGACCAACCAGGGCGCATGCGTCACCAGCGTTGTCACCACCGCGATCGTCATGCCGATCATACCAAAGCGGTTACCGCGCTGGCTCGAGGTCGGGCTCGACAGCCCACGAAGCGCGAGGATGAAACACACCCCGGCGACCAGATAGGCCAGCGACGCCCAAGGATTCACCGCGATCGTATGTTCCATTCAGTCCTACCCCGTCATGCCAGCGAAAGCTGGCATCTCCCTGTTGCTCGCCCAGCGCAAAGCTGCACGAGACCCCAGCGTTCGCTGGGGTGACGTATTATTTGTGACCGGCTGCGGGCCGGTCTTTCTTCTTGTACATCGCGAGCATTCGCGCGGTGACCGCGAAGCCGCCGAAGATATTGACGCTGGCCAGCACCACCGCGAGCAGCCCCAGCCATTTCGAGGTGGCGCCTGTGCCACCGATCCCGACTGCCGCGGCCGCGATCAGCGCGCCGACGATGATCACCGACGAGATCGCATTGGTCACCGCCATCAGCGGTGTGTGCAGCGCCGGGGTCACCGACCAGACGACGTAATAGCCGACGAACACCGCCATTACGAAGATCGACAGGATCGAAATGAAGTCCATTGTCCTATCCCCTCAGCCCAGCAGCCGCTGGTTCACGACCTGACCGTCCTTGGTCAGTCGCACAGCATCGCCGATTTCCTCATCAAGCACCGGCTTGCCCGCTTCCTTGTCCCAGAAGGTCGAGAGGAAATTGTACAGATTGCGCGCGAACAGCGCCGAGCTGTCGGTGGCGAGCCGCGAGGCGACATTCTTGTGGCCGACGATCCGCACGCCGTGGCGCTCGACCACTTCGCCGGCGACCGAGCCTTCGACGTTACCGCCGCTCTCGACCGCCAAATCGACGATCACGCTGCCCGGCCGCATCGTCGCGATCTGCGCGTCGCTGATCAGCCGCGGCGCGGGGCGGCCGGGGATCAGCGCGGTGGTGATGACGATGTCCTGCTTGGCGATATGGCCGGACACCAGCTCGGCCTGTGCCTTCTGATACTCATCGCTCATCTCGGTCGCGTAGCCGCCCGAGCCTTCGCCCTCGATCCCGGCGACATTCTCGACGAAGATCGGCTTGGCGCCGAGCGACTGGATCTGTTCCTTGGTCGCCGAGCGCACGTCGGTCGCCGAGACCTGCGCGCCGAGCCGGCGGGCTGTCGCTATCGCCTGGAGACCGGCGACGCCGACGCCCATCACGAACGCCTTGGCGGCGGAGACCGTGCCGGCGGCGGTCATCATCATCGGAAAGGCGCGGCCATATTCGGCGGCGGCATCGAGCACTGCCTTGTAGCCGGCAAGGTTGGCCTGGCTCGACAATATATCCATCGACTGCGCGCGGGTGATGCGCGGCATGAATTCCATCGCCAGCGCTTCGATCCCGGCGGCGGCATAGCCGTCCACGCGCGCACGCTCACCGAACGGGTTGAGACCGGCGACCAGCCACACGCCCTTGGCGGCGTTCTTCAACTCGGCGGGATCGGGTCCCTGGATGCCGAGCACGATATCGGCGCCCTTGATGGTCGCCGCCCGCGTGCCGATCGTGGCGCCCGCGGCTTGGTAGCCGGCATCGTCATAGCTGGCGGCGGCACCAGCCCCGGCCTCGACCGCAACCTGGGCACCAAGGGCGATGAACTTCTTGACGGTTTCCGGCGTGGCCGCGACGCGGCGCTCCCCCGTTGCCGTTTCCCCGAGGACGGCGATTTTCACGCCGGGGATTACTTGTGACCGGAGGAAATGAGCCAGATCACGGTCGCCGCGATGATGCCGCAGGCTATCGCGCCATATTTGAGCATCCCCAGCACCGAGTGATAGGTCGACTCATGTACTTTCATGTCGGTCTGGTCGGCCATGCCGCAACTCTCTCCACCCTGATTGTGCGGCGGTCTTAGCCAGCACCGCCGATTGCCTCAAGCCCACAAGCATTAAGTTCGTTACCACACGCGCTTAAGCTGACCTTTACCCCCTCCGCTTATGGTTATCCGATGGACCGGGAGCAGAAGAGGGCGGGATGACGCGCAACGGACAGCGCCTCCTGATGTTGATCGACGACGAACCCGCGCAGCGCCGCCTCGTTTCGGCGATCGCCGCGCGGCGCGACTGGCGTTCGGTGTTCGCCCCCGACGGCGAAACCGCGATCGCCATGCTCGGCACACAGGACGGGATGCAACTCGACGCGATCCTGCTCGACAGTTTCGGGCCGGAAAGCGAGGCCGAGGCGCTGATCAGGGAATTGCGCATCCACCGGCCGCAACTCCCCATCCTGATGCTCACCGCCAACGGCTCGGTCGCCCAGGCCGTCGCCGCGATGCGCGCCGGCGCTACCGATTTCCTGGTCAAGCCGTTCGCCGCCGATCGCATGCTGTCGGCGCTCGAGGCGGTGATCGCCGGGACCGACGCCGGTGAGCTGCGCCCGCTGACGGAAAAGATTCCCGCCTTGCTCGGCTTCGACGAGATCGTCGGCGCCTCGCCCGATTTCCGCGCCGCGCTGGCAATCGCCGCCAAGGCGGCACGCGCGCGCGTCCCCGTACTGATCGAGGGCGAAAGCGGCGTCGGCAAGGAAGTCGTTGCCGAGGCGATCCATGCCGCCTCCCCGCGCGGCAAGAAGCCGATGATCGCGATCAATTGCGGCGCGATCCCCGCCAACCTCGTCGAAAGCGAGCTGTTCGGGCATGAAAAGGGCGCCTTCACCGGCGCGTTCGAGCGCAAGATCGGCAAGTTCGCCGATGCCGATGGCGGCACCCTGTTCCTCGACGAGATCGGTGAAATGCCGCTCGACGCCCAGGTCAAATTGCTCCGCGTGCTGCAATCGGGCGAGGTCCAGCCGATCGGCGCGCGCCACACTCGCGAGGTCGACGTCCGCGTCATCGCCGCGACCAACAAGCGCCTGATCGAGGAAGTCGAGGCCGGGCGGTTCCGCGAAGACCTCTATTATCGCCTCAACGTCGTGCAGGTGACGATTCCCCCCTTGCGCGAGCGCATCGGCGACATTCCGGCGCTTGCCCGGCATCTGCTCGCGCGGATCGCCGACCAGCCCGGCTTGCGCCCGCTCGGCATCACAGACGACGCGTTGGCGCTGCTCGGCCGCTACGCCTGGCCAGGCAATGTCCGCCAGTTGCAGAACGCGCTCTTCCGCGCCGCCGTATTGTGCGAGGGCGATGCGCTGACTCGGTCCGATTTCCCGCAAATCGCCGCGCTGGGTACCGCGCGCGTGCCGACTCCGGGCGGCCAGATGGCGACCTCGGGCGGCGTGACGTTGTTCCGTGCCGACGGCAACATGCGGCCATTGGAAGAGATCGAAGCCGACGTCATCCGCCTCGCCATCGGCCATTATCGCGGCCGCATGACCGAAGTCGCACGGCGGCTTGGGATCGGGCGGTCGACGCTGTACCGGAAACTGGGCGAACTCGGGATCGATAACGCGGCTTGAGGTACCGACCCCTCTCCCGCAAGCGGGAGAGGGAGGGGCCCGCCGCCGTCAGGCGGTGGGAGGGTGAGGGTCTTCTTTCTTCTTCTTGGTTTTTAGCCACCTGAAAGAAGAAAGAAGACCCTCACCCAACCCTCTCCCGCACGCGGGAGAGGGCTAAAAAACGCAGCGGACCGCCGAAGTCAGCCCCCTCAGTAAACCCGCTTCTTCGGCTTGATGTAATCGATATCGTCGGTCAGCGTGTAGTCGTGCACCGGGCGGTAATCGAGCGATACGCTGCCGCCCTTGCCACCCCAGCCGTCGAACGTCGCGATCGTGTGCTTCATCCAGTTCTTGTCGTCGCGATCGGGGAAGTCCTCGTGCATATGCGCACCGCGGCTTTCCTTGCGGTTCGACGCGCCGCGAATCGTGACGACCGCTTGCCCCAGCAGATTGTCGAGCTCGAGCGTCTCGACCAGATCGGTGTTCCAAATCAGCGAGCGGTCGGTGATGCCGACATCGCCCAGCGACTTGTAGACCACGTCCATGTGCCCGACGCCTTCGTCGAGCAAAGCGGTGTCGCGGAACACCGCGCAATGCTTCTGCATCGTGCGCTGCATGTCGGCGCGAATCTGCGCGGTCGGCTTGTCACCCTTGGCATTGCGGAAATGGTCGAGCCGTTCGATCGCCTTGTCGTCGGCCGCCGTGACCACCGGGCCGTGCTTGGCTTCCTTGCGGCCGATCTCGGCGATGCGCTTGCCGGTCGCGCGGCCGAACACCACGAGGTCGATCAGCGAGTTCGAGCCCAGCCGGTTGGCGCCATGGACCGAGACGCACGCCGCCTCGCCCACCGCGAACAGGCCGGGGACGACCGCATCGGGATCGCCGTCCTTCAGATGGACGACCTCGCCGTGATAGTTCGTCGGGATGCCGCCCATATTATAGTGAACGGTCGGCGTGACCGGCAGCGGCTGGCGAGTCAGGTCGACGCCGGCGAAGATCTTGCCGGTCTCGGTGATGCCGGGAAGGCGTTCGTGCAGCACCTTGGGATCGATATGATCGAGGTGCAGATAGATGTGATCCTTGTTGGCGCCGACGCCGCGGCCTTCGCGGATTTCGGCCGCCATCGAGCGCGCGACGACGTCGCGGCTGGCGAGGTCCTTGGCCGAGGGAGCATAGCGCTCCATGAAGCGCTCGCCTTCGGAATTGGTCAGATAGCCGCCCTCACCGCGCGCGCCCTCGGTGATGAGGACGCCAGCGCCATAGATGCCGGTCGGGTGGAACTGGACGAATTCCATATCCTGCAGCGGCAGCCCCGCGCGCAGCACCATGCCGCCGCCATCGCCGGTGCAGGTATGCGCGCTGGTCGCCGATTGGTAGACGCGGCCGTAGCCGCCGGTCGCGAGCACCGTCGCATGGCTGCGGAAACGATGGATCGACCCATCTTCCATGCAGAGCGCGATCACACCCTTGCACTCGCCGCCTTCCATGATGAGGTCGAGCGCGAAATATTCGATGTAGAAATCGGCGTCGTACTTCAGGCTCTGCTGATAGAGCGCGTGGAGCATGGCGTGGCCGGTGCGGTCGGCCGCGGCGCAGGTGCGCTGCGCGGGTGGCCCCTCGCCCATATTCTGCATCATGCCGCCGAACGGGCGCTGATAGATCTTGCCCGCCTCGGTCCGGCTGAACGGCACGCCGGCATGTTCGAGTTCGTAGACCGCGGCCGGCGCCTCGCGCACCATATATTCGATCGCATCCTGGTCGCCGAGCCAGTCGGAACCCTTGACGGTGTCGAACATGTGCCAGGTCCAATGGTCGGGACCCATATTGCCCAGGCTGGCGGCGATGCCGCCCTGCGCCGCGACGGTGTGGCTGCGCGTCGGGAACACCTTGGTGATGCACGCGGTCTTGAGACCGCTTTCGGCGACGCCCATGGTCGCGCGCAGCCCGGAGCCGCCCGCGCCCACCACGACGGCGTCATAGGTGTGGTCGATGATCTTGTAGCTGTCGCTCATTACGCCCCCGCCAGCGCTGCGCGCAGGATCGAGAAAATGGCGGTGACCGCGATCACCGCGAGGAAGAATTCAATGAGAATGATGAACGCCACGCGGCTCTCATTCTCGGCATAGTCCTCGATCAGCACCTGCAGCCCCAGTCGGGCGTGCCAGCAAGTCGAGACGACCAGCAAGATCAGCGGCACCGCGACCCAGGCCGAGCCGATCCAGGCATGGACGCTGTCATAGTCGAACCCGCTCAACCGCGTCAGCGAGAGCAGGAACCAGACCAAAAGGAACAGGTTCGACGCCGCGGTGATGCGCTGGCGCCACCAATGATGCGCGCCGTGCTTGGCGCTGCCGAGACCGCGGACGCGGCCGAGTTCGGTGCCCTGGCCCATTATTTGGCGACTCCGAGGATGACGTCCTTGAGCAATACGCCCCAGAACAGAATGGTCAGCAGGACCGAGCAGACGATCGTCAGGATCGAGCCGGTCTTGTTGCCCTTGAGCTCGTAACCCGCGCCGGCATCGAGGAAGAAGTGGCGGATGCCGCTCATCATATGCTGGAACAGCGACCAGGTCAGCCCGACGCCGAGCACATAGCCCAGGATGCTCCAATAGCCGCCCGAGAACCACGACACGAACCAGTCATAGCTCTCCCTGCCCCCGGCGAGCGCCGCCAGCCAGCAGGTGAACAGCAAGGCGCCGACCACCGCGAGACCGTCGCCGGTCGCGCGGTGCAGGATCGACACCAGCATGTGCGGGCCCCACCGATAATGCGTCAGGTGGGGCGAAATCGGGCGGTCGGGTTTGGACGGCGTTGCCAAGCAATATCCCCTGCGAAAGCGCTGCGCCCTCTTAGCCACCGGGCGTCGGGATGCAAGGGTTGGGCTAGCGGCTAACTCCTCTCTCCCGCGCTCTTCCTAATTCTTCGATCGGATGGATGAGAAAGAAGAAGAAAGAAGACCCTCACCCAACCCTCTCCCACGAGCGGGAGAGGGCTTTAGGCATACCGGGGGATATGGCCGAAGTCGCGCTATTTCCCCCTCTCCCGCCTGCGGGAGAGGGAGGGGCCCGCCGCGCAGCGGCGGGAAGGTGAGGGTCTTCTTATTCTTCTTTGGCCCGCCGGATCAGCGCTTCACGAACGACATGGATGACGCCGTCCAGATTACCCAGAACATCATTGTTCCAGAATCGGAGGATCTCGAACCCTTCGGATTCGAGGAATGCCGTCCGCGCAGCATCGCGCTCTTGGCTATGTTGACCGCCGTCGATCTCAACGATCAACATCGCGTCGAGGCAGGCGAAGTCCGCGATGTATGGCAGCAGGCTGTGCTGGAAGCGGAACTTGAACCCGTCGATCTGGCGGTTGCGAACCGCTTGCCAGAATTTCTCCTCAGCCTCGGTCCGGTCGCGGCGTAGCTGTGAGGCATGCTGGCTGATCTGGCGGCGGACTGGCGGTATGCTTTGGATTTTAGAAGAAAGAAGACCCTCACCCAACCCTCTCCCGCAAGCGGGAGAGGGCTAAATGCTCCAATCTGGAGGTTGTTCTCCGCCGCCCATCCTAACCCTGCCTTAACCAAGTGCGCGCTAGCTCTGGCGTCCGACCGGCCAATTCTCCCGACGGTCGGGAAGCGGAGAAAAATCGTTGAGCACCCATGACTTGCCCGTCCCCGGCACCATCGCCGCGAAGATCGACCTTCGCGCGCGTCTCAGGGTGTTCGATTTCGACGGCACGCTGGCCTCGTCGAGCCGCGAGGCATGGGCCGTGCTCGAACCGGAAATCCATGCGATTTCCGAAGCTTATTGGCAGCAATGGCTGCGCTGTTTTGCCGACGAACGAATCTGGGCGACGCACGAGACGCAGAAGATGATCGACATCGGCTGCGACTTCCTGCGCAATCGCTTCCTCGACACCTCGGGTCGCGCCTGGGTCGAATCGATCGAGCGCTCGGTCGCCGCCGCTTTTTCGGCCGACGTATCGCCGATGGCGCTCCTGTCGATGATCTCCGCCAGCGATCGCGCCGCTCTGGGCGTGATGGTCGCGCGAGTCGATCGCGACGATCCCCGCCTGGCGGTGCTGCTCGACACGCTGATGCGCTTGTCCGCTCTGGAGGGCGAGATCACCGTCGACATCTACAATTCGTATCGCGAGCATCAGGCGCAAGTCGCGCGCGATCGCCTGTCGGCCGAATTCCGCGACGGCATCGCCGCGATGGTCGAACGCGCGACCAGCGAAGGCGCGACCTTGCGCGACCAGGCAGCGCGCAGTTCGGGCTCCGCACGAGGCATGATCGACAAGACCGCCGAGGTCGCCGCCGCGGCCGAGCAATCGGCGGTGGCGATGCGCGAAGCGGCGCAGACCGCGGCAGGCCTGATCCGCGCGATCGAGGACGCCCGGACCGAGGTTGAGGCCGCGGCCGAGATC